>CAYHFE010000035.1:0-26065 GCA_964355375.1 uncultured Verrucomicrobiota bacterium
ATTGGACGCCCTCGGAAACTGGGAGCCTTACGTGAGCGTTGTGGGGACCAGCACCTTCCTGATTGAGGGCAACACCTTCGCCGATGGATCAACCACCGAGCAGCGCTACGTCGTCGGCCTCCAGCCCGTTGACGGCAAATCGATGAAACTTGGGGAAGGGTTCTACGCGGACAATGGCCAGCCCTTCAAAGGCGCGATTAATCTCTCCCGCCAAAATGGCAACCCCGGACGAGTCGCGGGCGACCAACGCCCCGGCGCGGTCAACTTCATGGTCGGCGGCGAAACCTCTGTTCACGTCGTGCCCGGATTTCAAGGCGACAATCGCTGGAATCTCGGCTTCGACCGGCTCGGCGACGGACGTTTTGCGACCGTTCAGGCCTATTCATTGAACACGACGACGCTGGCCCAGACTCCTCTGAGCAAGGCCATTGACGCCATCAATGGGCGCTTGACCAGCGGCGCCGCGGCGGGCAACCAAATCGGCCGTTTCGGCGGCGACATCGCCTGCCTCGACAACGGCAACTTCATCGTCGCGGCTGATGACCGATCCCAAGTCCGCGATCCCGCCAATATCACCACCGCGGTGATTCTGGCCCCCAATGGCGCCGTGGTCAAAGACAGCTTCGTCGTGGACAAACAGGACATTTGGTCGAACGTCGCCTCCTACAAAGGCGGGTTCTGCGTGCGCGTTCACACCAACCTGTTCTTCTACGCCAACAGCGGCAATCTCCTCGGCAAAGCCGATCAAGCAACGTCGGGTTCGACGTTCGATACCGGCCGCGGCGACGGCACTCGCATCGCCGGCCACGTCAACAGCCCCTACGTCTTCCTGGCGGGAAAAATCAGCAATGGACAGATCGTGAAAGTGACCGCTTGGGATGCGCGCACGCAGAAATTCGTGGCCACCGCCGACGTCAGCGAACCCGGCTTCGCGGGCGATTTCGACCGCGTCAATCTGGCGGTGGATGCGCTGAACCGGATCGTCGTCTCGTGGGTTTCGAAACCCCCGGGCTATGAATTCGAGCAAGTCGCCGCCCGCGTCCTGTCCTTCGACGCCGCGAAGAATGCGATCACGCCGGTGACACCCAGCTTCCTCGCGTTCGCCAACTCGGCGAAGGCGGGCATCCGCACGTTGGGCATGAGCGTCGCCATGACGACCAAGGAAATCTGCATCGCCGCCAAAGGCGAGATCAACCTGCTTGGCAAGCCCGAACAGGGCGTGACTTCCCCGCGCGAAATGAACTTCTTCACCGTCATCGGCCAACCGGAACCGAAGGATGACCCGACCACGCCTGTGGGTGGAGCGGGCGGCGGGATGCCCGGATTGCTCGGCTACTGGCGGATGGACGACACCGCCGGCGATGTGGTGACCGACTCCAGCGGCAAGGGGAACAATGGGAAGATCCTCAACAGCGCGACGGGGGCCTGGGTGAAAGACGCGGAGCGGGGCACCGTTTACCGATCGAATGGAACGAACGTCATTGACTTCGGAACCATCCTCCCGGCCATGACCACCAACAGCGACTTCACCTGGTCGCTCTGGATCAAGTCGGACGAAACCGGCACCGCCACCGCGACCGACAACAACCTCGTGTTCGGCAATCGCTACCGGTCGGTCACCGGAAGCACCGGGGCGGATTTCGCTCCGCGGGAGTTCGTCAAGTTCACGCCGAGCAAGTTCGAATGGCACGTCAACGCGGGAGCCACCGTTCAGGACGTTGACTACACTGACTTCGTCACGAACAAATGGACCCATCATCTGGTCGTCAAGAAAGGAACGACGCTCAGCTACTTCCGCGATGGTGAACTGGCCAACACCCGGACGATTGCGAGCGTCCCGACGAATCCCCAACCGCTGTCCTTGGGCGGCCAAGGCACACTCGAGCGCTGGCGCGGTTACGCGGACGAAGTGGCCATCTTGGATCGCGCGCTGACCGTTGCCGAAGCGCAACAGATCTATGCGCAAGGCAAAGCGGGAGGCAGCCTGACCGGCACTCTGCCGCCGCTGCGCCCGACCTTGAGCCCGCTGACGCGCACCGGCACCGCGCTCACCATCACCTGGACCGGCGGCGGCAAGCTGCAGGAAGCCTCGGCTGTGACGGGTCCGTGGACCGACGTGACGGGCAATCCGGCCGGCTCCTACAACGCGCAAACCACGGGCGCGAGCAAGTTCTATCGGGTGGTCGGACAGTAGGTCAACCGTCCTGAAGTTGGATTCCAGAAGACCGGGCGATGAGCCCGGTCTTTTCTTTTTCCGAACCAACTGGTATTCACACCCCATGAACGTCCGAGTTCGATTCGCCCCCAGTCCGACCGGCTTCCTTCACATTGGAGGAGCCCGCACGGCTTTGTTTAACTGGCTTTACGCCCGTCATACGGGTGGTGTCTTCATCCTCCGCATCGAGGATACCGACGCCGCGCGCAACACCCAGCAAGCCGTCCAAGTCATCCTCGAGGGATTGCGCTGGCTCGGCCTGGATTGGGATGAGGGACCCGTCAGCGGCTCGCCCGAGGATGGAAGCAAAGGAGACCGCGGCCCTTATTTTCAGTCGCGCCGCGGTGACGTTTACCGCCGGCGAGTTCAAGAGCTGAAGGACAAAGGGTTCGCCTACGACGATGATGGCGCGGTCAAATTCAAGATGGAACGGGAACCGATCATCATCCCCGATCTGGTCGTGGGCCAGGTCCGCCGCGAACTGACGGACCGCGAGCATCTGGATCCCGATTTCGTGATCGTTCGGTCCGACGGCCAGCCGGTGTTTCACTTGGTCAACGTCATCGATGACTTGGAGATGGGCATCACCCACGTCATTCGGGGCGAGGACCACTTGTCGAACACCTCGAAACACATCGCGCTTTTTCGCGCCTTCGGTGTGGAGCCGCCGTTTTACGCGCACATTCCGCTGATCTTGAATCCGGACGGAACCAAGATGAGCAAGCGCGATCAAGGGGCCTCCCTCGCCACTTACGAGGAAGAGGGTTACGCTCCGGAAGCGGTGGTGAATTACCTCTGTCTGCTCGGATGGTCGCCTAAAAACGATCGGGAAAAGGTGCCCATCCACGAAATCGTTCAATTGTTTGATCTCCCCCAGATCCTCCGTCACAACGCCCGCTTTGACCTCGGCAAACTGCAGTGGTTGGACGGCGAATACTTGCGCGAGATCAGCGACAAGCGCTTTCGCGATCTGGGAGCGCAAGCCCTGCGGCGGGCGGGCTATCCCCTGGATCAATACCCACCCGCCTACGTCCAAGCGGCGCTCGACACCTGCAAAGGCAAAGTCAAACGGCTCACCGATTTGGGCGCGTATGGCGGCTTTTATTTCGTAGAGGAACTAACCCTTGATCCCGCGGTTGCGGCCAAGGAATTCAACCCGGACAACCTGGGTCGGCTGGCCAAACTTCGACAAGCCTACGCCGAACTGCCGGAATTCACCGCCGTCAATTTGGAGAAAGCGCTCAAAGCGGTGGCGGCGGAACTCGGGGTGAAGGCGGGTGTCTTGGTGCATCCGACCCGTCTGGCCTGCACCGGGAGCGGCGCCGGCCCCAGCCTCTACCACCTCCTGGAAATCCTCGGCCGCGACCGGGTCTTGCAGCGAATCGACCGTGCGGCGGCGCCTGTTTGAGAAATCCTATCTCGTGGGAGTCGAGCCGTAACGATTCCGTTGAGAAGGGGAGCGCACGCGCCCTCGCGTGCGGTGGTCGGCCTGTCTGCCGAACAGGCCGGCGCCCTCGCCGACCACACTGACGCTTGCGAACGAGTCACCGTTTGGTGATTGCCTTACGTCTTCACTCCGACCGGCGGGGCGCCGGCCGGCACAGGCGAGGGCGCGTATGCTCCCCCATTCGGACGACATACTTGTGGCTCAGCTCAACAATAGCACCCGACAAGCCCGGCGCAGCTTCTCCAAATGGGCCGCCGATTTCGCTTCGATGTAGCAGCGAATCAGCGGCTCGGTTCCGCTGGCGCGAAAGGCCACCCACTCATGGTTGGGGAGCAGGAATTTGAAGCCATCCGTGGTGATGAATTTCTCCACCCGAAAGGCGCCGATCTTCTCCAAACCCGCCGCCAATCTTCTCAGCAAGCTCTCCTTTTTCTCCGCCGGAATCGCCACATTGATGCGTTCGGTATGGAATTCGCCGGCTTGCTTCTCGATCAGTTTGAGGATCTGTCCCAGTGATTTCCGTTCGGTGGCCACAAGCTCGGCCATCAACAGACAAGCCAGCACCCCGTCCTTCTCGGGAACGTGTCCCTTGACACTCAAGCCCCCGGATTCCTCGCCGCCGACAATAACGGCCTCGGTTTCCATGAGCGCCCCGATGTATTTGAAGCCCACCGGGGTTTCATACACCTTCACGCCCAAGAGTTCCGCCACCGCGTCCACCTGGTGGCTCGTCGGCACGGTTCGGACGACCGCGCCCGTCCATCCTCGATTCTTGCGCAAATGATAGAGAGCCAGCGCCAGCACCTGATTCGGCGTCAGCCAGGTTCCATCTTTGTCCACAATCCCAAAACGATCCGCGTCGCCGTCCAGGCCAAGCCCCAAGCTCGCTTTGCCCTTGAGGATACAGTCGCGCACCGCCGCCATCCCCTCTTCATTCGGCTCCGGGTGATGCCCGCCAAACAAGGGATTCGGCTGATCGTTGAAAACCGTGAGCTTGACGCCGGCCTCGGCGAGCAAGGTGTCGAGATAGCCGCGTCCCGTCCCATACATGAGTTCGACGGCGATCTTGAGCTTGGCCTTTTGGATGGCGTCGAAATTCACCAGCTTGCGCAATTGTTTGAAGTAAGCCGGTTGCGGGTCGATCGTTTGACATTGGAAGGGACGGCCATTGCCCCCCTGGAAACTCCACTTCTGAGCCTCGCGCATGACCACATTGGATTCGATCTGCCGGGTGGCTTCGGGCGGCGCGGGCGCGCCATCGCTGGTCGAGAACTTCAATCCCTGATACTCGGCGGGATTGTGGCTGGCGGTCATGTTGATCCCGCCAATCGCCTTGCGCACCCGGATGGTGTGGGAAATGACGGGAGTGGGCGCATCCCGCTGGCACAAGAGCGGAATCAATCCGTTTTTTGCCAGGACCTCGGCCGCCGCCAAGGTAAATTCGCGTCCCAGGAACCGGGTATCGTGACCCATGATGACGATCGGCTTTCGCCGATGAATCGGCGATTCCGGGTCTTTAATCGCCGCGCAGAGATAATCGGCGATCGCCTGGGACGCCAATCGGACGTTGTCGAAGGTGAAATCGCCAGCGATGATGCCTCGCCAGCCGGAGGTTCCAAATTTGATCATAAGCTTGGTTAGCCAGGTGGAGTTACGGAACGCGTCCGCTCATTGGAAAAGCCAAAACATTCGCCGATGCCACGAGATGGTCCAAGCGTTCTTTGGGTCGGTCGGCCGAGTGTTTCCCGTTCAGCTCCTCCAATCGAACGCGCGCTTCTTTACCGCATAGATGTAGCCGACGAACAAAATCCCCAAAAACGTCAGCATGGAGCCGAAAATGAGATTGGCGTGGTCGCGCAGCATTTGCTTATAGACCACCGCCCACGGGTAGAGAAACACGACTTCGATGTCGAACAGGATGAAGAGCATGGCCACGAGGTGAAACTTCACGGACAATCGGGTGTTCCCCTCACCGATCGGCAGCATGCCACACTCATACGGCGTATTCTTCGCCCGATCGGCCCGCCCCCGCCTTCCCAAAAGAGCCGACGCGACCAGCATTCCTCCAGTGAACGCCACCGCGACAACGAGGAGAATCAACACTGGAATGTACTGCGCCGCTTGGTCCATGCCTGATGTTAGGAAATGGAACCTGCTTTTGGCAAGGCGAAAGCGGGGTGTGATTAAGAGTCAGTGGGTAGCGCACGCATCCTGCGTGCTGGCTCTGGCGGCGTCCTGCGGCCAGGGCAAACTCCGGGCAGGATGCTCGCAGAACCGCAGCCCGGGATGACCGCGCTCCAGACCCTCACCCACCCTTGATCACGCCCGCGAAAGCGGGAACTTTGATTTCAAGCTTGCCTTTCTGGTCGGCCCCTTGAGAAGTTTTTCACAATATGAGTTCTGAAACGACTGGGTCCGTTGGCTTCTACGAGTTCCTCGCTTGGCTCGAAGGGAACAAAAAACGTCTGGCCACCACGGCCGTAATCGCCGTCGTCGTGGGTTTCGCAATTTCGGCGTATCGCTGGAAAAGCCACCAGGCCGAACTGGCCGC
This sequence comes from uncultured Verrucomicrobiota bacterium, assembly GCA_964355375.1. GTDB lineage: Bacteria > Verrucomicrobiota > Verrucomicrobiia > Limisphaerales > SIBE01 > CAYHFE01. Next base: position 6,214 of record CAYHFE010000035.1, read on the forward strand.
GAGCGACGCGCTTCTGGAATTGCGCACGCCGCTCGGTTCCACCGAGAAAACCAGTCCACCCGATGCGAAGACTTACCTGAAGATCGCGGCCGATTTCCCTGGCACAGACGCCGCCGAGCGCGCTTCCTACCTGGCAGCCGGAGCGCATTTCACCCAGGGTGACTACGCCGGAGCGCATGCCCAATTCAGCCATTTCCTCGAGCGCCACGCCCAGCATTCCTTGGCCGCCGGCGCCGCCTATGGCAAGGCCGCCTGCCTCGAAGCCCAAAACAAGCTTGATGAAGCCCTGGCCAGCTACCAAAGCTTGCTGACGCAGTACCCAAACTCGTCGGTCCTCGACAACGCCAAACTGGCCATGGCCCGGCTCTTCGAACTCAAGAACCAGCCCGAACAGGCTTTGAAATCCTACGATGAGCTGGTCCGTCCGAATACGCCCGGGAGCGCCAGCACCGAAGCTCTAAAACGCAAGGATCTTCTCCTGACCAAGTTCCCCGCTCTCGCCAAGACCAACGCTCCGGCTGCCCTGGCCACCACCACCACCCCGGCGGGTGTCCCGGCGACCGGCAGCGCGACGAATGCGCCCGCTCCCAAGCCCTGAACCGGCACACGGAAGACCCCGCGACGGTGAAGATCACCATCATCGGATCCGGTTACGTCGGCTTGGTCACCGGCACGTGCTTCGCCGAGGTCGGCCATAGCGTCACCTGCGTGGATTGCGACGAAGCGAAGGTCCGGCTCCTTCAAGGAGGCGAGCTTCCGATCTACGAACCCGGCCTTGAAGAATTGGTGCCGAAAAACGTCGCCGCGGGGCGTTTGGTGTTCACCTCGTCCACGCGTGAAGGGGTTGAGAAATCGGACGTCATTTTCATCGCCGTGCCCACGCCGCCAATGCCCGACGGGTCGGTGGACCTCAGCTTCATGGAGGGAGTCGCACGGGACATCGCCCATGTCATGACGAGCTACAAGATCGTCGTCGATAAGAGCACCGTGCCCGTCAAAACCGGAGATCAGGTCGCCGAGACCATTCGACGATACTGCAAGTCCCGGGTCGAGTTCGACGTGGTGAGCAATCCCGAGTTCCTCCGGGAAGGTTTCGCCGTGGAAGATTTCATGAAGCCCGACCGGGTCGTCATTGGGGTGCGCTCGCCCCGGCCCGTGGCCGCCCTCAAAGAGCTCTATGCTCCATTCCAAGCGCCAATCATCGTCACGGACATCAATTCAGCCGAACTGATCAAACATGCCGCCAACTCGTTCCTGGCCCTGAAAATCTCCTACATCAACGCGGTCTCCGTCATCTGTGAAGCGACCGGGGCCAACGTCCAGGAGGTCGCCAATGGCATCGGAATGGACGCCCGGATCGGACGCCGCTTCCTCGACGCGTCACTCGGCTTTGGCGGGAGCTGTTTTCCGAAGGATCTGAGCGCTTTCATCAAGATCTCCGAACAGGTCGGCTATGATTTTGCCCTCCTTAAAGAAGTGCAGCGGATTAACGCCCAGCAGATGGATCGGTTTTTCAAGAAAATCGCCGAGACGCTCTGGGTGCTCAAGGACAAGACCATCGGCATCTTCGGGCTGGCCTTCAAACAGAACACCGATGACGTCCGCATGTCGCCCGCGATCGAACTCTGCCAGCGCCTGCTCAAAGAGGGAGCCCGACTGCGCGTGCATGATCCCAAAGCGATGGAGAAAGCCAAACCCATCCTGCCCCAAGCGACGTTTGTCGAGGACATGAATTCGGTCGCCGACGGCTGCGACGCTCTGGTCGTCGCCACCGAATGGCCTGAATTCAAGAAGCTCGATCTGGAAAAGGCCCGGCGCGCCATGACTCATCCGATCCTGTTCGACGGGCGCAATCTGTTCGATGTCGAGGAGATGGAGCATCTGGGTTTCATCTACAAAAGCATCGGACGTTGATCTCCCGGCACGCGATTTGGCCTCGGACCTTCCCGGACTCCCCCTTTCGACGAATGACCCCAGCCCGCTCCGATTCCTCGCCCGTGATCGAAGTGGCAGCGGGCTTGGTCTTTCGCCAGGGAAAACTCCTCATCACTCAGCGGCGGGCGGAGGATCACCTCGGTGGATTGTGGGAATTCCCCGGCGGAAAAAAGGAACCCGGGGAGTCGTTTGAAACGTGCCTGCAACGAGAGTTGCACGAAGAGCTGGGAATCCTGGTTGAGCCCCAGGAACTCTTGACCTCGATCCTCCATCACTACCCCGGGAAGACCGTTCAACTGAAGTTCTTTCGCTGTCTTTGGCGGGAACAGGAACCCAGAGCACTGGGCTGCCAAGCCTACGCGTGGATCCAGTCCAGCCAACTGGACGACTACCCGTTTCCCGAGGCGGACGCTCAACTCGTGGAGATGCTCAAGCACACGCCGTCGCTCTGGGGCTTCTCGACGGCCGACACAATGATGGGTCGCCAAAAGCCGGAGCGTTCCTGAGCGCGCTCTTCATGGCCAGGCGAGGCGAAATGCAAACGCCGGAACATCTCCGAGATCGGGCATCATCAGGCCAAATCGGTGTCTTCGGTGGCGGGCGTCCGGTTCATGAGAACCTGGGCGGAAAACAACCTCAGGCGGACCACGGAAGCTAAACCGGTCTCGGGATGTGAATCGTAATCTTGGTTCCGAGACCGACGTTGGATTTGATCCACATCCGACCCTTGAATCTTTTTGCCGTCGCATACGCCTTGGTCAGGCCAAACCCTCCGCCTTGAGTCCGGCGATCCCGCGCGTTGGTCGCGCGGTAGCCAAATTCGACGACCTTCTCAATCTCATCCACGGGGATGCCAAGCCCATTATCGGAAACCGCGAGCAGAATCTTCTCGCCGTCGTCCTTGAGACCGGCGGTGATCGATCCGCCGGGCGCGGTGTACTTCCGAGCGTTGGCGATCAAATCTCTAAAAACGTCCTGCAGGACCGGAGGCATGGCGATGGTGTCGGCTTCCCGGCTCTCGATCGACAAATTGACCACATAATCCCCTTCTTCCTGGGCAGCAATGTTGAAGACGATATGGAAACGGCCCTTGCTATTCCGTTCCAAGGCGGCGAAGAAGTTGCAGAAATTGTCTCGCAACGTGGCGATCCGGTGGATCTTCCAAGCGTCGGGTTGATCAATCCGCTCCAGATACTCAGCCACTCGCACTTTCATCACGTTGCACACCGAGCGGACATTGGCGACGGACTCGATCATCGCGGGGGTGTCGGAAAGATCGGGTCTGGCCTCGGCAAACGTCTTCAATTCCGTCTCAAACAAGCGTGGCATCTCTTCCAGCCGCAACCCCAGCGTCTGGTGCTGGTTCCGGTCCTCCAACAGGGCTTTGACTTGTTCAACGAGGGCGATGGTCTGGGGAAAGGGCTGTCCGCTCCCCGCATCCATGGCGATGAGGTAAAGCTCGCCCAGAAGGACATTGAACAGGTTCAGGAAGGAGTGCATATCAAGCACGCCCACATGCTGTTCGGTTAGATCGATCTTCCGGGTGACTTCGATCTCGACGGGTTTGATCTCATTCATATTCTTCAATGCGGTTGACGGCTTTCCCTTTCACCGGGACGGGGCTTCGGAGGACGTTCCTGGGGAGTTGGAGCCCGACGAACCGGTTCGCTGCGGCATCCATTTCTCGATTATCGCCCGGAGTTTGTCTGGCCGAACCGGCTTGCCCATCATATCGTCCATTCCGGAGGCGAGGTACTCTTGCCGATGAAGTTCCGAATCGTCGCCTGACAGGGCGATGACTCTTAGCGGAACCTGTCGGATACGCCCCTCCACCTGATCCGCTTCCCGATACAACCTCAACGCTTCCAGTCCGGAGAGCTCGGGCATCTGGATGTCAGTGAAGACGATGTCGTAGGACTTCTTCCCAATGAGTTCGATCGCTTCCCGAGCGTCTCCCGCGACGTCAACCAGATATCCGAGTCTTGACAACATTCGCGAACCAACGCTGCGATTGACCGGTTCGTCATCGACCAGGAGGATTTTCGCAGACTCAGATGTCGAGGCCATGGGAATTCCTGCGTCTCAAGATTTAGCTCTATCTTTGTCTCTGGCCAACACTGCAAGAGATCGCGGTGACAGAAATTCGATGACGTGTTTGAGATTCCGTCGTGTCATTCAAACCCCGAACGTAATGGGCCGGACGGATCAGAACCTTGACTTGAAGCAAGGGTCATTCGCTCCAGGTCCCTCTGGAATTCAGGAGGCCTTTCACGGAGCCCGTTAGCGGGGACTCCCCGCGGCGGAATGAAGTTCTATCGAGCCAAATAATCAAGGTCGAAGCCCTCTCATACCCGCCCGTTTCATCCAGCCCAGCAGTTCTCATTTTGACAAGTATGTAGTCCCGGCTTCAGCCGGTCGCCACGTGAAAACCGGCTGAAGCCGGGACTACATGCGTGGAACGGACCGGGTCCTGAGTCAAAATGAGAACTGCTGCATCCAGCCCGTTTCATCTTGAACGGCCTCTCCCGTTCGCACATGCTTCATCGCGCGAGATAGAACAATTTCCTTTTCAGTCACACTGGCTCATGCAACAAGCGCTCGTTATGACGGTCATCGGCAAAGACCGCACCGGTTTGGTCGAGTCCCTGGCCCGTCTCGTCGCCGCGCACGGTGGCAACTGGCTGGAAAGCCGGATGTGCCGGTTGGGTGGCGAATTTGCCGGCATCCTGCGCGTTCACGTTCCGGGCGACCGGCGCGCCGCCCTCGAAGAATCGCTCTCCGCCCTGCCCGAGCTCAAAGTCGTGGTCCGCTCCGATGAATCCGCGCCGCCGGCCGGTGAATTGAGGCTGGCGTCATTGGAGGTGGTCGGACAAGACCGGCCGGGCATCATTCGCGAAATTACCAGCGCACTGGCGGCGCACGGCGTGAACGTGGAAGAACTGGCCACCGAATGCACCAGCGCGCCCATGTCCGGCGAACCCCTGTTCAAAGCCCACGCCCGATTACTCTTGCCCGCTGGCGTCACGGTGTCCGCCCTAGGCGAATCCCTGGACAAAGCCGGCTCAGGTTTGACCATTGAAATAGCTTCGATCAACCCCTGAGGGATTGCGGTTCGGTGAGATTCACCTCGCCGCCTGTCTCCAATCGCTCAATCCATGCTCCGCTCCACCCTGCTCCTCTCGTTCGCGGCGACCTCGCTGATCGCCGCCCATCCAACCCTCGACCTCACCAGCCCGGACGGCTCGGTGCGATTCCACCTGGCCACTGCGCCGGACGGTCATCTGGTTTACTCCATCGCCTCGCACGGCCAGCCGCGCCTTGAATCCGCGCCAGCCGGGGTGATCATCGAGACCGCCGACCTCGGTGCGAGCGCGAAGTTCGGAGCGCCAACGACGCGCGGCATTTCGGAGATCTTTCCGTGGCGCGGCAACAAGACCAGCGCGACGAACCAGTGCCAGGCTTCGGAGATTCCCATCCAATCCGCCGCGGGCGACTGGACTTTGGAGGTGCGCGTCTTCAACCAAGGCGCGGGCTTCCGTTATCGGGTTCCGGGGAACGGCCTTCGACGCGTTCAAGGCGAATCCACCGGCTGGCAATTGCCCAAGGATGCCACCGTCTGGTTCCAGTCCAACACCAGCGATTACGAAGGCGTTTACCAGTCCGCCCGCGCGGATCAGGTCCCGTTGGAGGAAACGGTTCAGAACAAGAAACGCGCCCTCCACCTGGGCCCGCCGGTCACGACCATCTTCGCCGATGGAACCTTCGGACTCATTAGTGAAGCCAGTCTTTTTCGGTATAGTGGTCTGACGCTTCGCCCCGAGGGCGGCGCCAGATTCCGCGCGGCGTTTGAGGATGATCCGCAAGGCTGGTCTCACGAAGGGACCGTCGTGTCGCCATGGCGGGTGATCGTGCTGGGCCAGGACCTCAACGACCTCGTCAATAGCGATGTCATCGCGGCGCTGTGTGATCCGCCTGATCCGAAGCTCTTCCCGGACGGGCTCAACGCGGCCTGGATCAAACCCGGCAAGGCGCCCTGCACCTGGATGGTCTATGGCAACGATGGCGCCCAATGGGATCGGCAGAAGTGGTTCGTGGATGTCTCGGCGGCGACCGGTTGCGAATACCTCCTGGTCGATGCCGGCTGGCGCACGGAAAAGTGGGGCTGGCTCAAGAACGGCGGCGATCTCTGGGCGCGCGCGGCCGAACTCTGTCGCTACGCCGCCGAGCGCAACGTTGGCATCGTCCTCTGGCACGCCTATCCCGAAGGACGCGACGATGGTCCGGGACTGACGACGGTCGAGGCGCGCGAGGAACTTTTCCGCAACTGCCAGAAAGCCGGCGTCAAAGGCGTGAAAATCGATTTCTTTAATTCCGAGCGGAAAACGGTCATCGACGCCTATGAAGACCTGCTCCGCCGCTCCGCCCAGCACCAATTGATGGTCAACTTCCACGGCGCGAACAAACCCACCGGAGAATCCCGCACCTGGCCCAACGAGATCACGCGCGAGGGCATCCGCGAACAGGAGCACGTCCTGTGGGGCTCGCTCCCGCTGGCGCATTACGGCGCGCTGCCGTTCACGCGCCTGGCTGTCGGCCACGCCGACTTCCTGCCCGGCTACGTGCAACCACGCTTCCTGAAGAACACCACGACCATTTTCCAGATGGCTTGCGTGCTGGTCTTCAGCTCCCCATTTCTCTGCTGGCCGGACAACCCCGAGGCCTACCTGAACAGCCCGCTGCTCCAGTTCGTGCGCACCGTTCCGGTCACATGGGACGAAACCCGGATCCTCCCCGGCTCAGTGATCGGCGACACCGTCATCCAGGCCCGGCGCCGTGGGGCCGAGTGGTATGTGGCCGTGCTGAACTGCCGGTCCGAGGCGCGCACGCTGGAGCTGGATCTCTCCCGCTTCGACCTCGCGGGCCGGGAACTCACCCTCTATCGCGACGGTCCAACCAGCCCCGGCTGTCAGATCGAAAGCGGTGTGAAACCACCGGCCGAGGGCAAGCTGGCCATCGCTCTCCGGCCCGGCGGCGGTTTCATCGCGCACGTTCATTCACCAAAGACATTCGCGGGCTGGAAGTAGGAAAGAGGCGCGAGACGGGCCGCAAGAAGCAAAAGGAGACTCTGAACCGGCTGTCATTCACCCGGCGGGCGGACCGCGGCGTTTGCCCAACCGACCGGATTCAGGCCGGTTCCACGGGGCCGGCTTTCCACTCCAACCCCGGCTTCGTCCCATTGATCGTGAAATCGAAGATGTCGAAATTACGCGGATCGCCCGCGGCCTTGGCTCGATATTCCGGAGTGAGCGGCTCGGAAACGATCAACGGAACCATCTCCTCGTAGCGGCCGCCATGCGACCGCAAGCCCGACTCGAGCACTTTCAGGTCGTGATACTCCGGGGTGCGACCCAGCACCACGTTGCGCCCGGACAGCACCACCATGTCCCCGAGACGATCGGCCGGGAGCTCCAATTTCTCGGCGGCGTTGCGGCCGTAAACTTCGGTCACGCCCGGCAGATGATTCAGAAAATGGAGGATGTTGAACTTGCGGCGCGCGCTCGTCTTCGCCGGCAGATGAACCACCGCAAACGAACCGAGCGCGCCGTGGTGAACCACGTAGGGATCGGTGATGGGCAAAATGACGCGAAAGCCCGATCCATACTTCTTCGTCAATTCGCTTTCCAGGTAAATGACGTTCGGTGAACCATCCGGCTTCTGCTTGGCATTCATCCCGTGATCGGCGGTCACGCCCACCACCGCGCCCAACGCCACCAATCGCCCCAGTTCCCGATCGATCGCTTCATAAAAGGCGAGGGCTTCCGGCGCTTCCGGCGCGTATTTGTGCTGCATGTAATCGGTCGTCGAAAGGTAGAGAAAATCTGCCCGCTCCTGCTCGAGGAGAGCCACTCCCGCCCAAAGCACATACAGGCTGGCCTCCGCGCTGTAGATGGCCGGCGTGGATCGTCCCACGATTCTCTCCACATCCTCAATCCCGTGAGTCGCGGCCCGCGCCTGATTCGCCTTCTCCGACGAAAATGCCAAGCCGGCTCCATCGCCCTGATTCGACGAAACGTCCGGTCCGACCAACCCATGGGAGAAAATATCGCGCAGCTTTTCCTTGGCCGTGACCACTCCCACCTTGCGCCCGGCGCGGAACGCCTCCGCCAGAATCGTCTCCGCGCGCAGATACTTGGCCGAATTCATCATCACCTCCTGGTCGGCGGCGGGATCGTAAAAGAAATTCCCGCCAATGCCATGAACGGAGGGCGGAACGCCGGTGACGATGGAGGCGTTGTTGACATTGGTGAACGAGGGCAAGGCGCCGCGCGCGAATCCGCGATGGCCGCGCACCGTCAGGCTCTGTAGATGGGGCATGCGGCCGCGCACCAAAGCCGCGTCCAGATACTCGTCCGCCGACCCATCCAAACAGAGGACCGCGATCGGACGGGCGGGCGGACAATAGGTTCTCGAATTGACCGTGAATGCTTTCGTCGCAGGTGTCTTCATTTCATGTCGAGTTGCAGTTCGGCGATCGTTTCGGCGACAGCCGCCAGAAGAGCGCGCATATCAGACTCGAAGATCCGTCCGATCGTGCCGATGCGAAACGTCTCCGCCTGGCTGATCTTGCCCGGGTAAATGATGAAACCCTTGTCGCTCAGCCGGCGATAAAAACCGTCAAACGTGAATTTGGGGTCCGCTGGAAAATGGAAGGACGTGATGATGCAGCTTTGCACCGACGGATCGAGATAAACCCGAAACCCCAACCGCTTCATCCCCGCGACCAAGACCTCGTGGTTGTGTTGGTAACGGGCGCCTCGGGCCGTCACCCCGCCCTCGTCCTCCAATTCCGTCAGTGCCTGGGCAAAGGCCAGAATGGCATGGGTCGGCGGGGTGTAGCGGAACTGGCCATTCTTTTCGAAGCCACGCCATTGCTCGAGCAAGTCCAAACTCAGGCTCCGGGCGTAACCTTCACAGGCCAGCAGGGCGACCCGCCGGGCGATGACAAAGGAAAAACCCGGCACGCCTTCCACACACTTGTTCGCCGACGAAATCAGGTAATCGATGTTTGAAGCGCGAAAGTTGATCGGGATCGCCCCGAAACTGCTCATGGCATCAACGATCAAGGAACGCCCGTGCCGTTGCGTCACCCGGCCGATTTCCTCGATGGGGTTGAGGATTCCCGTGGTCGTCTCACAATGCACCGCCGCGACGTGGGTGATGGCCGGATCGGACGCCAGGCAGCGATCCAGCTCCAGAGGATCGCTCGGGCGATTCTCCGGAACGCGGAGCACGACCTGTTCAATCTTGGTGCAACGGAGCATTTGCCCCATGCGTTCCCCGTACGCTCCGTTGGCGAGCACGGCGACCTTTCCCGAGGGTGGCACGCACGTAGCGAACACGGCCTCCACTCCAAATGTGCCGCTGCCCTGGAGGAGAATGGCCTCATAATCTGACTCGCGGGTGACGCCCGCCAGAGCCAGAATTCGCTCCCGAATCCGCTGGACGAGGGCATTGAATTCAAAGTGCCAGGAGCCCGCGTCGTGCAGCATCGCCTGTTTGACCGAGAGACTGGTGGTCAACGGGCCGGGCGTGAACAAGGTCTTATCTTTCGCCGCCGGCAAATTTGCGGGTGTTTTCATGATGGTAGTTTCCTGCCAGACCGACTCAGTCCAGGCTCCGCCGCACCGCCCCCAACCATTGTCCCGCGCCGCTCCCACGAGATTCGCTTCCGCTATGCCTTGGACCCATTGAGCTGTTGACACCAGCTCTCCACCGAATCCGTCGATGACTCGAACGGGTTCAGCAGGTTCAGGGAGGCGATGCCCTCGGCATCGATCACCTCCCAATCGACGAAGTAGCGGATCGAATGGTGCTTGAGCAGGTGCATGATGTGGGAGCGGATCTGAGCCCGAGTGTTGGTCGGAGCGATGCGCGTGGCTTCGGCGATTTCGGCCGGCGAGATTTCCCAAGGCGCCGGCGTCCGGGCCAGAGCCAAGCCCAGATTGCGCGCGGGATCGACGTGGTGAAACTCCAAGTCTTGCGACCGAAGCCACGGATCGACCCAACTGATCTTTTCCCGTTCCACAAATTGCTGAAACAGCCAGCGCTTGGTGATCCAGTCCACTTTGCCGACCAGGGCTTCCGGTTGTTTGCTCAACGCAGTCAGCGTCTCCTGCCAGATCTCCAACACGACATTGGTCTCATCGTCGCGTCCGGTGAATTCGCTGCGCGCCGCTTCGTAGAACTGAAAGAGCAACTCGAGGGCGTTCTCCGTCCGGCCATCGGCGAGCGTGGTCAGCCACGGTCCATCCGGCTGGTGCGACATGCCTCGAAAGCTGAGGACCGCATCGGCCAAGACCATCTTCGGCATTCGATCCCGCTCCAGCAAGTCAAGGACCAGCGAGGTCGTCCCGATCTTGAGCAACAGGGTCGTCGGAAGAACGCTCGTATCGCCATGCAAAAGGTGAAGGCGCCGGTACTTGCGCGCATCCGCGAGCGGCTCATCGCGAGTGTTGATGATCGCCCGGTTGAACTGAACCCACTCGAACAAGTCGTTATTGATGTAATCAGCCCGCTGGCTGATCTGGAAATGGCCATCCGCCCCGGGCCGGATCAAGTCCCCGCGCAGCTCCGCTCCCGGCGTCGCGCCGACCCGTCCGGCCCCTCCGTAGAGCTGGCGCAAGGTGAGAAAGGCGAGCAGGGACAAGACATTGGCTTCAGTCAACAGAGCCGAGCGTCGCACGAGGTAATTCTCATGACAGCCGAAGGTCGCACCCGAGTAATGATCGACATTGTTCCGGATGAAACTCACATGATCCGACAGGCGCAAATCCCGCAAGGCCTGGACCAGGATGGCATCGCCCGCCCGGTCGTAGCGGAGCAAATCGAGCAAGGAAAGACATTCGGGCGTGCAATATTCCAAATGCCCCATATCCAGGTAAGCCCGGCCGCCGTTGAACAGAAACCCGCCGTTGCCGGCCGGCTCATCCCAATCCCGCTGGTGCATGTCCGGCAAGCCATACCGCGCCCGCTCGAAAATCCAATTCCGCACCCGGCCCACCGCGCTCGGAGGACCGGACGGATCGGCGGTCAGGCATCCGTACTCGGTTTCCAGGCCGACCACGCGGTTCATAACCCGAAACGCTCGAACGCGACCCATTCGAATCGGGCGGGCCGCGCGCCCTGGCGCGCCAGCCATCCGACCTCAACGACCTTGCCGCGGATCGCCTCGCGCCAGCCGGCTCGCCGCATTTCTTCGGACGGACTCTCGCCGGCGAACGACTGGTTCTCGACCAAGCCCCACCAGGCTTGGAGGAACAGCTCCACCCAACGAGCTCGGTCCGCGGTCGCGGGGAGGAATCCATTGAGCCAGGTTTGCGCGGCCGCTTCCCGATCCGGCTCGCTCGCCGCCACCAGCACGCCACCCGCCTGGATCTGAAAACCGCCGTCGAAATGGAGCCGCAGCAGCACGTCCTGCTCCGGCTGAGCGCCGAGCTCGGCCAATAAGAGTTCGACCAAGAAGGGCGCGCCGAAAATCTGCTCGAAATTGGTTTTGAGTTGCGGGCTCAGGCCAAAGCTGACCAGACGCCGCAAACTCACATCCTCCGGCGCCCGCGTGAACGCCTCGACGTGCGCGACGTCGATGGCGGCCTGGCGTATCTTCTCGATGTCAGCGGGATGTCCGAGGGCCGCCAAGGCGTGCCGATCGAACAATTCAAACACCTTGGAATTGCCACCGCCGACTCCCAGCAGGAGGATTCCCTCGGGCAGGCTGACCGCGAAGACGGGCGATCCCTCCTTGATCTGAGTTCGGACATACTCGCGCCGATTCCCAATGGCCTCCAACCAGCGATACGGTTCTTCAATCATGCGGATAGAAACTCGGCTTGCTCTTCGGGACGGATCGTTTGCACGCCCTCCTGGCTCAACACCTTGACCGTGGCAAAGGCGCGAGTCGCCGGGCTCACCCCTCCGGTGGCCGAGTCGAACTCGGATGCGACCATGAGCAGGCGCAAAGCAAACTGCACGGCCTCCCGAAGGTTCATAGCCGTAGGCCGGGGTTGGCCATAGTGCTCTTGAAAGCTCAAGACGCTCCGAATGGTTCCAGAACCCGAGCCCGAGGCCGCGTGCCCGACGGCTTGAAACTGCGCCCCCAGCGGATCATAGAAGAAAATCTGGGCGTGGGCCGGACGCGCCGAGGGGTCCAAACCGGCAAAAAGAGGCATGACCACGCCAACCCCTTGCATCGTCATTGGCAGGTTGTCCCGCAAAAGCCGGGCCAGCGCGCGCACCTTGGCCGGCAGACTGAGCGGCTGCAATTGGCTGCGGCGATAGTACTCGAACGAAGTCTGGAGCACCCGCGCCATCTCGAACGCCATCGCCGGCACACCCGCGATGGCCAGGAGCGAGACCGCGTCAATCTCGATGACTTTGTCCACCCGATCCGTCACGATCAGATTGCCCGCCGTGGCCCGCCGATCGCCGGCCATCAACACCCCGCCCGCGAACTGAAACGCGAAAACGGTCGTGCCCTGGGTTTGCACCGGAGCGGACGGCGAGACGTCGCCGCGCCAGGGCAAGATCTGCCGCGCGGTCAGCAACGAAAGGAAATCGCCGGCGATCGGCGTGGCATCATTCATTGGCCCGTGCGCTGGCGATAGCGCTTGGCTTGATCGGGATCGACCTTGCGCATCCGCTTCAAAAGTTCTTCCACATTGGGCTTGTCCACTTTCGGCGCGCTCGGGCCGTCGCCACCCCCACTGGGACCCGGGGTCAAGGGACGGGTTTTCTGTGCTTGGTCTGGCATAATTCTTCTTCTTAAACTGACACGTTCCCGATCAATCGCAAATCATCGGGCGAACGCGCGGCATCGATCGCCCTGGCATACCGCGCCACTTCACCGGGCGCGAACAAATCAAGCAACGAAATCTTAATCGGCCCTCCCGTTCCTTGCAACGTAATGTGATCCCATTGCGCGGAAATCACCGACGCCGCGAACTTCTGCACGCATTGGCCTCGAACATAAGCGCGCGTCAATGGCGGAGTCGTCACCGCGGCGCGGACCGCCGCGGCATCGGGAACACCTCGCATCGCTCCGGCCTGCTCCAATCCGTAGTAAAGTCCGTCGTTGACTTCGAGGCGGTGATATTCCAAGTCCACGCTTTGCAGCCAGGGATCGTCGTCGCTCAGGTGTTGCGCGGCCTGAAACTCCCGGACCAGCGCCAGTTTCGCCACCCAATCCAACCGATCTCGACACCGTCGATAATCCTCCTCCAAGTCGTTCAACACGCCTTCCCAATCGGCGACCAACTCCTGCTTCTCCGGCAGGGACAGATCACAGACGTCGCGCACAAAGCTCAGGTAGCTCCGCTGAATTTCCAAGGCCGTGGATGCCTTCCCCCCGGTCAAGCGGACTTCCCACCGAAAACTCGGGTCCCGCGAAATGGCCGGCAAGGCCGCGAGAGGCTCGGCCAGTTGGAGGTGGCGCCGCGCCGGATCGCGCACCACGGCCTCCAATACGAGAGCGGTGGATCCCACCTTCAACCGCGTGGCAAACGGCGACATGTTGGCATCGCCGATGATCACGTGGAACCGCCGATACCATTGCGGGTTGGCGTGGGGTTCGTCGCGAGTATTGATGATGGGCCGGCGCTGCATCGTGTCCACGCTCTGGAGCTCGCGGAAAAAATCGCTGCGCTGGGCAATCTGGAAGCCCGGTCGCACGAACTTGTCCTCGGCCTCAATCGCAAACTTGCCCGCCCCGGCGAAGATCTGGCGGGTGACGAGGAACGCCTGAATTCCCCGGGCCAGGGTTTCCCAAGGCAACGCCCGGGGCAGAAGATAATTCTCGTGACATCCGTAACTGTGCCCGAGGAAATCAGTGTTATTTTTGTAGAGACGCACCGGCGCCCGGCGTTTCTCGGACAACCGCTGCGCGCAACCCATCAGGATGTGCTCGCCCGCGCGATCATGAGCGACCAGATCGCCCAGGGACTGGCACTCGGGCGTGCAGTATTCGGGATGAGCATGATCGTTGTAGAACCGCGCGCCATTGCCCAGGACCAAGTCGCTCTTGATCTCGACGAAACTCAATTCCCGCGCCACGTCCTGGGCCACGTAATTGGATTCGTCGGAATCCTGGCGCAGCTCCCGCACGCGAAAGCCGCGCATGTCCGCGTGCGGATCCTCGCTTTCATAATCCCACCGCATCCAGACTCCCGGCTCCGTGGCGCTGCGCACGAGCGCAATCGACTCCGCGACCAGGTCCGTCTCTTCCCCGGCCTCGCCGGTGATGCCGATCTCGGTTTCCAAGCCGAATTGGATGAGCGGTTTCATCCTCTCCTCGTGGGCATCATGGTTCTCCCGGTTTCGCCGCGCCAACCGCGGCCGTCGCGAGTGGCACTCCTTCGACTAGATGACCCCGCCTCCGACCGGTTCCGGCTTGCGCGGCCGAACCGGTCCCAGCTTAATTACGTTGTCCGGATCAAAGTCGGTCAGCTTCATCCAGTCCTCGGTGACATCCGTGGCGGGGAACAGATCGTTCTCGGCATATTCCATCTGCAAGGCGGTGAAGAGATCCTCCCGGGTCAACCGGGTCTCCTGTTGGGTGTCGATGGATCGCTTGATGGCCAGGCTCTTGGCCCGCTCGACCACCGCCGCGATGATTGCTCCGCTGGCCATGTCTCCGCGATAGAGAATGTCGCGTTTGCCACTGCGATAAAAGACCTCCAAGAACTGGTTTTCCTGAGTCCGGGCATACTGCGCTTGGGTCACGGCGGTCGCCAAATCCACTTTCGCCTCGGCCAAAGGCAAGGAGTCGCGCAGATAGATCTCGTAAATCCTCTGGGCCCCGGCCTGGTCGGGACGATGCACCCGAATCTTGCGGTCAATCCGTCCGGGCCGGAGAATGGCGGGATCAATCAGGTCCGCGCGATTGGAGGCGAGAATGACCACCACGTTTTGGAGCGGTTCCAAACCGTCCATCTCCGTGCAGAACATGGGCACGAGCGTGCTGAGGATGCTGTGAGACCGCCCGGCGCGGCGGGTTCCCAAGACCGATTCCGCCTCATCGATGAAGAGGAAAGCAAGCGCGCCATCGGAGGCCCGCTCCCGGCATTGCGCGAAGAGATCGCGGACCTGCCGTTCGGATTCGCCGACCCACATATTGAGAATCTCCGGTCCCTTGACGTGGAGAAAAAACTCCGGCCGATCCACTCCGGATTGCTGCTTGATCTGCTCCCGCAGGTTGAAGGCGGTCGCCTTGCCCAAAAGAGTCTTCCCGCAGCCCGGCGGCCCATAGAGGAGAAATCCCTTGGGGACCGCATACTCAAACCGTTTGAACAAATCCCGGTGCAGGAAGGGCATCTCGATGGTGTCACGAATCGCCCGGACCGCTTCATCCTGTCCGCCGATCGCCTCCCAGGGCATTTCCGGAACGGTTTCCAGCGAGCGTTCGACTCGTTTGCCCACCCCCACCACTTCAAGCGCCACTCGTTGGTTGGCGTCGAGGCGAATCTCCAGACCCGGTTTCAGTTTCTCTTTGGCGAGGAGCGCGGAACGAGACACCACGACCGAGGCGAGGCCGGCTTCCTGACCAATGCGGAGCCGGCCGTCGGAGAGCAATTCGTCCAGCCGCACGATCGGCCCCTGGCGGTCAAAGCCCATTCCTTGGATCACGGCGAACGCTTCGTTGCAGAGAACGCGTTGACCGACCTGAAGGCTCGACAAGGGGATTTGCGGATCAATCCGGCACACATAATCGGTGCCGCCCAGGCAAACATGACCCTTGTCCGGCTCGAGCGGCATCAGAAACGTGCCCACGCGAAACGCCGGAGAACGAAGTCTCTCCACAATCGCGTCCAGCTTTTCCATCGCTTCCCGGGCCTGGTCATTCATCTCCTCCAAGGCCGCGATGCGCTCGCGCAGATAGACAATGTCCAGAATCGACGTGTGGCGAGCGGGCAGCTTGCTCACGATCAGATCAATGATATGCAGGGTGGAGAGCGCGTCCAATTCCTCCCGCGACAGCAGATCGCTTAAAGAAGACGGAGGACCGTCGGGCGTTGCGCCGCCGGCTTTGGGGGGCGGCGAGGGCGGGACGATCTTCTTCTTCGGCTCAGCCATGGCCTGAAATTAACCCGCCCTTGAACTTTTGCAAACAAGACGTGATGACTCTGAACATTTTTGACCGCGGGTCCATCGAACGTCCGCCGAGAGTTGAGTTGAAAGTGACCGCTGGCGTCAGCCGGCCTATCCTTAACTGAGTGTGCTTTTGCCAGGTGTGGCGGACTCACCGGATGGGGTGCCGGCGCGGATTCACCATCCTTGCTGACACATCGCGCGGATTCCGCTACAAAGCGTCCGTGCCGAATACCGACCAACGCTCCGAGTTCAGCGCGGGGTGCGTGGAGCACATCACGAAAGATGAGAAACGGCAGGCGCGATTCCTCTCCGACACCCCAAGCCATGGAATGCTCTTGGGAACCGGGTAATCTCTTTCCCAACCCATGGCCATCGAATCCAAGCCGCTCTTCCACCCAGAGGTCATCCGCCAGCACGTCCGTTCCTTCAAGCTGCCCGAGCGAATCGAGGGCTTGAAACCCAAGCTTCGGCACTGGGCCGATTTGATCGCTTCGGGCCGCGCGGACGATTTCAAGGAAACCGATCTGCTCCCGGATTTCCTCACCGACATCTTCTGCTATCTGCTCGGCTACACCCGGCCGGCTGGGCCGGCGGACATCTTCACCTTGTCGCGCGAAACACCCGTCGAAGTGGATGGCCAATTTGCCGACGCGGTGCTGGGGCGGTTCGAGAAGGACAAGGAACAGTTCCTCGTCGCCGTCGAAGGCAAGGGCACCCGCGACCCGCTGGACCGTCCGTTTGCGGGCCGGCGCATGTCCGCCGTGGATCAGGCCTATCGTTACGCCATCAATCTTCCGTGCGACTGGATCATCGTGACGTCGATGCGGGAAACTCGCCTTTATCACAAGGGATCGAACCAGCACGCTTACGAACGATTCGAGACCATCCGGCTGGCTTCCGATCCCGCGCTGCTCAAACGCTTCGTGTTCCTCCTGGGCGCGGAACGCGTTGTTCCTGAAAAACGCGACTGCCACCTTTACGAAATGCTCAAGGCTTCCGAGTCCGTCGGGCGCGAACTGACCAACCAGTTTTACGCCCTCTATGCGGATATCCGGCAAAAGGTGCTGACCCGGCTGTGCCGCGAGAACACCGCGATCGCTCCGCAGGAAATTCTCCGCTGCACTCAAAAACTGCTGGACCGCGTCCTGTTCTGCGCCTTTTGCGAAGACCGCAGCCTGCTGCCCACCGACACCCTCAAGCGCGCGTTCACCCATCATGATCCCTACAATCCGAAACCGATCTGGGAGAACTTCCGCGGCCTTTTTCGCGCCATCGACATTGGCAACATCGGTCTCAACATCCCTGCCTACAACGGCGGTCTGTTCGCGGCCGATCCGGGTTTGGACGCCCTCGCAGTGCCCGACGATGTCTGCGCCCATTTCCGGGACCTTGCCGAGTACGATTACCGGCCCGCGCGCGAAGTGGCGGATGAGGACGAGGAGACCGAGGTCCGCTCGGTGATCGACGTGGACATCCTCGGCCACATCTTTGAGCAATCCATCACCGACCTCGAACGGTTGCGCCACAGCCTGGAAAGCGGCGGCGTGCCGGTGGATGACGGCCAGGCCACGACCCGTCGCAAGAAGGAAGGCGCGTTCTACACCCCGGCTTTCATCACCCGCTATAACGTGGAACAGGCACTGGGCGGCGTCTGGAAAGTCCGCTTCGAAGCGTTGCGCAGTAAACATGAGGCGGCAGCCACCGGCACGGCGCGCAAGGCACTGGCCGATCCCAATGCTTATGACCTGAACGCGCTGAACGAACCGCAACGCAAGGCGCTGATCCAATTCTGGGAAGCGTGGCAGGAGGAACTGAAGAACCTCCGCATTCTCGATCCGGCCTGCGGCAGCGGCGCGTTTCTGATCGAGGCTTTTGATCAGCTCCACGCGCTTTACGAAATCTCGAACGCGCGGCTGGAAGAATTGCGCGGGCAACGCACCCTGTTCGACCTCGACCGGCAGATCCTGCAACACAACCTCTATGGCGTGGACCTGAACGCGGAGGCCATCCAGATCTGCCAGCTCAGCCTGTGGATCAAGACGGCCGCGCGCGGCAAGGTGCTGACGAGCCTCGACCACACCATTCGCGAGGGCAACAGCGTCATCAGCGATCCGGCCGTGCATCCCAAGGCCCTCGACTGGCCGGCCGCCTTTCCCGAAGTGTTCGCCCAGGGCGGCTTCGATGTCGTGGTGGGCAACCCGCCGTACGTGCGGCAGGAACTGCTCTCGCCCTTCAAGCCGTGGCTCGAAGCCCATTACGAAACCTTTCACGGCATGGCGGATCTGTATGTCTATTTCTACGAACTCGGCGTGCGGGTGCTGAAACCGAGTGGACTGCTTTCCTTCATCGTGACCAACAAATGGATGAAAGCGGGCTACGGCGAACCGCTCCGCCGCTTCTTCAGCCAGAAGGCTTGGGTCAGGTCCGTGGTGGATTTCGGCCACGCCAAACAGATCTTCGAGGAAGCCGATGTCTTCCCGTCCATCATCGTGGTGGAGAAACCCACCGAAGCGCCGAAGCCGAAGACGGCGCGGCTCTGCACGATTCCCCGCGATCAACTGCGCATCGACGACCTGAGCGTGCAGATTGAAAAAGAGGGGGCCGAGTTGGACATCAGCCAACTCAGCGCCGACTCCTGGAGGCTTGAGGCAAAGCCCGTCAATTCCTTGTTGACGCGGATTCGTGAGGGGCGGCGCACGCTCAAGGAAGTAACCGGGATTGCCCCGTTGTATGGAATCAAGACCGGGCTGAATGAGGCGTTTCTGATCGATGATGACTGCAAGCGGAAGCTGATCGACGGGCACGACGGATGCAGGGAGGTCATCAAGCCGTTTCTTCGGGGAAGCGACATCGCCCGCTGGAATACGGACTGGGCCAAACTCTGGATGATCGTCCTTCCGTCCAGCAACGACCACGCTTGGCCGTGGGCTGGTCTGGGGGGAGCGGCTGAAGACAAATTCAAGGCGCAGTATCCGAGCGTGTATGGTCACTTGAAGCCGCTGGAAGAACAGTTACGGAATCGACAGGATCAAGGGAAATACTGGTGGGAACTGCGTCCATGTGCCTACTGGGAAGCGTTCGAGAAGAAGAAGCTGTTCTACCAGGTGATTCAATACCACCCGCGCTACGCGCTTGATGGGTCTGGGTTCCTTGGAAACGACAAGACCTATTTCCTGCCCACTGCGGATACATTTCTTCTCGCTGTGCTGAACTCGCCGCTCATCTGGTGGCACAATTGGAGGACATTCACACATCTCAAGGACGAGGCGCTGTCCCCAATGTCTTACATGGTCGAGACACTTCCCATCGCCGAACCGACCGCTGCCGTCCGCGAGTCGTCTGAAAAGGCAGTTGGAAGCCTGATTGAAATCACGGCCCGCCAGCAGCAGACCCAGCGCGCATTGCTCGACTGGCTGCGGATGGAATACGCGATTGAGAAGCCCGGCAACAAACTCCAAGCCGTGGCCGGACTCGACTCCGACACCCTGGTGGCCGAAGTGAAGCGCATCCGCGGAAAGAAGCTACCGCTCACCGCCGCCGCCGTGCAGGGCTTGCGGGGGGAACACACCCGCACCATCGAACCCGCCCGTGCCCTCGCCGCCGAAGCGTTGAAACTGGAATGCGCCCTCAGCGACCTCGTCAACCAAGCCTACGGGTTGACCCGGGCAGAAATCGAACTGATGTGGAATACCGCTCCGCCCCGGATGCCGATCCCACGGCCCACAACAAAACTGGAATGATATGCCAACACAGAAGGAGACGGTCGAATTCATAT
>CAYHFE010000036.1:0-25697 GCA_964355375.1 uncultured Verrucomicrobiota bacterium
TGGATGGATTGGTGGATGGATTGGTGGATGGATGGATTGGTGGATGGATGGATTGGTGGATTTATGGATGAGTGGGGAGGGAGTCCTGCCAGTCGTTGGTGCCGCGTTTGGCCTCCATCGATTGAATGAGGGCCAGGAGCTTGTTCTCCACCTCGTAGTGAAGCTTATCGAAGGCCTCGAAGTCGGCGTCGGAGATGAGTCGCATTCGCCACAGACCGCACGCCCGGGTTAGAGCCTCGGCGACCGAGCCCTTGGCGATGTAGAGGAACTGCAAGTACTCGGGAAGGCTGCGTCGTCCATAGCCTTCCGCGATGTTTGCCGAGACCGACTGGGCCGCATCCGTAAACTGCGACTTCAATTTGAAATCTGCCACCGCCGCTGCCAGCCGGTAAGCTATCTCAAACAAATCCATCCCGCGCTGCCAGACGTCCAACTTCATATAGCCGCGATTCAAATTGCGTCGCTTTGTGTATTCCATGATTCACTAATCCAGAAATCCACTCATCCACCCATCCACTCATCCATCCATCGTCAAAGAACTCCGTAACGGTCAAAAACCGCGCGCAGCGTATCCCCGCGCAGGAGGTCGCGGCGGGAATGATTCTCCTTGGTGACTTTCTCGTGCGCGAGCGCGAGCGTTTCATCCTCCAATGAGCGCGGAATGACGACCACGCCATCAAAGTCAGCGAACACCAACTCGCCGGGCTGCACGAGCACGTCCCCGCAACGCACCGGCACGTCGTAGGCCATGACCCGTCCCCGCCCGAGGCTGTCGAGCGGACGGATGCCCGCGTAAAACACCGGGAATTCCATCGCCATGATCTTGCGGCAGTCCCGAATGTTGCTGTCGCAGATGCAGCCGGTGGCGCCGTTTCGCTTGGCGACGGTGCTCATCAACTCGCCCCAGGGAGCGTTGGTGCCCGCCGGGTCCGTCGAATGCACCGCCACGTCGCCCTTCCCGAGGGCATCCATCGCGGCAATCTCCAGCCCGTAAAGGTCATTTTCCGGCACGTAATCGGTGTCCATCCAACGAAATGTCCGTGCCCGCCCAACGATGACGCAATTCGCCGGATCGAGGGGACGCAACCGTTGGTGCATCGCGCGGTCGCGCGCGCCGAGCCCATCCAGGACATCGCAAACTGCGGGCACATAAAGGTGTTGGCGAATCCACCCGAAACGTTCCGGGTCGGTGGTCAAAGGGATGTTCTTCATCATGAGTTCACGCAATAGCGCTTCACCGCGCTTTCATCCACATCGATGCCAAGTCCCGGCCCCTCTGGCACGGGAATGAATCCATCGGCATCCATCCGCACGGGATTGCGAATGATCTCGCGCAGCATCGGATTTTCGCAGACGTTGTATTCGAGAAAGAGCGCTCGGGGCAGGATCGCATTAAAGTGCAGGCTCGCCGCGGTGAGCAGGTCGGTGAGCCAAGCGTGGGGACACACATCCACCCCTGCGCATTCGGCTTCCCAAGCGATTTTTCGCGCCTGGGTCAATCCGCCGCAACGCGTCAAATCCGGCTGCACCACATCAATGCCGCCGCGGTGAATCAGCTCGCGGAAACCCCACGCCGTCGCTTCTTGTTCGCCCGCGGCGAGCCGGGTCTTGACGCCCGCGGCTTTCACTTTCGCGTAGCCGTCGTAGCATTCGGGATGGAGGAAATCCTCGAGCCAGAAAATATCATAGGGCTCGAGCGCGCGGCACAGCTCGATCGCATCCCGGGCGCTGCGATTCACCATCCAGCCCGGATCCACGAGCAGCGTCACCTCCGGTCCGAGCGCCTCGCGGGCGGCGGCGACCAGCGCGAGGTCTTGCTTTCGGTCCCGCCCGAAAACGCCCCACCCGAACTTCACCGCCTTGAATCCCCGGGCCAGATAGAACTCGCACGCGCGCCGCATCGCGTCGGGCGTCGCGCGGAAAAGAGTCGAGGCGTAGGCGCATACGCGGTCGCGCCGAGCGCCGCCGAGCAGCTTGTGCAACGGTCGGCCCGTGGCCTTGCCCATGAGGTCATGGCAGGCAATGTCGAACCCCGAGAGAACCTGCATCGCCACGCCGCGCCGACCGTAATAAATCGTCCCGCGATAAATCTTGTCCCAGAGCCGTTCGACTTCGAAGGGGTCTTCGCCGACGACGAGCGCGCGCAAACCCTCGAACATGCCGGCGCCGCTTTCCGGAGCGCTCACCACCGCGGCCGCGACGTGCGGCGCCGTCTCGACGTCGGACCAGCCGATAAGACCTTCATCGGTGCTGACTTTGAGCAACAGGCAATGTTTGACCCCGTGCGCCTCGTCGCTGCCTTCCGGCGGACGGTTCTCGTAAGGCGATTCGAGGATAAAGGCTTCGACGTTGGTGATCTTCATGCAGCTTCGGGAAAGGTGAGCGCCACTTTTAGCGCACGGTCATGTCCATCGCGAGCCAGGGCAAACGCTTCCGGCCACTCCGCGAATGGCAGCGCGTGCGTGACAATTTCGTGCAGCGCCAACGTCGGGTCGCTCAGGCATGAGAGCGCGTCATCGAGGCGTTCTTCGTCGTTGCAGGCTCCGACGACCTCCAGTTCGCGCAGATGGAGCGAGAACAGATCGAGTGCGGTTGGTTCGACCAAAGCGCTGAAAATCACGAGCCGCCCGCGAGGCCGCAGTGCCGCCAGACACGATGCCGCGGCCTGAGAGGAACTGACCGCGAGGATGGCGACATCAACGGACGCTTTGGGCGCAATCTCTGTTGTTTCAGCACCTCGAATCCGCTGGAGCCGAAACGGTGTCCGTCCGACGACGATGACGCGACGCGCCCCGCCGCGCCCCGCCAGTCGGGCTATGATATTCCCGAATGGACCGTCGCCCACAACCAGCACATCCCGACCGCAAACTTGACCGGCGCGCGCGACCGCTTGCAGACAGACGGCGACTGGTTCGAGCAGCGCGCCCACGGTCGCCGGCACATCGTCGGGCAGCGGGCGCACGCGGTCCGCGCGCTGCCCGAAGTATTCGGCGAACGCGCCATCGCGGTCATGGCCCAAGTGACCCAGGCGCGAACAGAGATGGCCCCAGCCACGCTCACACTCCGCACACTCGTCGCACGGCACGACCGGATGGACTGCGACTCGGGTTCCGAGAGGCCAGTCTCCCGCCTCGACTCCGCGCGCCACGATCACACCCGCCGCTTCGTGTCCGAGCACTCGTGGCAATCGGATGCCAAAAGGGTTGCGCGCGAGGTCGTGCAAGTCAGACGTGCAAATGGTTGCCGCGAGGGTGCGGATGAGCAGTTCGCGAGGTCCCGGCACCGGCACCGGAAGTTCGGTCGGCACGAGTTCGCCGAGTCCGCGCATTTGCAGCGCTTGCATGGTGGAGGGCGGATTCATGCGGTGGCGAGGCGCGCCGGATGCGGCAGTCCAAGCAAGCCAAGTGTGTCGCGGTGAATGATGCCTTCGATGACTTCCGACGGCACCTGCGGCAACCCGCTCTGAGCCAGGATGGAGTTCACGCCGCGGACACCCGCGAGCGAGCTGCCCGTGGTCGTGAACGGAAAGTCCGAGCCAAAGAGCACCTTGGCCTCCGAGCGATATTCGACGAGCAACCGCATCGAATTGTAGAACTGCCAGGGGCGATAATAGAGCGCGGAAAGATCGGCGAAGACATGCCGATGCCGCCGGATCACCGCGATGGTCTCCCCTTCCCACGGATGCCCGAGATGCGCCAGGATCATCCGCAATTCCGGAAAGTCCACCGCCACCGCATCGAAATGGACCGGTCGCGAATACTCCAGCAAGGTTCCCCCAACGAACGAAGTGCCCGCGTGAAAAAGCACCGGCAATCGATGCCGTTCGCAGTAGCGATAGATCTCGCGGCAGCGCGGGTCAGATGGATGGATGCCTTGATAGAGCGGCGCGAGCTTCACTCCGACCGCCCCGCAATCGCGGTGGCATCGCTCCAGTTCTTCCATGAAACCAACCGCCGCCGGATCGATCGCGGCAAAGAAGAGCAACCGCTCCGGCGCGCGTTGGACTTGCGCGGCGACCGCGTCGTTCGGGATATGCCAGCCGGTCGCCTGCGCCCGTAATCCAAAAACCACCGCCACCTCGGCCGCTCGCGTCGTTTCCAAATGCCGCTCGCCCACGTCGCCCCACGCGGCCGCATCCACACCACATCGCGCCAAGTCCGCCCGCAAGCCGGGGCCGAAGTCACGCTCGGGTCTGAAGAAATGGGTATGGACGTCAACGATCATGGAATCAGGACTTCGGGCCAGAAGCCGAGGGCATCACTGCGCCGCCTTTCCAGCCAGAACATTTTCCGGAAGCGAAGCCTTCGGGGCAAATTCCGGCCCGAGTGCATAGCGGACCAACTGATCGAAAAAGAAGATTGCCCCCGGATCCTGGGATTCCATCGCCCGCGCAAAGTTGAAGCCGCTTACGAGGAGTTTGCCGCGGCCTACCGACACTTCGAAAAGATAAGCCCGATCCGCCAGGCGGGTGGGACGATCAATGCACCGCACCAGAGGGCGGACTTTTGCCGGCAGCGGGTTCAGGAAGACCGTCTTCGATCCTTGAATCAGGGAATAGAACTGAAGATCGCACCAGCCTTCCGAAGGCATCTCACGGAGCGCGGCATGACTTCGATCGAGGATCGTGCCCGAAGGACCACCTCCGTCCCAGGAGGAGAGGCGGAAGTTGGTTTGCTCGACGCCGAAAACCGGGTCCGGCTCCAGCAAGAAGACACGGCCGCCGGCTTTGAGATAATCGCGGGCCTCCTGGTCGAGACGCATCGTGACGAGGAGATCGGTATCTGCCGGCGCGGAATTGGGGATGCGGTCCAAAGTCCAGGGATAGATCTTGCGGAGCCCGTCGAATCCGCTGGAGCGGAGCTTGCCGGAACCTTCGGCAAGACGTTCGGGTGGGAAGACCCACAGGTTCCAGGAATTGTCGGTCTTTCCGTTCGTGTCCACCAATTCAGCGGTGAGAGTGAGTTGCTCGGCTCGCGCCCGTCGTGGCATCTCCAATTTGATCGCGGGAAGCTCTTGAACTCCGTCGGCGTGAACATGGAGTTGCTCTTGAACCCCCGAAGCAAGAGTCTCTTTGCCACTCTTCAACTCCCAGTGAAGCGTTGCGGTCGAGGGTTCGTCCTCGAAACGCGAAACCAGAAATCTAAAATCGAGCTTCTCGCCGGCGCGCCAATTCCGCCGCGGCGCGTCCAGCAGGAGAACCGTGGGAGCGTTGTATTTGCGGAATTCCTCCGCGGAAACGCCCTTCGGTCGGAAGAACATATCCACCACTCCTTCGGCACAATTCGGGTAATCCTGGAACAGCCAAACGGACGTGCCGCTCAAACGCGACCGGCGCGCGGCTTCCAGGTTGCTTTTCAGGCAGGCCGCCTGCAGACGGTAGGACGAGGCGAGCCAGTTCGGATAATCTGCCATCAGACCGTTGCGCTCGGCTAAATCGCGGGTTTGGAGGAGCCAATAAGGCCGCAGACCGCTCCGGAAAAGATCGAGCTGCTTCAAGTCGGGCAACGTCACGAAATAGCCCATCTCGTGGGCGATGACCGGTTTGTCGATCTCCGCCGGGATATTGTATTTGCCATCCTGAAAACCAATCGAACTCCCTTCGCCGAATTGAACCACCATGAAGTCGAGCGTCTCACGGTTTTTGTGCTTAAAGCTGCAACCGTCCGAGTCGATGACCACTCGCGTCGGATCGAGGCGTTTAGCCGTCCGATACATCTCGGGAGCCAGGTCAAAGGAATCGTAAAGTTCATTGCCCATGCACCAGGCGATGATCGAGGGATGATTCCGATGGAGCCGGATCATCGCTTGCCACTGCTCGAGCGCGGAGCGCCGGGCTTCCGGCGTGGTGGGAAGATCCCAACGATAGGCCAACGGAAACTCCGGCTGGAGCATCATCCCGAGCTCATCGGCGGCATCGAGGTATTCCTCGGGGGGCGTCCAACTGTGATGGCGGACGTAATTGAAACCGTAGTCGCGGGCGCGAGAAAGGCGGCGATGGAGTTCGGCTTGGTCCGCGGGCGGGCAGAGGGTGTTCGGAAAGATGCAGTCATCGCCGTAGCCGCGTAGAAAAATCGGCTGGCCATTGAGCAGGAATTTTCCGCCCGCGACTTTGAACTCGCGCATCCCAAAACGGAGCGACCGAACGTCGATCAATTTTCCGTCGGAAAACAACTGGACCCGGGCGCTGTAAAGGTGCGGTGATCTCGGTGACCACAGTTTAGCCTTCGCCAGGCGGGCGGCCAAAACAGTCTCCGGCGCTTCGCCGGCGACGGACCCTTCGACCGCGGCGACGGAAGTGCCCGCTTGATCAAGAATTTCGGCGGCGATTTTGAATGAGCCGGTTTTCGGGCCTTCGAGCGCGACGCGGATTTCGGCCGTCTGGGACGCCAGTTGTGGAACGACGAACAAGTCGCCAATCCGGGTGGCCTCCGTCGCCTCGAGCGTCACCTTTCGATGAAGTCCGCCCCAGGTTATGTAAAGAAAATCCAGAGTGTCGAAGCATCCCATGAGGGGATCCACATCCTTTCGGCGACGGGCATCAACCCGCACCGCGATCGTCATCGTGTCACCCGCCTTGGCATGGTCGGAGAGATTGATGCGAAAAGGAGTGAGATAAGAGCGGTGCGTTCCGACCGATTGGCCATTCACCCAAACCTCAGCCTCGCGATGGATCCCTCCGAAGACCAGCCAAGGGATCTTGCCCTTCCAATCGGCCGGGATCGTGATTCGTTTGCGATACCAGCCGGGACCGGGATAAACGCTGAAGAGTTTCGCGGATTCAGCTTCCTTGCCCAGAGTGCCGAGACCGAACAATTGCTTCTGTTCGTTCAACAACTTCGTTTCGTATTCGCGCAGGACAGACTCCGATTCATACGCCACGCCCTGCGTATTCCAGGCTCCGGGCACTTGGATCTTTCGCTCGTAACGCACGGAATCCTCGAACCACTTCTGAGCGCGTCCGACCTCGAGTGGATCCATCTTGAATTCCCATTCGCCGGAAAGATCCCGCGAAAGACCGGGTGCCGCCCGGACCGCCGCCCGGGCCGCTCTCTGAGCTGCCAATTCGTCCGGCGCGAAGTTCAAGGAGACGACCAAAAACCAAGCGGCGATTGAAAGACATTTCCGCATGATCAGTCATGATTCAATGTTGAGTGACTCGATTATAGCGCGGTGGCGTCAGGTTGGGAAGGAGCAACCGACCGTTTCTCCCCGTCTTCCGTTCGCGCCGAGACGGACATGGTTGTTGGCCCCCGCCGATTTCGCTCGCGATGGGCGAGGGTTCGCAGGATGGAGTCCAGGACATCATCCAGGTGCTGTCCGACTTCTTCGGCCAGGAATCGCAAGACAAAATAGCCGTGTTCCTGGAGCAAGACGTCTTTGCGGCGGTCGCGACGGTAGGACTCAGCATCGGCCAAGTGCTGAGCGCCATCCAACTCGATGGCCAGACGCAACTCCGCGCAGAGCAGATCCACTTCCATTCGTCCCCAACCATCAAACGGAATCGGCAATTCCACATTCAGCCGAAACCGACCGGCGGTTTCCACCAACGATTCCAGTCGGCGATAGAGGAATGCTTCCGTCGCGCTCCGAGCTCGGTCAGCCCCTTCGGCTTCTCGCGAGGGCGAGCGAGCCACATGGACGAATAGATTGGCCAGCGGCGCATCGACGCCGTCTCGGACGAGGCGCCGAACGCTGGCCGCATACTCCTTCTTCCACTCCGGATCAACAGGCAGCGGAACCTCAACCGGCCAGCCAGGAACGGCGCTGGCCGGCAGCAAGATGCTGTAGCCGACCGCCTCGTAACCCCGGCAGCGTCGGTCAAACATTCGCGCCAGGACCGGTATATCGAGGTCGGCGTAATCATAGACCTGGACTTCGCACTTCCCTTCGCGCAGGCGATGCAGGCGACCGACATACTGGGCGACAGTTCCTCTCCAGGAGACAGGCAGAGTGACAAACAACGTGTCCAAGCGCGGATCGTCGAAGCCTTCCCCAAGATATCGTCCCGTGGCCACGATTACCCGCCCCGTGGTCTCGTCGATTTCCGCCAATTGCGCACGGGCCGCTCGCAGCTCCTTCTTGCCCAGGCCGCCCTGCAAGCGGATCAGGTGGGGAATGTCCGGGGATAATCTTCTGCAGAGCTCGTGCACGTGTTCGGTTCGTTCCGTCAGCACCAGCGGGGACCGTCCGGCGCGCACCGCGCTGACGATATCATCACAGATGAGCTTGTTTCGCGGCTCGTCATTCATCAGCGCCTCGTAAACCTGGTGAAACTCCGGCGGCTGATTCGCCTCGATGAACGGGAGCGAACGGAGCCCCGTCGGGCGGACCAACACTTTGTGCGCAAAAGGTCGGGCGGCGGCCTGTTGCCTGGCATCCACGCGATACCGGATCGGACCGCACTGCATGAAGATGATCGGGTGGTGTCCGTCTTTGCGCGCGACGGTGGCAGACAGGCCGGTCACGAATCGCGCCTTGGCTCGCCGCGCCACCCGTTCAAAGCTCCGGGCGGACAGGTGATGGCACTCGTCCACCACCAGATGGCCGTAGTCGCCCACGCGGTCATCCACCACCCCCTGGCGGACGAGGCTTTGGATGAGGGCGACATCAAGCGAGCCGTTCAGCTTTTTACGGCCCCCGCCCAGTTGTCCAATGCTCTTGGCTGGGCACCCGAGAAAGGCGGACAAACGTTCCACCCATTGTTCCAAGAGTTGCTGCCGGTGAACCAGAACCAGGGTGTTAACGCCCCGCCGCGCAATCAGCCAGGCCGCAAGAACGGTTTTGCCAAACGCGGTGGTGGCGGACAGCACACCGGTGTCGTGCGTCAGCATCGCCTCGGCGGCCGTTTGCTGTTCGGGACGCAGTGTTCCGCAAAAGGCAACGTTCAGGGGAAGGCCGCCGAAGCGTTCGTCTCGAATCGTCGCCTTGATCTTCAGATTTCGCAGGACTTCCCGCACCTCCTCCAGGCAACCTCGGGGCAAAGCAATGTGCTGAGGATGATCCTCGGCGCAATCGATGATTCGAGGTTTGTCATAGGTGGAAAGGCGCATGGCCTGCGCCCGGTAGAATTCCGGGTTCTGAAAGGCGGCCAACCGGAGCAAACGATTGCGCAGCGCCGGGGCAAGGTTCTGCTTGGCGATATAGAGTTGATCGCCAAACACGATTTCCATGCTCTCTGGCAAAGGTCCCGAGATTGGCGTTTCCTTGCGCCGGCGAGAGGGTGGCGCCAACCAGGGGGTCGCATCGTCCTCACCCTCGGCCGCCGCACGCACTCCCAGGACTCTGTCTCTGCCTTCTGCCTCGCGCACCAATGCCTCCACTCGCGATCGGCCGATCTTCCGCAGCGATGACAGGAACCCCCATTGGTCCGGAAACGGGTTTAACGTCTCGTCCACAAAGACGCTGTTACCGCGATCTCTGGAACGCTTTTGCAGAGGCAAAGCGATGAGATTGCCGAACCCGCCTTTGGGCAGCGTGTCCTGATTGGGGAAGAGGCGATCATAGGAAGCCAGCCCAATGTCCGGACGTGTCTCCATCGTTTCCGTGAGAAGATGAGAACCCAGTTTTCGCGCCAGAATGGCGGGAATGGCTTCCTCGAAAAAGAACCAGACATGGCCGCCCTGGCCGGAGCGCGACCGTTCCAGCGCGACCGGCCAGTCGAACCGCCGGCAGGTTTCCAGAATAGCCCCCGCGTCCTCCTGCCAGCGGTCCCGGTCGAAATCAACCACCAGGAAATAGCAGGTCTCATCCTGGAGCATCGGATAAATGCCCATGACAAAACTCCGCCCCTGCTCGTCCTGGCCGGAAAGATGCCGGCGCAGCACTTCCTCAGTGACTCGAAGAAAACGGCGGTTCGGACATTCCGAACATTTGATTCTGGGTTTCTCGCACAGTCCCTGAACCCATTCGTTGCCACAGTCCGGCGAGTAACCCGCCCGACCCGTCTTCCGGCTCTCGAAACGTCGCGGATAGACATCTTCTCTCCCGCGAAAGAGCGAGCGGAACAAGGCGATCTTTGCGGCGGATGGAGATTGTTGCGTGACCCGCCCGGCTTCGGGATCCGGTGCGACGAACCTTCCTGGGGTTGCGATTCCTGGCGGTGAAATGTCCATTGGATGATGGACAGAATAAGCGGGCCTCAGAACAATGAGAAGATGATAATTCCTCGGAGTGGGGCGCGCTCTCGCGGCCGGGCTCGCTAAGCCGTAACGATTCAATCGAGGTGGGGAGCGCACGCGCCCTCGCCGACCGCTTTGGCGCTTCAGAATTAAGCATCGTTGAGTGACTGATTTGCGCTCCGGTTCCGCCCGGCGAGGCGCCGAGCGGGACACGCGAGGGCGCGTGCGCTCCCCGATTCTCCCGGAATAATTACGGCTAAGGAATTGACATGAGTGATCTCAGTAAGCAATACTTACCGGGTGACAACCACGATGTCCAGCCGCGGCCAGATTGTAATCCCGCAAGAAGTACGGGAGCGTTGCGGATTGCAGGAGGGCGACCACTTTGTCGTGGAGGACAATCCTGACACTCAAGTGGTTGTTCTGCGCAAAGTGAAAGAGAGCGCGGACTGGTTTTCGGTTTACATGCAGTGCCCCGCTCATTTCTCGGTGCCTTCCCGCCGCCGTCAATTTTACCGCCGGAAAAATGCCTTGGTTGATTGATACCGACCTGCTGAGTGAACGCACCAAGAAGCAGCCCGACGCCAGGTTGCTCAAGTGGCTGGAGGACCACGCCTCGGAAATCTACACCAGCAGCCACGTCATTGGCGAACTGCAAGCTGGGATTTCCCTTTTGCCCGACGGCGCGAAGCGACGAAGCCTGCAGACTTGGCTCAACCGTCTGATCGAGGCGATGGAGGGACGCATTCTGAATTTCAACACCAGTGTCGCCGCCGTCTGGGGACGGCAGGAAGCCGAATTCAGTGAGAAGGGATGCCCGATGCCCATGCCGGATAGTTTCATTGCCGCGACGGCGCGGCGACACAATCTGATCATCGCCACCCGCAACTTGACGGACTACACTCGACCTGGAGTCAAGATAATCAATCCGGTAGAGGGCGAGTCCTGAGTCTTGAAAAGGGGTCGGTTCTTATGAACAGTGAGCCGTTTGTCTTGGCCTTGGCGCTCGGGGTGGGGCAGCGTATTCACATTGGCCACACGGCCCATCTGCAATCGCTCAGCCGGCCAGGCCACGGTCGCGACCGTCTCCTTCCTCAATCGCACTGCGATCCTCACCTTCTCCACCTTCATCCGTTTGCCACCAGCGACTTGTAGCAGCCGCTGAACAGATGGCCAAAGCCACCCCCATCGCCACCGGCCCCGAGCGAAACGCCGAACGAACGAACGAGGCCGGGGAGCAGTGGGCGGAAGCAGCTCTTCAGGATGCCCTCAATTCATCCTCTTTCCGGCCGGCGATGATTTCGTCACGGATTGAAATGACGTCTGAGACCTGGGCCAGGGACATCTTCGCCGCTGTGAATTTCCAGCCCAGTTCGGTCACATACAGGTTCATGTTCACGAAATAGAAATACAGCGGCACGCAGATGAGGAACATGCATGCGGTGAAGATCGCGAAGGAAGGCTTCTTCAAGAGGGCGAGGACATCGAGGCCCAGGATTTCACCGAGGCGGACGTCATGGCCCGTCTTCTTTGGCGGCGTGTGCGGGAGCGCGAGCGAGAATAAGCCCAGCGCCAGAGAGGCCGCTCCCGCCAGATAAAACTGCACCGCCGATTGCTCGCCCTTGAGCAGCACGCTGAGCGTGACGCCTCCCGCGATCCAGCCCACCGCGGAAAGGGTTTTGACGAGGGGGAAGTCTTGTTTCGGATTCGCCAGGTGGTGGAGCGAGAGCGAATTGCCGAGCGCGAGCGTGGGCACATAAGCAGCGCAGTAGAGGATCAGCACGGGATAAAACGCCCCAAACGACGTCAAGCTCGGCAGCACGCAGAGCAACCCAGCGCCCAGGATCCCGAGAAACCCCAGCAACTTCTCCGAGGCAAAATAGCGGTCCGCGATCAACCCCACGAAAAACGGTGAAATCATCGCGCCGACCGCGAACGCGCCGTAGGCCAGGCCGATCTGCCCCCCCTCAAAACCGAGCGTCTTCCCGAGATAGGAGGCCATGCTCACGTACCATGAACCCCAAATGAAATATTGCAGGAACATGAAGACGCTGAGCTTGATCTTAAGCGAGGTTTGCATGGCGCTGGGATTGGTCGCTGAAACGTAGAGGCCTTTCCCGGGCGCGAGAAGAAGAAAATGGCGGACGCGCTGCTCCAACCAGGGCCGCTCTAAAGTCGGACCGGGCGTGTGATCAAACGGATGACGTCTCCGCAACGGCGGCTCATCTTGGCGATGAAAGTGGGACAGGTGCGATCCCGGGCGCGGGGTTGGCGACGCATCCAAGCCCGTGCTTCTCCTTGGACAGCGCGTCGGAGTATGCCCAGCACGGTGGCCGCGACGGGATGACGGACGCGACACCGGTCTTCGCCACCATCCGCGCACTCTTCAGGTATACGAACTTGAGGTGGACAAATCACTCGGAGGGGCGAAATGACGACCGTGAGCCTCTCCGAAGGCGAGATTCAGATTGAGTTTCAGGGGGTGCTTAACGCCGAGAAGTTTGACGACTCTCGGCATGGCATGAGCCATTGCCTCAAAGCTGTCGATTTTTTGTGTGATTGGCCGAAGGATCTATGGCTGGTCGAACTGAAAGACCCGGAGGAGTCGGCTATCCCGCTGAAGCATCAAGCGAACAGCGTTGCTCAGTTCACGAAAGGACGATCGACTGAACAGTATTTTCGGAGCGTGTTGGCACAAAAACTCAAAGACACGATTTTGTATCTGCATCTGGATTGTCGCTTGCCCGACAAGCCGATGAAATATGTCGTTCTTGCAGGACTATCCTCGATGGACTCGGCAATGATGCTGAACGCCCTTGACCGGCTCAGGAAAGCCTGTGGCGATCCCAAACAGGGAATCCCTTGGCGGCGAGGTTATGCTGTGGCGTTCCTGAATATGGAGGAATGGAACAAGCGGTTCCCGCATTGTCGTGCAACACGGGTAAAAACATAGACAATGGACAAAACCCAAATCGACACCGTCCTGAACCGCCTGTTCCACGAGCAGGGCAAGCGGATCGTGTTCTGGAACGATCCGCAGCGCGAGTTCGAGGACGCGCTGGCTGCGCTGGCGGTGCCCGACATCAAAGTCGTCCGGCTCGACCAGGAAGGGGCGTTGGCGGTCAAAAGCCGCGTCGAGCGGGAAGACCCCACGGGCCGCTACCTCATCTACGCGCCCACGCCGGAGCCGGATTACGACGACGACTGGCTTCTGGACATCCGGCTTTGCAGCCACGTCTTCCGCGCCGACCGGGCCTCGATCATCCTGGGCGAACTCGGCCTGGCCAACCAGGCGCTCCGCAGACACATCGAGGAGCGGAAAAAGTTTTTCGACAACCAGGAGCGGTTCAAGAAGCTCCAGGCGCTGGTTTCGCCCCAGGACACGGAGCTTGATCTCGACCGGAAAATGCTGGCGGTGTTGGTGCGGGCTGATCAGCCGGACCTGTTCACCATCGTTCTGGCGCTGTTTCACTCACTGGCCGGGTTCCCGGTCAGTGGGGTCAGCTACACCCAAACCCGGTCAAAGCCGGGCGTGCTGCGGGAAGATGCCCTCACCCCGTCCCTCTCCCATCCGATGGGAGAGGGTGGCCGGAGGCCGGGTGAGGGTGAGGATGACTGGATTCTCCACGACAAGGGCGAGCCTGATCTCGGCACCCCGCCGCCAGCCTGGGAGTTCGTCGCCAAGCACGGTCTCGATGGCGCGTTCTGGCACATGGTCAAGACCACATTCGGCTATGCGGAGGACACGCCCAATCGCGACGCGTACGGCAGGTTGAGCTTTGACCGGCCTCCACGTGGGCACCTGGGTGCCACAGGCTGCCAGCGCATTGGACCACGCATGGAGAGCACTCCGCGCCGACTCGCGAGCCGGGGACTGCCCTATTCGGCGTTCACGCGCATAGCCGTCAGCAAACTCTCGAGATCCTTGCAGGGTCAGTTGAGGCAACACCTTCAAGCCACGTTTATCGCAGTATCTCCGAAAGGCCTGGATCCAAAGGGAGCAGACGGCAACCGAGCCGGGCTTGAACCCATTACGACACCAATAGTCCGTAACCTGGCTCAGGTTCTTATCGAGCACTGCTCCTCGTGCTGGGATCACTTCGTCCACGTAGAGTTAAACGCTCGAACGTCGGACCGGGCGCGACTGGTTTTGGCGGTGGCGGATCTGAATATGTCAGCTTGACCCATACTTGACTGACGCTTGACCCAAGATTGACCCACAGGCAAACTGGCCGCCATGAGTTACCGGCCTCAGTTCACGATCACGGCCGCCCTGCTGGCACGCGTGGAGAGCATCGCCGCCCTGCGGGAGCGCCTTCAAGGCGCGGCGGTGCAAGTGCCGTGGATTCCAGCGCTGCAGAAGGACACGCGGGCGCGCAACACGCACAGCTCGACGGCCATCGAAGGCAATCCACTCACGTTGGAGGAAGTCCGCGCGCTGGAGGAAGGTACGACGGTGGCCGCACCCGCGCGGGCTCGGCGGGAGGTGCTGAATTATTTCGCTGCGCTCCGCCATGTCGAGAAGCAGGCGACGAAGAAGCGATTGACGCACGCAGACATTTTCCGACTCCACGCGATCATTGCGGGCGAGGTGATGGACCAGGGCGAGGCCGGGCGTTACCGGACAATGCGGGTCCGCGTTGGGCCATTCGTGCCGCCGCCGCCGGAGAATGTGTCCGGCCTGATGTTCGAGTTGCTGGAGTGGTGGAACACGGACGCTCCGGGACTCTCGCCGGTGTTGACTTCGGCCATCCTCCATCATCGCTTCGAGACGATTCATCCGTTCGCTGACGGCAACGGGCGCACGGGCCGGGCATTGACGTTGTGGGAGCTTTACCGACGCGGGTTTGATTCCCATCACATTTTCGCAGTGGACGAATTCTACTGGGAGGATCGTCCCCGCTATTACGCGGCGTTGGATGCGGTGCGGCGCGAGGGCGACGACCTGACTACGTGGCTGGAGTATTGCGCCGGGGGTTTGCGGCAGACGCTGGAGCGGGTGTGGGAGCGGATGGGGCAACTCTCGATTGCGACGGCGCGCGCGAAGGTCGTGCTTCGCCCGCGCCAGGAGCAGTTGCTGAAGCTTCTTGGCAAGAGCGGCGGGATGACACCGTCCGAGCTCTGGGCGGCACTGAAGGTATCGAAGCAGGGCGCGATGGACTTGCTTCGTCCGCTGGTGAAAGCTGGATTGGTCAAGCGTGTCGGCACGTTGAAAACCGGGCGCTACCTCTTGGAATGATCACTCATGCCGATCCGCAGCGGATGGTATATTCATCGAGTCGGCCTCATCTTTCGAAAAGGTTCCATGGCTGAGTCACGCCGTCTTTGACCGTCGAAGTCAAAGGCCGGAAGACATACTTCTTGCCCCCGATGATGGCCATTCGCCTGGAAACGAATTCCAGGTCGCGATCATCCGAACTGAACGCTGCGCCATTGGAAAGACAAACGGTCACCCGTCCGCCGATGGTGGTAATCCCGGCAGATGGACCTCGCGGCGGTTTTCCGAGTTTTGGTTCCGACTTCTGAGTGCGGAGGCGGCGGGACGCGGGGCCAAATCGGCGCGCAAGAAAGTTGATCCGTCGGTTTTAGCGGCGGGAGACAACCCAGCCGTTTCGCCCGTGTGATTCGTGATCACGCGGCCCAGTTTGTAGGATTCGGCGGCGACCTTTGCTGCGCCGATTGTGGCCCCGGACAAGCCCTTCGCCAGGAGCATGGGCGCTTTGACCATGAGGAATCCGACCAAGACCAGGGCGGGAATCACCCAAAAGAGCGAGAGGCCTCTGCGTTTTTCGTCCCGATCCGCCTTCATTCCAGCCAGGCCTACGCCAGCGGCCGTCTCGAAGCAGTTCTGCAGGCCGTGATCAAGATGCAGCCGAAACACGCCGCTGACCATCGGCCGATCGTTCAGCTTCGGCACCTGGTAGTAGGCCGACCAGCAGAACACCACTGGCAGGGCGAAGATGCCTTTCTTCTGTTTGCCCAGATTTTTCAGAACGCTGGTTTGCTGGGCCAGAAGCCGGATTTGCTTGTCCAATTGCTCCGCCGATTGGCAGCAGTAATAGACGGTGTCCGAGAGTGTGCGGTGCTGCTTGTTGTAGAAGTTCACCGAACGCCCGTGATCGGCGTATTCCCGTGCGCCGAAATGAATGTCGGCTTCGTCCAGGAGGTAACAGACCGGCGGCCATTGTTTGCACGGTTCGTAGTCCGGGAACACGTTCTGACGCTCTTGGTCTTTGGTGACGCCTTGGATCTCCCGCCCTCATCCGCGAATCAGATAGAATCGTTTGATGTCGTCGAGTTCGAGGAACCGGATGCGCTCGTGCAAATCGATGGCGATGTTCGGATGGTTTTTTCGCAGCCAGACGTTCAACTCCGCCAGCTTCAAGGCTAAGTTGGTCACGATGACTGGACTTGGCCCGCGTCCTGCGCGTGACCTTCCCCGGGGACGCCGGCGCGGTCGGAATCGAAGGAACGGTCAATCCGGCCGCCACACCGTCCAACTGGCCTTTCCTCTCGGAGCCAGCGGCGGAACCACCAACGCTTTGACCACCGACGTCGGGCGTAAAGTCCGAGTAAAAGAGTTTTAGGCACTATCTAAGCGCCCTTCGGGATTGACCCCTTCCTGGAGTTTTGCCCGTTGAAGATCGCCGTAAATCCCGCGGCATCCACCGGCGGCGGCGCGGCGTGGAGGACGGCGCCCATAAAACCGAGAAGGGCGAGAGCGAGCGGGTTGAGCGCTTTGGGAAACAAACCTAGCGAGCCGTTTTTCATGAAATGGGGTTTCGATCTATTCGAAGGCGAGGTCGTCAATGTAGAAGCTGCCGTCCCCTTCTCCCGCATTAAAGATTTGGAGCTCGCCCACGTGTAATGCGTCAAACCCCTTGGGCTGGGTAAGGGCAGTCAACGGAATGGTTACTTTGTGCCACTGGCCATCCAGCAATGGGGGACAGTAAGTGAGAGCGGACACCTTTTCGGTATGGTGTTCCGGCATGTCGAACTTTTCACCATTGCACAGCAAGTTGAGTTGGACGTCGGCGACCGTGCCCTTTGTTTTCATCCAGAAAGTGAAGTTTTTGTAGGCGGTGATATCAGTGCCATGAAGCCCGGTTTGAAAGGCGCACCAGTTCCAACCCGCTCCCAGCCACCCATCCGCGCCGCCTTTGAACTTAAACTCAACGGCCGTTTTGCCACTGTGCGCTTCGACCGTTTGGGGTCCGATGGAACCCGTCTTGGGGTTTACCCAGCCGGAGCCTTTGGTTGCTTGTTCACCATCCCAGACAACCACGCGCTTTGGCGAAGCGGACGCGCTCGGCGCGGCGGATTCAGCCGGGACAGCGACCAAGGTCAAAGTGACGAATGCGAAGGCAACCATCGTGGGTTGCGCCATTTTCTGTTTTAGAGATGGGATCATAATTTCGGGAATTCATGGTTGAGCTTGTCAGAACAATTTTCCCCGCCTTGACATGGTTTGGATAATGCAAATCATGACTCACGGAATCCCGCGGCCTTGGGCCGCTTCCCAGAGTGCATACCAGTCTTCACGCTCCAGCACGATGGCATCGGCCTGCGCCGCGGATTGCAGGCGGGCGAGTTTGTTCGTGCCGATGATCGGCAGCGGATGACTCGGGTGCGCGAGAATCCAGGCGTAGGCAAGCTGTTCCAGGGTCGCCCCGTTGCAGCGGGACGACATGCTCTTCGCCGCCGCGGCCAGCCGCGGCGCGGCGGGATTGCTCGGATCGAATATTCGCCCACCGGCCAGCGGACTCCACGCCATGGGCCGCACGCCCAGTTTCTCGCACTGATGAAAGGTGCCGTCGTCGATTGGCTCCGGGCGCAGCAGATGAAACTCGATCTGGTTGGTCACGAGCGGTTGTTCCATCTGCGCGTGGAGCAGATCAAATTGCGCAGCGCTGTGGTTGGAAGCGCCCGCCGCGCGAATCTTGCCGGCGCGCAACAACTCGTTCAATCCCGCGGCCGTGTCGGCGGCGCGCGTCAGCCAGTCGGGGCGATGGACGAGAAACAGTTCGACATGGTCGGTGCCCAGCAGGCGGAGGGACTTCTCGAGGCTTTTGAGGAGGCGCGGGGCCGTGGCGTTGTAATGCGCCGTGCGGCGTTCGGGATGGTAGGAACAAGGCACATAAATGCCGGCCTTCGTTATGATCTCGAATCTATCGCGCAGTCCCGGCGACAAGGCGAGCGCCGCGCCGAGCAGTTGCTCCACTTCGTAGAGGCCGTAGATCTCCGCCGTATCAATGGTCGTGATGCCGAGTTCGAGACAGGTGTGGAGCCGGCGGTTGATTTCCTGCGCGGTCGGCTTCGTGTCGAGCAATCGCCAGGTGCCATAAACCAGGCGCGAAAATTCCGGACCGTGCGGAGAAAGCTTTGTTCGTTTCATGAATTGTCGAGGGGTTGCTTGAATTCGGTGTAGTCGCGAAATGCCGCCTGGGCCACGACCGGCGGGTTGTGTGACGTCAGGGCGGGACCCACCTTGACCGTGCGGGCCAGCGTCAGAACTTGCTCGGCATAGCGCTTCCACGTCTTTCCATCGGTGGAGGCCAGAGCCGAGAACTGATTGCCTCGCCGTGCCAGCCGCAGCCAGGAATCAGGATAGGCCGCGGGGAATTCCGGCGCGGCCGGTGGCCTCACCGCGGGATAAATCGCCTGACAATCAGCTCCCGCCGCCGAGCGAAATTGCAGTTCATACGCACCAAGATTGTTGTTCCGCGGCTCGTTGTCCGCGAAAACAAAAAACATCAGGTGGGCGCTTTCGGCCTTCAGACTCTCACGAATCATCAGGCCGGCCTTGGAATACAGGTGAGCCGGCGTGAAGCTTTCGACCCGGACCGCGATGTCGAAAGCCCCTGAAATGTCCTGGAAGACAAAATGGAACTGGTCTGCTTTTTCCCAAATATCCACCCCGCCCGCGATGAGGTCCCAACCCGTTTCAACCGGCCTCGCGGAGCCAGCCAATTGGGGTGAGCCAATGTCGAGATTGGCAAAGTGGGCGGAAGGCCGCGCCGGAACGGAGCGCGAGCCGCTGACGGCATTGGGTTGAGACGATGGGGTCATTTCATTTGTATAAATTACACTTGGCTGCAACCAGGCAGCTCCTGATCAACCGAGCCGGCGACATACGCCGGCACTCGTTTCCAGCTCATTGAGCCAAACCGAAACAGCTTTCGCCCCCTAAATCAACATCCCAGGGAACTCTCCGCGGCGATTTCCGACATGTTCAACATCAGCCCGGAGATTTCATTTGCTGGTTCACGGCGGACCCTTCCATATTCGTCCCGAGGCGTTGACACAAGAAGGAAGCGACCATTTACGGGTGCATGGGTCATGGAGTGAGGTTCTTCTGATGTCCCGGCGGCAGATTCTTTCGTCCCTTCAGGGCTTGTCAGAATCTTGGGGAAACGGTTTGCCCAAGGCGGCGGCGCTGTGCGCCTTGTCCTGGCCTATCCTCTATCGCCCCGATGGGGCTTGAGTTTGCGCGGGTGGCGAGGGACTGAACCCGTGGCGGAAGGCGATCATTCGGAACCAGGACGCGGGCCAAACCGCGTTCAAGGATGTCGCAGCCGAAGAATGGGTGGGCCCCTTCGGCCACCAATTGTAAATGACTCCGGGGCTGGATTCTGGTTCTCTCTTCTGCGAATGACGGCTCTGTTCAGACTTAAATTCCGTGTGCCCAACACCGGAGCATGAACCAACGCACAGCCCTTCTCCTCACCGCCCTGCCGCTGGCACTACTGGCTGCGCTTCCGTCCGCTGAATGAAAGGATATGAAACTGACCCTTAATCTACTGGCGCTCATGGGCGCGCTGTTCAGCGTCGCGACGGGCGCGGAAAAGCCCAACGTCCTTTTCATCCTCTGCGACGACCTGCGACCCGATGCGCTCGGGTGCTACGGCTCGGCCCATCTGAAGACGCCCAACATCGATGCGCTCGCGACGGGTGGGGTGCGGTTTGCCAATGCCTTTTGCACCACGTCGCTTTGCTCGCCGAGCCGCGCCAGCATCCTCACCGGGCTGTATGCGCATCGGCATGGGGTGCGCGATAATTTCACCGAACTGCCCGCCGCGCTGCCGCACTGGCCGGGTCGCTTGCGCGAGACGGGCTACGCCACGGCTTACATCGGCAAGTGGCACATGGGGGAAAACAACGACGCGCCCAGGCCGGGCTTCGACTGGTTCGTCACGCACCAGGGGCAGGGCAAATACTATGACACCGTGTGGAGCCTGAACGGCGCGCCCGCCAAATCCATCGCGGGCTACTACACCACGACCGTCACCGACCTCGCGCTCGACTGGCTGAAGCAGCGCACCGCCGCCAAGCCGTGGGCGCTCTGCATCGGGCAGAAGGCGCCGCACAGCTTTTACACGCCGGAGGAAAAATACGCGCACGTCTTCGACGCGGTGCGCGTGCCCTATCCGGCGAGCAGCTTTGCGCTCGCGGACAAGCCCGACTGGATCAAGCAGCGGCTGACGACGTGGCACGGCATCTACGGCCCGCTCTTCGAGTGGCGCAAAAAGTTCCCTGACGATCGGCCCGAGGCGGTGCGCGATTTTGAAAACATGGTGCATGGCTATTGGGGCACCGTATTGAGCGTGGACGACAGCGTGGGGCGGCTGGTGGCTTTTCTGAAAGAGCGCGGGCAACTCGACAACACGCTCATCCTTTTCATGGGCGATAACGGCCTGCTCGAAGGTGAGCACGGCATGGTGGACAAACGCACGATGCACGAACCGAGCATTCGCATCCCGATCCTCGCGCGTGGGCCGGGGCTGCCGGCGGGGAAAGTCGTGCGTGAGCAGGTGCTCACCGAGGACATCGCGCCCAGCGTGCTCGACCTCTGCGGCGCGCCGGCCCTGGAGAAAATCCAGGGCCGCTCGTGGCGCCAGCTCGCCAGCGGAAGGGACCCGGCTTGGCGCACGGCGTGGTTTTACGAATACAACTACGAGAAGCAGTTCCCCTACACGCCAAACGTGCGTGGTCTCCGCACCGACGAGTGGAAATTCATCCGTTACCCGCATGGTGACGGCTCGCCGGACCAACATCTCGCCGAGCTTTACCACCTGACGGACGACCCCGGCGAACGGCACAACCTTGCCAACGACCCGACCCACGCGGCGAGGCGCGCGGACCTGGAAAAGCAGCTCACCGCCATGCTCGCCGCAGAAGGGTTGACGCCCGATCAGGACAAGATGCCACTCGACGAAGGAATCAAAACTCAACTTCCCGACCCCAAAATCCGATGAACCGAATCCTCACACTCCTCGCGTCGCTCTGCGTTCTTGGCAGCCCGTCCTTCGCCGCCGAGCGGCCCGCCAGACCGAACTTCATCTTC
Organism: uncultured Verrucomicrobiota bacterium; assembly: GCA_964355375.1. Lineage (GTDB taxonomy): Bacteria > Verrucomicrobiota > Verrucomicrobiia > Limisphaerales > SIBE01 > CAYHFE01. Next base: position 21,463 of record CAYHFE010000036.1, read on the forward strand.
ATCAACATCGATGACATGGGCTACGCGGACATCGGACCGTTTGGATCCACGCTCAATCGCACGCCGAACCTGGACCGTCTGGCGAGGGAAGGGCGCAAGCTCACCTCGTTTTACGCCGCTCCCGTCTGCTCACCGTCGCGCGCGGCGCTGATGACGGGCTGCTATCCCAAGCGTGCCCTGCCCATCCCGCACGTGTTGTTTCCCGCCGACGGCATGGGCCTTTCCCCAAAGGAAATCACCGTCGCCGAAGTGCTGAAAACGGCCGGCTACGCCACGGCCATCGTGGGCAAGTGGCATCTCGGCGATCAGCCGGAGTTTCTCCCCAGGCGACAGGGCTTTGACCTGCACTTCGGACTGCCTTACTCGAATGACATGGGTCCGGCGGAGGACGGAGTGAAGAGCGACTTCGGCAAACCTCTTCCCAAACCCAAAGGCCAGGGCCAACCCCCATTGCCGCTCTTGCGCAACGGCACCGTCGTCAAGCGGGTTCTCCCCGACGATCAGCAATCGCTCGTCGAGATCTACACGACCGAGGCCCTCCAGTTCATCGCCGCGCACCAGGCCGCGCCCTTCTTCCTCTACCTCGCGCATAACGCCGTTCATTTCCCCATTTATCCGGGCAAGAAGTGGGCCGGCCAATCGCCCAACGGCATCTACTCCGATTGGGTCGAGGAGGTGGACTGGAGCGTCGGACAGATTCTGGAGGCCGTCCGAGAACACGGCCTCGTCGGCGAGACTCTCGTCATTTTCACCAGCGACAATGGGGGCACGCCCCGGGCCGTGAACCGTCCGTTGCGGGGTCACAAGGGTTCCACCTGGGAAGGCGGCATGCGCGTGCCAACCCTGGCCTGGTGGCCCGGCCGTATCCCCGCGGGCACCGCCAGCGATGCCATCTGCGGCATGTTCGATATCCTCCCGACATTCGCAGGCTTGGCGGGAGCCAAGGTGCCGACCGATCGCAAGATCGACGGCGTCGATCTTTGGCCGCAGCTCGCCGGCGCAGCCGATGCGCAACCCGCTCACGAAGTCTTCTACTACTACCGGGGCCTCCAGTTGGAAGCCGTCCGCGACTTGGAGTGGAAATTGGTTTTGCCGGCGGCGCTGACCAACGCCGCTGCCGAAGCGGCCCAAGCCGCCGCGAAACCACGAACCGCTCCGCTCCTCTTCCATCTCAAGACGGACATCGGCGAAACCACCGACGTCGCCGCGCATCATCCAGACATCGTCGCCCGGCTCGAAAAGCTTGTGGCGCAAATGAAAGATGACCTCGGCATCAGCGGTCCCGCCCCCGGTTCGCGTCCCCTCGGCAAGGTGGAAAATCCCCAGCCGCTCATCGGCTACGATGGCAAGGTGCGGCCCGATCTCGAACCGAAATCCAGGCCGGACGCCCCGTGACCCCAATTGAGATGAACCCATGACAACCAACTTGACCCGACGACAACTGCTCAAGCTCCTGGCCGCCGCTGGACTTGGCGCGCCCTTGGCCACCCGCGTGGTCGCGGACGAGGCCGAGCCGAACGCCCAACGCGTAGCGGTGCCGGAGAACATCGTGGTGCCGGTCACCCCGCGAGACCGGTATCCCGCCCGCTTGGTGGACGGAAAAGTCATTCAGCCGGAGCGCCCGCTGGCCGTGAGGCATCAGACAGACGTGCTCGTGGTCGGCGGCGGGCCGGCCGGATTTGCGGCGGCAGTGGCGGCGGCGCGGGCCGGCGCGAAGACCGCGCTGGTTGAGCGCTACGGCTACCTCGGCGGCCTTTGGACCGGCGGGCTGGTGCTGCTCGTTTACCCGACGCACGCGACCGAAAACGGCGTGCTGACCAAGGTGGTGCGCGGTGTGGGCGACGAACTCCTCGGACGCATCGCCCGGCACTCCGAGGCAGCCACCAACCATGCCGCCGGCAAACCCGACCCGACAACCGATCCCGAGATCACCAAGCTGGTGATGGATGAGATGGTGGAGGAGGCGGGCGTGAAGATGTTCTTTCACTGCTGGGTGGCCGACGTGATCATGGATGGCAACGCCGTTCGCGGCGTCGTGTTGGAGAGCAAGGCTGGCCGGCAGGCCATCCTCGCCAAGGTGGTCGTGGACGCCTCCGGCGACGGGGATGTGTTCGCTGCCGCCGGAGCGGAGCACGAGCAACGCCTGCACGCCGTCGGCTTGGTGCATCGACTCGGCAACGTGGATCGCGCCGACCTGGCGAAGCTGCAGGCCGCAGGCTTCAGGAACCTCGGCGCAACGGAACCTCTGCCGAGTGTGAGGTGGGTGAACCTGCGCGGCCCGAGCACGGATGGACTCGACATCGCCGAACTCAGCCGGCTGGAAGTGGAACATCGGCGCAGCATCTGGAAGCGGCTGGAAAAGATCCGCCAGACGTCCGGGGCAGACAAGGTGTTCCTTCTGCAGACCGCGCCGCAGATCGGAGTGCGCATCACCCGGCTGCTGGCCGCCACCCGCCAGTTGACGAACGCGGAGGCGCGCTCCGGAAAGAAATTCGCCGACACCATCGCCGTGGGCGGCACCTATGGCGGCGGCAGCGGCAAGCCCGGCTTTGCCATCCCGTACGGCGCGATGGTGCCGAAGAAGCTCGACAACCTCATCGCCGCCGGGCGCTGCATTGGCGTTGACACCAAGATGGTCGAGGACATGCGCCTGATCGCCACCTGCCTGATCACCGGCCACGCGGCGGGCGCGGCGGCGGCGTTGGCCGCGCAGAACAAGGGCCGGCCGCGCGATGTTGATGTTGTCAAACTCCAGAAGCTCCTGGTGAGCCAAGGCGCGTATTTGGGATAGCTCCGGGTGATTCCCGTGAACGGATCCATCCATGAGTTTCGCTGGCGTCGAGTGCTTCGGACGGCCGGCCGCTGGCTGGTTCTGGTCGCCGCCGTGGCCTTGGCCTGGCCGCTGCGGCCGGAATCATCAACCTCGGTCTTCCTGCCCGCCTTGAGCCCATTTATCGCGGTGGCCTCGGCCTTCAGCGTGCGAGCCGTGGGTCGGCTGGCGCTGCTGGCGCTACCCGTGGTGTTGCTGGCGTTGGTCTTTCCCCGATGGTTCTGCCGGCATGGCTGCCCGGTGGGTTTGTTGCAGGAAGGAGTGGAACGGGTTCGATCGAACCCGCCCCAGCACTGGCTGAAGGGGCCGGCCCTGGGCCAATGGCTAATCATGCTGACCCTGGGCGGTGCGGTGCTGGGCTATCCCCTCTTCCTGTGGCTGGACCCGCTGGCCATCTTCAACGGTTTCCTGAACGCCTGGCGCCAGCCGATCGCCCTGGGCACGCTCTTGACCGGCCTGGCTCTGCCGCTGCTCCTCTTGCTCGATTTGGCCAGGCCGCGACTCTGGTGTCAGCGCCTCTGTCCGCTGGGGGCCACTCAAGACTTGCTGGCCGGACCTCGGCGTCTGTTCCGAACGAAGTCGCGGTGCCTCGAGCCGGACCGGGTGGTTGGGGCCAGGGCATCCAATCGAGGACGACGCGGGTTTCTCGCGGCATTGGCTGGTGCTGCGGGCGCTGTTGCCATGAGGACGGTCCATGGGACGCCCCCGCCGCTGCTGCGACCGCCCGGGTCATTGGACGAGCAGCGATTCACGGGCGTCTGTGTGCGGTGCGGCAACTGCGCCCAAGTCTGTCCTTCGAAAATCATTCAACCCGACTTCGGCGCGAGCGGCGCGGCGGGCTTCCTCACGCCCCGGTTGCGCTTCGACCAGGATTATTGCCGCGAGGATTGCCACCGCTGCAACGCGGTCTGCCCCAGCGGCGCCATCGCGCGCCTTTCGCTGGCGGAGAAGCGGCGGCACGTGATTGGTCGTGCCGTCGTGGACCTGGACCTCTGTCTTCTGACGCAAGGGCGCGAATGCACCGCCTGCATCCGCCAATGCCCCTACGAAGCCATCGCCATGCACAGCTCCGACGGCGGCTTTTCCAACCAGCCGCACGTGGACCTGGCTCGATGCAACGGGTGCGGCGCCTGTGAGTCCGCCTGTCCCACGCGACCCGTTCGGGCCATTCGTGTCCAGGCGCTGGCTGTCTCCCGCGCTCTTCGCAACTCTCAAGGCCGGGAAGACCCGTCCGCCGCCCAAACCCCGAAAAGGTGTCAGTCAATGGTATTGACATATTTGTCAGTCGGAGCGTACCGTTGATTTCGGGGCCTTGCCTTGGCCATGCCGAGACAGCAAATGGGTCAGATGTCCCCGCGTGCCTGTGCAGAGTCGCTCCGCATCCCAGCTCGCCGTCACCGTCGTG
>CAYHFE010000037.1:0-25668 GCA_964355375.1 uncultured Verrucomicrobiota bacterium
CCCTGCGCCTGCGCCCGCATCCCTACGAATTCTTCCTCTACTACGACGTCTAAATGCCCGTCATTGGAAAGGGCACCCCGCTCATCGAGGTGCCCTTTTTTCGGCTCGACGTCCAAGAAAATCGTGGAATTCCGAGAAAACACCGCTGTCAATAAGTTGCGAATAAGAGTTAATATGTTGTCCTCGCGCGACGCAGCGAGTTGGAATAGAAGAACCGTCATCGACGCGGGCGGTGCGATCTACATCCAATCGGTTCACAAAGTAGAAGTCGTGGTAGTTGATTTTGTATCTGTTTGATGGTCATGGCTATATAATGAACAAGACCGACAAATCCGCAAACTGCCCGAGCATCAACTTCCAGATCCGCGCGCCGCACTCGATCACGCAAACGGCTGTCAAAAAACATGTTACGGACCGCTTGTGTGTGCGGGTGAATAATTTGGCCTCCAACCCATAATTTGAAAAAGGATCGCGATGCAATCCTCCGCTGAAAACGTATGGCTCGCCGCGCAGGAGCAACTGCGCAAGATGCTGAATTCAGACATCTACAACCTCTGGTTCGCTCCCATTCAGCCGGTGGGCATGGCTGCGGATTCGATCACCTTGAAGGTAGCCAACGATTTCTGTGAGCTCTGGCTGAAGGACAATTACCTGGGGCTGATTCAGGATGTTCTCATCCACGCAGCCGGACACCCGTTGAAGGTCACTTTTCAGGTCAGCGGAGAGGAAATCAGCGTGGCGCGCCACGCCGCGAGTCAAGCCGTCAAACCCAAGGAACTCGAAGATCCCGACCGAAGCAACGCGGGACGAGACATCATCTTCAATCCGAAAAACACGTTTGAAACATTCGTGGTTGGGAACAACAACAGCTTTGCCCACGCGGCCGCCTTGGCCGTGGCCCAGGCGCCGGGCAAGTCATACAATCCCCTCTTCCTCTACGGAGGGGTCGGCTTGGGCAAAACTCATCTCCTTCACGCGATCGGCCAATACGTCACCGGGCACAAGAAGGGCGCACGCGTGGCCTACTTGTCCTCGGAAAAATTCACCAACGAATACATCGACGCGATCCAGAACAATCAACTCGTCCGATTTCGAAAGAAGTACCGGCAGACGGAAGTCCTGCTGATCGACGACATCCAATTTCTTTCAGGCAAGGAACGAATCCAGGAAGAGTTTTTTCACACCTTCAACGCCCTGCACGAAGCTCACCGGCAAATTGTTCTGACCTGCGATCGGCCAGCGGCCGAGATCCAAAATCTCGAACACCGGCTGGTCTCGAGGTTCGAGTGGGGCTTGGTCACCGATCTGCAACCGCCCGACACGGAGACAAGAACGGCGATTCTCCGCAAGAAGGAGAAGTCCATGGGCGTGGAATTGCCGAATGAGATCATCGAGTTTCTGGCGCACCGCATCCGCTCGAACATCCGTCGGCTCGAGGGAGCGCTCATTCGGGTTGCATCCTACGCCTCGCTGACCGGCAAGAAGCTGACGGTGGAGATGGTGGAAGCCTTGCTTCATGACGTCCTTCATGAAGAGGGGCGTCTCTCGATCAATATTGAATCGATTCAGCGCAAGGTGGCCGAGCATTTCGATATTCGGTTGGCGGACATGACGAGCAAGCGACGTCCCGAGAACATTGCCTTCCCGCGCCAAATCGCCATGTTCCTGGCCCGCCAACTTACCGAGAGCTCATTGAACAACATCGGCGAAGCCTTTGGCGGACGGGACCACGGAACGGTTTTGCACGCCTGCCGGCTGGTCAAGGACCGGATGGAAGTGGACGCCAACGTCCGGCAGGTCGTGAATTACTTGGAGAAACAACTCCAGCGCTAACCGTTGTTTCCGCGGCATGCCGGAGACGACGACTCCGCCCTTGAAGACAGCCCCTGCCGCGCCTTCCTTCCCCCGCTCCCGTCCCGTCGCCATCGAAGTGGCGGGCTTGACGAAGTCGTATCGAACCTACCAGAAGCGACCCGGCCTGCGGGGAGCCGTCCGCGGACTCTTCCATCGCGAACACCAAACAACCCTCGCCGTCCAGGACGTGACGTTCTCAATCGAGGAGGGCGAACTGGTCGGCTTTCTCGGGCCCAACGGCGCTGGAAAAACCACCACCCTGAAGATGCTCGCCGGGCTGCTCTACCCATCCACTGGCAGTGCCCGGGTTCTTGGCTTTGTTCCATGGGAGCGAAAAGATGGATACCGCCGTCAGTTCGCCCTCTTGCTTGGCCAGAAGAACCAACTTTGGTGGGATCTGCCGGCACGCGAATCCTTGGAGCTGAACAGCAAGATCTACGGCATCGAGACCCGCGATTTTGAACGGACCGTGGCGGAACTCACCGAACTGCTGGAGGTGAAAGACAAGCTCAACATCATGGTCCGGGAACTCTCCCTCGGCGAACGGATGAAAATGGAACTGATCGCCGCCCTCCTCCATCAGCCCAAGGTGCTCTTCCTCGACGAACCGACCATTGGCCTGGATGTCGTGTCTCAGAAAACGGTGCGGGAGTTTCTGCGGCACCACAACGCCCTGCGCAAGACGACCATTCTCCTGACCAGCCATTACATGGTGGACATCCAAGAACTTTGCCAGCGAGTCATCATCATTGACCGCGGCCAGATCTTCTTTGACGGACGCCTGAATGAAGTCCTGGACCGGTTTGCCGACTTCAAGCTCGTCACCATTCAATGCGCGAGCCCCTCAAGCTGGAGCGGAGATGGGCTCGAAAGATTCGGCGAGGTTATCGACCGAACGCCCGTCAGCGTAAAACTCAAAGTCAAGCGTGACCGGGTCATCTCCGTCTGCAAAGCCCTGCTCGATGAACTCCCGGTCAGCGACATTGACATCCAGGAAGTCCCGATCGAAGAGATCATCCGGCAGATCTTCGCTCGATAGAATCACTCATCTCGAGAGGCCGACGATTTGAACGATTACCCTTGGCGGCAGCGATCGACGAAATGCGCCATTCGATCTGCCGCAATCTGGATTTGCTCAAGCGAAGTGGCAAAGCAGCAGCGCAGATAACCTTCGCCGCTCACGCCAAAAGCGCTCCCCGGAACGCAGGCCACTTTCTCCTCCTCCAAAAGCCGCGTGGCGAATTCCTTCGAAGCAAGCCCGGTCGAGCGAATGCAGGGAAAGGCGTAGAAGGAACCCCGTGGCAAATGGCACGGAAGCCCCATTGAGTTGAACGCATTCACGATGTAGTTGCGCCGAACTCGATACTGCTCGCGCATCTCAACCGTATCGGGCCCGCCATTCTGGATCGCTTCCAAGGCCGCCTCCTGGCTGATAATGCTCGCGCAAAGCATGGAGTATTGATGAATCCGCATCATGGCCTCAATGATCTCCGCCGGCCCGCACGCATACCCAATCCGAAACCCAGTCATGGCATACGCCTTGGAGAAGCCGTGCAGGAACACGGTGCGCGCGAGCATTCCCGGAAGCGCCGCGATGCTGACGTGCTCTCCCTCAAAAGTCAGTTCCGAATAGATCTCGTCCGTGATGACCAAAAGGTCGTGCCGTTGGACCACTTCCGCAATTTCGACCAGCTCTTTCCGGGTCATCGTCCCTCCGGTGGGATTGGTCGGAAAATTAAGCATCAGCAACTTACTTCGCGGCGTGATGGCCCGTTCGATGGCCGCGGCGGTGACGGCAAAGCCATTCTCCGCCTGACACGAAACGGGTACCGCCACGCCGAAGGCCAAACTGATGCTTGGAGAGTAACTCACATAACACGGCTCGTGGTAAATCACCTCGTCCCCCGGATTGATCAGCGCTCGCAGGGCGATGTCCAAGGCTTCACTCACACCCACGGCAATCAGGATCTGGGTCCGCGGGTCGTAGGTCACCGAAAAATTCTTCTCCAGACTTGAGCTAATCGCTTCCCGGAGCGTCAGCAAGCCCAAGTTAGAGGTGTAGCTGGTTCGCCCTCGCTCCAAGGCATAGATGGCCGCCTCCCGAATATGCCAAGGCGTCACGAAATCGGGTTCGCCGACACCCAGAGAAATCACCCCCGTCTGATTCTGAACCAGCTCAAAAAACTCGCGGATGCCCGAGCGCGGAATGTCGCGCACATGCTTGGCGATAAACCGGTCGGCCTGGAATTGAAGATCCATCGTCGGAAAGCCCGGAGAGCGGCGCTGCGGACCAACCACGCCACCACCCAAGCGCAAGCCTCAAGCGGCCACTTGGTCCTGCTTTCGCCGAATGATCGGCTTGGCCTCGTCCAAAACCACGGGCCGCGTGATCTTGACGGACAAAATGTCGTCGCTGCCAGGAATTTCGTACATCAAGTCCAACATCACCTTCTCCAGCAAGCCCCGCAGTGCCCGAGCTCCAGTGCCCTTGCGCAAGGCCTGGGATGCCAACTCCTCCAAGGCGTCGGGCAGGAATTCCAACTGCACCCCCTCCATGCCCAAGAGTTTGACATACTGCTTGGTCAATGCGTTCTTCGGCTCGGTCAGAATGGAGACAAGCTGGCTTTCGGTCAATTCATCCAAAATCGTCACCATCGGCAAACGGCCAATGAATTCGGGAATAAAACCGTAGCTCAACAAATCTTCTGGCTCGACACTCTGCATGACGGCGCTCCGATCCAACGTCGCGACCGTGTGACCCCGATCCACCGCCCCAAATCCCATCACGCGGTTGCCGACCCGTCGCTGAATAATCTTGTCCAAGCCAACAAATGCGCCCCCGCAGATAAAAAGGATGTTGCCCGTGTCAACGCGAATGTACTCCTGCTGGGGATGCTTGCGCCCTCCCTGGGGTGGGACATTGCAGATCGTCCCCTCCAAAATCTTCAACAAAGCCTGCTGCACTCCTTCGCCCGAGACATCTCTCGTAATTGAAACATTCTCGGTTTTGCGAGCGATCTTGTCGATCTCGTCGATGTAAACGATGCCCATCTGAGAACGTTTCACGTCGTAATCGGCGTTCTGCAGGAGTCGTAAGACAATGTTCTCGACGTCCTCCCCGACATAGCCCGCCTCGGTCAAAGTAGTGGCATCCGCGATCGCGAAAGGCACATCCAAAATGCGCGCGAGAGTCCGGGCCAAAAGAGTTTTTCCGGAACCAGTCGGGCCAATCAGCAGAATGTTGCTCTTCTCAATCTCGACCTCTCCACCTCGTTCCGCCCCGAGTTCCTCGTCTTCCTCCCGTGCGGACGGCACCGTGTTCTGCTGAATCCGCTTGTAGTGATTATGCACCGCCACAGCCAACGTCTTCTTGGCGTGGTCCTGTCCGATGCAATAGACGTCCAGTTGACGTTTGATTTCCGCCGGCTTGGGGATCTTGAGTTTGATCGTGCCCTTTTTGCTCTCGGCACGGAGCTCCTTATCGAGAACGTTCTTGCAGACGACGATGCAATTGTCGCAAATATAAACGCCCGGGCCTTGGATCAGCTTCTTGACTTCGGCGTGGGACTTTCCGCAGAAGCTGCACAGAGTCAATTGAGAAGGTCGCGCCATAACTTCACTCTTTCTTCGCGCCTTCCGAAGACTCGACAAAACCAGGAACTTCCTTGCGTGACTGCACCACTTCATCCACCAAACCGTAAGCCTTAGCTTCCTCCGACGTCATAAAATTGTCGCGATCACAGTCTTTCTCCACTTGCTCGACGGGTTTGCCGGTGTGCTTGGCAATGATGGCGTTGAGGCGCTGTTTCAATCGGAGCATGTACCGGACTCTGATTTCCACATCGCTGGCTGGACCCTCCGCCCCGCCCAGGACTTGATGGATCATGATGTTGGCGTTGGGCAGCGCAAATCGCTTTCCCTTCGTGCCCCCACAGAGCAGGACCGCCCCCATGCTCGCGGCTTGACCGATGCAATAGGTATTCACGTCGCACGTCATAAACTGCATCGTATCGTATATCGCCAGTCCCGACGTCACACTCCCGCCCGGAGAATTGATGTAGAGGTGAATGTCCTTCTTCGGATCCGCCATCTGGAGAAAGAGCAATTGAGCGATAATGACGTTGGCCACCATGTCGTCCACCGGGGTCCCGAGGAAAACGATCCGGTCCACCAGCAAACGTGAGTAAATATCATACCCGCGCTCACCGCGACCGGTCTGCTCGACCACCATTGGAACCAAGAAATTTTGCATCTGAAATTGACCTGTTGCGCCCGCACGGTACCGAACTACACCCCGAGCGTCAAGCGCTGCTGCTCATACCTCTATTATCGTCCAATCCATTCCCGAGTTTAGGAGAAAGAGCAAAAATCAGGCCTGGTTCATTCCTGCTCCGTCAATCCATCGCGCGATCGCCGGCACTTCTTCTTTTGGCCCAGGACCCTGTCCGTTCCACGCATGTGGTCCCGGCTTGAGCCGGTTTTCACGTGGCGACCGGCTGAAGCCGGGACTACATACTTGTCAAAATGAGAATTGCTGCGCCCGCGCGGCGTCCGTTGACACGATCCGCGCCCGCTGTTAGCGTGCCCGCTCCGGGAAAGAAAGAAATGGACTACAAGAACACGCTCAATTTGCCGAGAACCGACTTCCCCATGAAGGCGGACTTGGTGGCCCGTGAACCGCAACGACTTGCCAAGTGGGAGGCGAGCCGGCTCTACCTCAACATTCAAGCGCAACGCGCCGGTGCGGATCGATTTGTCCTGCACGACGGCCCCCCTTTCGCGAATGGAGATGTCCATATCGGGACCGCCTTGAACAAGATCCTCAAGGATATCATCGTCAAACACCAGAACCTCCGCGGGAAAAGCGCCCCCTATGTTCCGGGCTGGGATTGCCACGGGCTCCCGATCGAGTTCAAGGTCACCCAGGAGATGCGCAAGGCCGGCGAGACCGCCGCCGACGCCGCCACGATCCGCAAGGCCTGTGACGCTTATGCGCGCAAATACATCGACATCCAGCGGACCCAATTCAAGCGCCTGGGAGTTCTCGGCGATTGGGATTCGCCCTACCTGACCCTGGACAAGGGTTACGAGGCCGACGAACTGCGCCTCTTTGCCAGCATCGTCGAAAAGGGTTTCGTGTATCGCGGCAAGAAACCGGTCTATTGGAGCATTCCGTGTCGCACGGCTCTCGCCGAAGCGGAAGTGGAGTACCAAGACCACGTCAGCCCCAGCATCTACGTCAAATTTCCCGTCATCGGCCACCCCAACACCTCCATCCTCATCTGGACCACCACGCCGTGGACCTTGCCCGCGAACTTGGCCATCGCCTATAACTCCACGTTCAGTTACTCCCAGGTCTTCGCCGACGGGGAAAGCTATATCCTTTCCACTCTCCTCCTCTCCACCGTGTCCGAAAAGTGCGGCTGGAGCAGCTACCAAATTATTCGCAGCCTCGACGCCGATCATCTCCGCGAGGTCGAATGCCAGCATCCGTTCATCAACCGCACCGCCCGGTTGTTCGCCGGCGACAGCTATGTGGAGAACTCGACGGGCACGGGCTTCGTCCATACGGCACCCGGACACGGCCTCGAGGACTACGGTCTCGGCCGGGAGCATGGACTGCCCATCTATTCACCGGTCGATGATGACGGCCGCTTCATCCACACACCCGATCTACCCGTCGATCAGCAGATGCCGGCCGAACTCCTCGGCAAATCCATCCTGGCCAAGCACGGCCAGAGCGAGGCCAACCTGGCGGTGCTCCAAATCTTGCGGGAGAAGAACATGCTCGCCCATCAGGAGGACTACCCGCACAGCTACCCACACTGCTGGCGAAGCAAAACACCGGTCATTTTCCGCGCCATGGACCAATGGTTCATCCGGATCGATCATGTGCCCCAGCCGCACCCGGACGCCTCCCGCCCCTCTTCGTCCGCCGACTCCAGCTCAAGCTGCGGGGCGGCCCTTCCGTTCCGTCAGTCGGCTCTCGCCGCCATCGACCAGGTGCAGTGGATTCCAGACTGGGGAAAGAATCGCATCGAAGCCGCCGTCAAGTCCCGTCCAGACTGGTGCATTTCGCGCCAGCGCACTTGGGGCGTGCCGATTCCAGCCTTCTACGATCGGTCCGGCAATCCGATCCTCGATCCGGGGATCATCCGACGCGCGGCCGATCTCATTGCCGAGCATGGCTCCAACGTCTGGTTCGAGAGATCAACCGCCGAACTCTGGTCCGCGCTCCGGCCGAGCGATTGGCCGGGACCTGAGCCCGTCGCTAAGTCCACCGACACCCTCGATGTCTGGATCGATTCCGGATCGAGTTCCGCAACCGTGACGGCCATCCGGCCCGATCTCCGGGGCAACCCCATGCCCTTTCAAGCCGACATGTATATCGAAGGGAGCGATCAGCACCGCGGCTGGTTCCAATCGTCGCTCCTCTTGTCGTTGGCCGGAAATGGCGCGTCTCCCTACAAAACCGTGTTGACCCACGGGTTCATGGTGGAGGCCGACCGCGAGAAAATCTCCAAAAGCAAACAAGGCCAGGGCGGCTACGAGAAGCCTCAAACCGCCGAGGCTTACGTGAAGAAGTGGGGGGCCGACATCGTGCGCCTCTGGGTTTCCTCACAGGATTTCCGCAGTGATATCATCGTGAGCGAAGAGCGGATCGGCAAGGTGGCCGAAACCTACCGCCTCCTGCGGAATGCTCTTCGCTACCAACTCTCGAATCTCTACGACTTTGACCCGGGCCAGCAGGCTCTGCCGGACAGTCAACTCTCGGAATTGGACCGCTGGATTCTGTCCGAATTCTCGAAGCTCGAGGCCGACGTTCTGCGGGCCTACGAGCAACATGAGTTCCACGTCGTTTACCAAAAAATCAGTCAATTCGCCGCCGTCGAGCTCTCCGCCATCTACCACGATACCGTCAAGGACCGGCTCTACACCGATCCGGCAAATTCGCTCCGTCGCCGCTCCACCCAGACCGCCCTGCATCGTCTGGTCTCGGGCCTCTGCCAGATGCTCGCGCCCATCCTGAGCTTCACCGCGGACGAAGCCTGGGAGTTCATTCCGGGCCGCCCCGTGGACTCCGTGCATCTGAGCAACTGGACGCCGACCCGTCTTTCGCTTTCGCCGGAGGACCAATCGGCCTGGCAAGTTTTTTTAAGATACCGGGCCCTCATCCTGCCGGAGCTCGAAAAAGCGCGCCAAGCGAAGATCATTGGCAAATCGCTCGAAGCCCAAGTCACCCTAAGACCCGACGCGGCGACCCCTCCCGCTCTTCTCCGCAGCCCGGAGCAATTCCGCGAGCTCTTGAACGTCTCCCGGTTCATCACCCAACCCGTCGGCGACCAAGAGGAAATCAAAGTCGAAATTTCTGAAGGCCGCAAGTGCGAGCGCTGTTGGCACTTCGAAACGGAGGTCGGTTCGCATGATCGCCACCCGACACTCTGCCCGCGCTGCGTCCAAGCCGTCGAGGCGGTGACTGCCTGAGGAAGCTCTTTTCTCCGTCTGCCCTCTTAATGACCACTGGGATCCCTTCCCGAAGCGCAGTCTGGAGTTGATCTCTTGTCCTGTTGTTTCGTTGCGATTCAGCCTCGCTGGAACCGACGAATCGCATCCCGCGACGTGCCGGAACTCGGCCCGCTCTTCCCTGACCTCTCCCCCTTGAACGAATCGTCAGCGAACATCTGGCGGGGATGGCCGCGCAAGTGTTCGGAGATGATCGCCAAAAAAGCGTCGCCGTATTCCAGCAGTTTCTTTTCACCAACCCCGCTGACACGTGAAAACTCCCGCGCGGATTGCGGATATTCCCGCGCCATCTGCCGCAGCGCCACGTCGGAAAAAACAATGTAGGGCGGCACGCCGCGTTCATCGGCCAGGCGCTTGCGCAATTGCCGCAATGACTCAAACAATGGCTCGTCGCACGCGACTTCTCCGGCCCGGCGGAACTTCGACTCCGGCGCCACCATGGGGCGGGTCAGCGTAATCTTCCCCCGTGATTTCAGGACCGAGCGGCCTTCCGCCGTGAGCTCGAGGATATTGAATTTGTCCGCGTTCTGCCGCAGCAAACCCAACCGGACCAGTTCGCGGCCGATAGCCGACCACTCCGCGCGGCTGTGCTCGGCGCCGATGCCATAAGTGGTGAGAGTGTGATGGTTCCATTTGCGGATCTTCTCCGTGTCCGCCGCGCACAGCACCTCGACCACATGGACGATTCCCACCCCGAAGCCGCCGCGTTCCCAGATGCGATAGACACACGAGAGGAACTTCTGCGCGGCGAGCGTGCCGTCCCAGGTCTGACGCGGGTCCAGGCAATTGTCGCATCCTCCGCAGGTGACCTCGGTGGGCGCGGCGCCGCCCGCCGAGCTTCGTTCGCCGAAATCCCTTTCCGACTGAAAATCCGGAGTCAGAGAACCCCATGAAGTCATCGCGCCAAGCGCATCTCCAGCGGACGGAACGATTCGAGGGTCTTCCCGGGGAGCCAAGCCCGACCCCGGGGGCTGAGGTCCAAACGTTTCCCCGAAGTGGCGGAGGAGGAAAGCCCGCCGGCAAGTGGCGCACTCGGCGTAGTGCACAATTTGCTCCAATTGATTGCGAGCGATCTCCCGTTCCTTTGGATCCGGCTTTTCCTCGATGAACCGGCCGTACTTGACGCGATCGCCAGGACTGAACAAGAGCAAGCATTCGCTCGGCAAGCCATCGCGGCCGGCCCGACCTGTCTCCTGGTAGTAGCCTTCGATGTTTTTCGGCAGGTCGTAATGGATGACAAACCGAACATTCGGTTTATTGATGCCCATCCCAAAGGCGATGGTGGCGCAAACCACGCTGATTTCGTCGCGGAGAAACCCCTCTTGATGCCGCGAACGCTCGGCCGCCTCCAAACCCGCGTGATACGGCGCCGCGCGCACTCCATCCTCGCCCAGCTTGCGGGCCAATTCCTCGGCCGTCTTGCGGGCCTGGCAGTAGGCAATCCCGCTCTCCCCGGGACGCTGCCGGATAAACTCCAGCACTTGCGAGTAGGCGCCGGACTTGGCCGCGACCCGGTAGGTCAGGTTGGGCCGGTTGAAGCTCGCGACGTAGCAGGCCGGCTCGCGCAGATGCAGTTGTTGAACGATATCGCGCCGCACCCGCTCGGTGGCCGTGGCCGTCAAAGCCATCATGGGCACCCCGGGAAATCCGTCGCGCAAGGTCGCGAACTGGCGGTACTCCGGCCGGAAATCATGGCCCCATTCGCTGATGCAATGGGCTTCATCGATCGCGAACAAATTCACCTGCCACCGCTTCAGGTCCTCGAGGAATCCAGCCAACATCAGCCGTTCCGGCGCCACATAGAGCAGGCGGAACTCGCCTTGATGGAGCCCCCGCAACCGGGGACGCGACTCGCCAGGAGCGAGCGACGAATTCAGAAAAGTGGCCGGAACGCCGGCCGCCTGGAGCCCGTCCACCTGGTCCTTCATCAAAGCGATCAAGGGTGAGACCACGACCGTCAATCCCGGGCGGACGAGCGACGGCAACTGAAAGCAGAGCGATTTGCCACCGCCGGTGGGCAACAGGGCAAACACATCCCGGCCCGCCAGGGCGTCGCGGATGATCTCCTCCTGCAACGGCCGAAACGCGGCAAAGCCGAAATACTTTTTTAGAACCGTTTGGAGATCGGCGCCCTCGACTTGCACAGCGAAGTTCCTAGCACGGTCCGGCCCGCCTGGGAACCGAAAATTTGCGCCTCCGGATCTTACTCCGCGATCACTTTGACCGCCCGAATCTGCTCGGAGCGCTTGCGCCTGGTTTCGTCGAGAATCTTCTTCCGCAGCCGGAGGTGTTTCGGCGTGGCCTCCACATATTCGTCCGGCCCGATGTACTCCAAGGCGCGCTCCAAGGACAACTTCATGGGCGGGTTCAACTGGATGCCTTTGCCGTCGCCCGACGACCGCATGTTGGTCAGGCGTTTGGCCTTGCACGGGTTGACGGGAATGTCGTTCTCGCGCGCATTTTCGCCGACGATCATTCCGGCGTAGATTGGCTCGCCCGGTTCGACCATGAGCCGTCCACGCTCCTGCACCATATTCAGCGCGTAAGCCATCGCTTCACCATTCTCCATGCTGACCAGGGAACCGTTCTTCCGCGCGGCGATGTCGCCCCGGTCCGGACCGTATTCATGGAAGAGGTGACTCATGACCCCGAGACCCCGGGTCTGATTGACGAGATCAGTTTCAAAGCCGATCAAGCCGCGAGTGGGAATGAGCGCCTCGATACTGATATCGTTCCCGTGATGGTTCATCGTGGCGATTTCCCCCTTGCGGTTCGCCAGATTCTGCATGACGTCGCCCATCGCCTCCTTGGGGATTTCCAGAAAAAGCCGCTCGATGGGCTCGAGCAAATTGCCGGCACCATCTTTGCGGTAAATGACTTCCGGACGCGAGACGAGCACCTCATGCCCTTCCCGCCGCATCTGCTCAACCAAGATCGCAATTTGCATTTCTCCCCGGCCGCTGACCGCAAAAATATTCGGCGCGGCCGTGTCCGCCACCCGCAACGCCACATTGGTCCGGGTTTCTTTGATCAAGCGTTCGCGGATATGTCGGGCGGTCACCAACTTGCCGTCCTGCCCGGCGAGCGGGCCGTCGTTGACGGCGAATTCCATTTGAATCGTCGGCGGATCGATCGGCTTGAACGGCAGGGGTTCACGCTCCACACTATCGGTGATCGTCTCCCCGATGAAGACATCTTCAAACCCCGTGAGACCGATGATATCGCCGGCGTGAGCCTCCACGATCTCGATCCGTTTCATCCCTTCAAAATGGTAGATGGCCGTGATTTTGGACAATTCCTTGGAACCATTCCCATGGATGCACACGGCGGGATCGCCCACCTTGACCTTGCCACAGACAATCTTACCCAAGGCGATCCGGCCGACGTAATCCGAGTAATCGAGATTGGCCACGAGCAGTTTGAAACCCTCGCCCGCGTGGGCGCGGGGCGGCGGAATCTGCTTGATGATCGCGTCGAAGAGCGGCTCCATCGTGCCGCTGACATGGTCGAGTTCGACTTTGGCGAAACCCTCCTTGGCGCTGGCGTAAATGACGGGAAAGTCGAGCTGTTCGTCGGTGGCGTGCAAGGACACAAACAGCTCAAAGATCGCATCCAGCACTTTGTGCGGAGTGGCATTCTCCCGGTCGATCTTGTTGATGACCACGATCGGCTTGGCCCCGGCCTCCAGCGCCTTGCGCAGGACGAAGCGGGTCTGCGCTTGGGGACCATCCACGGAATCGACCACCAAAAGCACACCGTCAATCATGTTCATGATGCGCTCGACCTCGCCGCCGAAATCCGCGTGCCCGGGCGTATCCACGATATTGACGTGAAAGTTCTTGTACTTGAAAGCGGCGTTCTTGGCGCGGATCGTGATGCCTTTCTCGCGCTCCAGGTCCATCGAGTCCATCAACCGCTCCTCATTCGACTCGTGCTGATTGGCGCGGAAAGTCCCGGACTGTTTCAACAGACAATCGACCAACGTTGTCTTCCCGTGATCGACGTGAGCGATGATGGCGATATTTCGTATATGCTGCATAATTGAGTATCTCAAAAAACCGAGCGCGGTAATGTGCCGCGTTCCAGGAAAAGGTCAAGCTTATATCCAAGCTTTATCAGGACGTCAGGACGCCGAGTTGACTCAAATTAAAAGACTCCGGGGAGGGAATCTGAGGGGAGGCGGTGGAGCTGAGCCGCAGATCAGCCCCCATCTCCGCTACCCACGTTCCACCTGAACACGGGCGTCGTTGAAGCACGCTCCGCCGGCCACCGCATTCACGTGCTGTGGACAGAGGGCGGTAGAGGTTTGACCGTTCCGCGAAGACTTGCGCCAGGCGCCTTTCGGCAAGCCGCACACGCCGTCGCGCACGCGGTCACTGAGGCGCGCGCGGCACCGCACCTCGCCCAGGCTGTTGAACACCCGCACTTCGTCGCCCGCGGCGATCCCGCGGGCCGCGGCGTCCGCGGGATGGAGCGTAAGCCACAGCTCCGGGTAGTTGAATTCGCCCAGCGTGCTCGAGATCATTGTGTTGTTGGAGGCGCTGACGAGCGCGAGGGGGAAGCGGCCATCGTTTACCGGCAGGTATTGAAACGGCACGAGTCCGAGCCCTGGCGGCGTGAGGTGGATCTTCCCATCCGCGGTCAGCGGACGCACACTCTCGAACTGCACCGGCCCGCCGCCGGGGAAAGCATAGTTTTCGATGTTTCCGTTGGCCACCCTCGAAGGATCGCAGGGTTGACCAAAAAGGCTGAGGGCCTCGGCGACCTTGCGCATGCTGGTGGCGGTGTCCCAATGAAAAGGCTCGTCAGAGAACCCCATGGCTCGGCCCAGGCGCGCAAACATCCACTCGTTCGGTCTGGCTTCGCCGCAAACCTCGATCACCGGCTGAACTCCGCCAACGATGTAGCTCCCGTAAGACCGCTTGATCTCGTGCTGTTCGAGAAACGTCACGGCCGGGAGAAGGATGTCGGCGTAACGGGCGGTGTCGGTCATCACTTGTTCGTGAACCACCGTAAAGAGATCCTCGCGGGCCAGGCCGCGCAAGATCGCGTTTTGATCCGGGGCGGTCGCCGCCGGGTTGCAGTCATAGATGAACAACGACTTCACCGGCGGCGTCATGGCCTCCGCCAACAGGCCGCCCAACTGGCTCATGTTCAATTCGCGCGTGCCCCACTGGGCCGTCGGAGAATCGGCGCCAAAGAGCTTGGCCGCGTCCAGTTTCACAGCGCCGCTGTTCGAGAGCGTGTAGCCGCCGCCGCGGACGCCGAACTTGCCGAGCAAGGCGGGCATCGCCATCACCGCGGCCAGGGCCTGGCCGCCATTCAGGTTACGCTCCATTCCCCAACCGACTCGGATTACCGCCGGCGACGCGGCAGCCAAGACTCGAGCCAACTCGCCGATGGCCGAAGCCGGCACTCGCGCCACTTCTGCGGCCCGCTCGGCCGGCCAATGCTGGGCCGCCGCTAACAGCGGCTCCAAGCCGTCGGCATGTTGGGCAAGAAACGCGCGATCCAATCGGCCTTCCTCGTTCCACAGCCGGATCATCGCCAGTGCCACCGGGAGATCGGCGCCGGGATAGACCGGCAAATGGAGATCGATTTCGCCGGGAGTGAAATTGCGGATGGGGTCGATTGCGGCCACGAAGGCGCCCTTCTTCTTCGCCTGCCGCAAATAGGGCACCAGATGAATGTTCGAAGCCTTGGGGTTCGCGCCCCAGATCAGGATGGCGCGCGCGCTGGGGTAATCCTCGAAAGCCACGCCGGGCATCTTGCCGTACATGCCCAGCGATACGGCGCTCGCCGGAGCCGCGCACAGCGTGCGGGCGAGTCGCGAGGCGCCCAGTTTGGCGAAGAAATAGGCGTCCAGGAAATCGTGGCTGAGGAGGCCATTCGACCCATCGTAGTGGTAGGGCAGGATGGCTTCGGCGCCCCAGCGCGAGATGATTTCGCGGAACTTCCCGGTGATCGTCGCAATCGCCTCGTCCCATGAGATCCGCTCGAAGCGCGCCTCGCCCTTGGGCCCGACCCGCCGCATCGGATGGAGGATGCGAGTCTCGTGATAGACGCGGCGATCGAACTTCCCGACTTTGTCGCAGATGAACCCTTGCGTATTGGGATGCCCGCTCGACTCCGCCGGCGCCGCTCGAATGCGCGTGATCTTGCCTTCCGCGACGGTCACTTCGAGCGCGCAGGAATCCGGGCAATCCATGGTGCAAGTGGTGCGAATGTTCGTGGCCATAGAATCATTGTATCGATTGTCGCGGGTAGCTGCACATCAAATTGCGCCAGCCGGCGCCACCAAACCTGGGATGATGCAGCAGCGCCACTCCACCGCAAACCGGCCAGGCTGAGCTGCGGCTCGGCCCACCTTCCCGCCTTTCAGGAACCCATCTTGCAGCCGTCCGGAGCTATCGCATCTTCCTGACGCCATTCCAGGAAGCACTCCCGCGCGCGTGCTCTGCATGTCGGCGAATGCGTCTTCAGAACTCGTTTCAACTTGTCGCTCGCCACTCCCAAGCCTAACATCCCGACCGTTGTGAAGACAGAGCGCCCTTATCCTGACGAGCAACGAGTCTCCCAGAAACTCCCTCCAACGGCTCGACTTGCGCTCTGCCTGCTCTGGCTGACTCCAATGATTCACGCGGCACCGGCGCCCGCGTTGACCCTGGAAACGGATCATTTCCACTACGTCATCGCCCCGGACGGGACCAATCTCGAATTCGTCGATCGTTCGAACGGTCGCGATTACCTGCGTCGGAGCGAAGCCTCGCCCTGCGCCTTCATCCGACAGAACGGGAAGCAGATTGCGGCCACGGAGGCGTCACGCGACGGAGACCAAATCACGCTCAGATTCGGTGCATCGGGAGTCGAAGCGCGTCTCAAAGTGACCGCCGCGTCCGCCTTTGTCGCCTTCACGGTTGAATCCGTGAACCCGCCGGAAGTGGACTCGCTTCACTTCCTGAACATCCCTTTGACGCTGCAAGGCACTCCCAAGGAACCGTCCGGCGCTTGCGCGCTATCGCTCAATCTCATCACTCGCGTGGACGCTCTGCCCGCACTCCAGCGCGACCTGCGCGCCTCCTGCGAAAAGCGGTTTGGCCTGGTTGGGGCGAAGGCGGCCCTCGTCGGGGCGCCGATGGATCAGATGCTCCGACGATTGCAGGAGACTTTGAGCGCGGTGAGTGAGCTGCCTGTCTGCAAAGTGGCCGGCCCGTGGGCGCGGGAAATCCCCTTCAACCACGGCTCCTACCTGTTCAACTTCGGATCACTCACGGAAACGAATGTCGAAGATTGGGTAGAAATGACGCGCAGCCTCGGCTTTAACCAAATCGACAACCACGGCGGCGGCGGGTTCTTTCGATTTGGCGACCTGGAACTGAATCGTCAGAAATGGCCGGATGGCTGGGAGTCCTTCCGCCGCATCGTCGCCCGATTGCACACCAATGGCATTGGCTCGATCTTCCACAGTTACGCGTTCTTCATCGACAAGCGATCCAAGTATGTCACACCCGTGCCGGATCCGCGGCTCGATGCCTTCCGCACTTTCACGCTGACTGAGCCGATCAACGTCGAGGGAACCGAAATCACGGTGCAGGAATCCACCGCCGGACTGAGCACCATCACCGGATTCTTCGAGCACAACAGCGTGGTGCTTCATCTGGGCGACGAACTCGTCACCTTTAGTGGAGTCCGACAGCAAGCGCCGTGGGGATTCACGGGCTTGAAACGCGGCGCGCTCGGCACCCAGGCCACGGCTCATAATCGCGGCGTCCAGGCTCGGCACTTGAAAGAATGTTTCGGCTTATTCGTCCCCAATCCGGAGTCGTCGCTCTTCGAAGAGATCGCCGCCAATCACGCCGAGATCGTGAACCGCTGCGATTTCGACGGGATTTACCTCGATGCGATCGATGGCAGCTCGATTCTGCGCGGAGGCGACGAATGTTGGTACTGGGCGGACAAATTCGTCGTGGAAATCCAGAAACGTCTGAAGAAACCCGTGGGCATGGAAATGAGCGCGATGTGGCATCACTTCTGGCAGTACCGCACCCGCTGGCAAGCCTGGGATTACCCGCAACGCGGTCATCGGCGCTTCATCGATCTCCACGCAGAGAGCGTGCATGGCGGGCTGCTCCTGCCGCTGCACCTCGGCTGGTGGAACTTTCAATCCTTCAACCCGCCGCAAGTCGAACCGAGCTACCCGGAAGTGATGGAGTACCTCGGCGCCAAACTGATCGGTTGGGACGCGGGCATTTCGCTCACCGGCGGCGTGGACCGCGAAAAGCTTCGCACCACGCCCCTTTTCCGCCGAGCCGTGGACATTCTCCGCACTTGTGAAGAACTGCGTCATGCCAAAGCCTTTGACGAGTCCGCCAAGGCCAAGCTGCGCGAGCCGGGCCAAGAATTCGCGCTCTTCCGCGACGCCAAGGGCAAAACACGTTTTCGGCGCAGCCAATCCGTGCCTCATACCGTCGCGTTGGCAGAGACCTGGACCTTGAACTGGGCGGTGACGAATTCCTTTGTCGAGCAACCGGTGCAGTTTCGCCTCGAAGCCTTGATGGCGGCCGACTCGAGCGCGGAGACCAATCTGGTGGCGCTCACGAATCCGGCCAGCGAAACCGAAACGACCTGGAAGTGCACGAGCGCTACGGGTGTGACTTTCGCGCTTCTGCCCTCTCGGGAGGCCAAAAGCCCCAGCCTTCTCCTGAACGCCACGAACTCGAGTCAGGCCCCCCGCACTTCCGCCTGGTCTCGATTGGAGAAACGTTTTGCTCCAGCGTTGAACCTGAAGAATTACCCGGCGCTAAGCGTGGAGATTGAAGGCGACGGTTCCGGGGCCGTGCTGGCCGTGCGCCTGGGAAGCCCTCAGCACCTGGCCTACGGCGCTCTCGCCGATCGTTATGTGGACCTCGATTTCACCGAGCGTCGAACCTACACGCTGGTTGAAACCGAGTCCTCGCGCTGGTCGGACTTCTCGTGGAATGACGGCAAGAGCCTCTACAACGCCTACCGCGAGACGGTGGATTTCGGAGCCATCGATTCTCTCAGTCTCTGGCTTCAAAATCTTGCGCCGAATCAGGCGACTCGGATTCGGATCGGCCCGATCCGGGCTCGCGCGCTTCAATCCGCGGAGGTCAAAAACGCCCGCCTCATCGTCAATGGCCAGGTCCTTGACTTCACCGTCGCCTTGGCCTCGGGCAGTTGGATCGAAGGTCGGAGTGCGGACGAGTGCGCGATGTCCGGCTCAAAAGGTGAACCCTTGAGCAAAGTGTCTCCACGTGGGAATTGGCCGACGCTGCGCGCGGGCGTAAACTCGATCCAGTTCTCCTGCGAGGCCGCGGCCAATTCACAACCGCGCGCCCGGGTCACGGTATTCAGTCACGGCGAGGAACTCTGAAATCACCCTCCGGCCACACCTTGCGTGTTGGCTTTCGTGGCAGGGAATGGGGCGCGCGCCTCGAGCGAGTGTCAGTCCTTACTATTTAAACTCTTGGTTTGACAGAGTAGGTTCGCCCCGTAGGTCCAACTGCCCATCGGCAATCGTTGCGCAATCCAGGCCACCGTCACCAGCGTCTCCTTCCGCAACCGCAGCGTCCTCATTTCTTTCGGCGGTTGATCGGCCGAAAAAAGCGAAAAATGCCGAAAAGAAGAAGTTCCTAAGCCGGGGCCATTCACCGGTAGATGTTCGTCCACGTTTCCACAACGCCCTCAGAGCCTGCTTGAAAAATCCATCCTCAGGTAGGAGTTGAGGTAACGCGACCCTGATTTTCGGCGAAATCGGCGGCTGCGACCCGGAGGAAAGTGAGTCTCCTGACGTCGTCTCCTCCTAATAAAACTGACTCTCCGATCTTTTAGCTTCTTTCGTTTCTTTCGGCTGAACTGCGTTTTCTCGGTTAACCGGGATCCCGGCCGGGGAATGCTTGCCCCTGTCCATGATGCTCATTCCTCTGTGGCCTTTAATATTGTCCGACCAGCGGCGATGAGCTAAGTTTCGACTCGTGGCAGGCGGAACCAGGCTGATCGATCAGCCCGTCGCCACAAGATTCGGGCGATCCCAAACATCGGCCAACTCCAGCGAGCTCATGAACCCGCCTCCCCAATTCCGGCCAACCCGTCCGCACCGGCCCCAGTCCAAAGTCTCGATCGCCTTCACCTTGATCGAGCTTCTCGTCGTGATCGCCATCATCGCCATCCTCGCCGGCATGTTGCTGCCCGCGCTGGCCAAGGCCAAAAAGACCGCCCAGCGCGCCGGTTGTCTGAACAATTGCCGCCAACTCGGCCTTGCCAACACGCTTTATCTCGAAGATTCCAATGACCGCTTTCCCACCCACGAATTGGGCCCGGTGTTCTCCTATAATGCTTGGGCGGGCAAGAAGGGCACCGAGTATCAGGCGGACTTCCGTTTCATCAATAGTTACGTCACCGTGGAGAAGAAGGTCCTGACGAATGATAACGAAGGCGTGTTCAAGGTGTTTCGTTGTCCCGCGGACAAAGGGGCCACTCCCGGGCGCTGGAGCGGGACCCGCAAGCCCACCCTCTTCGACACCTTTGGGTGCAGCTACTTCTACAACTCCGGGGGCAATGCCAACGGCGAACTGGGTCTGCACGCCAAGAAGTCATCCCAAGTTCGATCCCCCAGCCTGATGGTTCTGGCCAATTGCTATCCCTTCAGTTGCTGGGGTTGGCAGCAAGAAGCTCCCGGAGCGAAGACGCAGCCCTTTCAAGTGAGCTACTGGCACCACAACTCCGCGCTCGGCTGGGGCAATGTTCTCTTTGTCGATTCTCACGTGGAGTATCTTCAAGCGACCTCGGACAAACCCGACCACCAAAATGGCGCCCGCTACACTTTTCTCTACACCGGGCCAAAGTTGTGAAGTCAGAAGAAACAAATCCGATGAATCCTTCCTGGCCCATTCTGCTCACCGTGACCCTGGCCGCGGCCGTCCATGCTGGCGGGCAATTTCTGCCACCCGAGTCCTTCATCTCCAAAACGCTCGACACCAACCGCACGATCCGGATCTGGCTTCCGCCGTCCTATGATTCCCGCGTCGAAGATCGCTACCCGGTGCTTTATTTGCATGACGGCCAAAGCATGCTCAGCTCGGCTGGCCCGCAGGTGGCCTTCGGCTGGGGCAATTGGGAAGTCGATCTGACCGTCGAACGTCTCGCGGCGGCGAAGCGCATGCGTGAGATCATCCTGGTCGCGATCGACAACACTCCTCAGCGCTACCAGGAATACCGGGGGCGCGCGACCATTGACACCGAGGAAGAAAAGCGGGCCTCGCGCCGGCCCTTGATCGACGCCGGGGATAACTCGGCTTACGAGCGCTACGCCCGGTTTCTCATTGAAGAATTGAAGCCCGCGATCGACCGGCGGTTTCGCACCTTGGCGGATCCCAGGCAGACCGGCGTGCTCGGATCATCGATGGGCGGCATCTGCAGCGTGGTCTTGGCCTGGGATTACCCGGAGGTATTCGGCCTCGCCGCGAGCTTGTCGGGTTCCTACCAGATCGAGAAGCGTCACTTCCTCCAAAAGGTCTTGCTGCCCTGCGTGGGCTCGCCCAAGGCCGTCCGACTCTATCTCGATTGCGGCGTGACCGCGGGCGTGAACAGCGACGACGGCCGCATCAACACCGAAGCGGTCGTGTCTGAATTGCGGCGCATCGGCTGGAAGGACGACGCCACGTTGAAGTACTTCCTCGACGAACATCCCCTCACGCCGGAGCAGTTAACGCCACTGGGGCTGGCCAAGAACAAATTCCAGGAAGCGCAGATCAGCCAGCACAACGAACTCTACTGGCGGCGGCGCGTCTGGCGAGCGCTCGTGTTCCTGTTTCCTCCAGAATAGGCCCACCACCGTCGCCGCCTCTGAGCCATAATTGCTAGGATTCTTGTGGAGCGCGGCTGGTGCAGCGCACCCAACCGCGCTCCTTTGATTTCAGCTCCGTTGCGCTGTGCTCGCGGCGGTTGACGATCTCCGTCCGGATTAGTCCGTGTGAACTTAGCTTAGCTGGGTGCGGTGGGTTCAGGGTGGAACGGGCAACTTGCCCGTTCCTGGGGGCTACCAGCCCACAGGATTGACGGCCAGAAGTTTCACCGGATGGCAACTACTTTTTGCACTACTTTTTGCGCTCCAAACTCGGCGGCAAGAGGCCGCCGAGCACGGCCAAGTTGGCCGTTCCACCCATTTCAACGGCGGCGATACGGCTTGGAGTCAACCGCGGCTCGTCTCACTGGGGTCGCGCGGGCTGCGGTGGAGGCGGCGCTGCGCGGGGCGGACCCGTGCGCTGGATGATTTCGCCCGCCTTCAACTCCTTGTCGCCAGCCGCCGCGAATCGAACCGGCGGCTGCGCCTTCTCCCAAACTTCGCGCGAGACCACTCGCGCTTCCTGCAAGAAGACGAATGTACCCTTCTTGTTGCCCACAATGAAGTCGGGCCGGCCATCGCCATTGACGTCCGCCACCCCAATTTGCCGGCCCACGCCGGAATCGAGGTCCATAACGTGCGGCACCCAATCCACCGAACCGTCCTTGGTCCGGACGAGGCGAAACCAGTAGAGCACGGCCGGCGCGCCGGGATCCGGATCACCGGTCGGACCATGGGCCCAAAAGCATTTGCCCGTGACGATGTCTTTCAAACCGTCGCCATCCACATCGACCAGTTCCACGGCGTGAAGCTGCGAGAAGGCGATCCCGTATCTGCAACCCGGCAGGTTCCGGACCGCGGCTTGTCTCAAGCCGCAGCGCCTGCGCCTGGCCAGCGTCTTCTGAATTTCGCCAACGCCACCGACCCATCCGACGCGCTGCGGACTGGGACAGTCCGCGACCCGGAAAACGTGAGTTGCGCCCTCCCTCCTCTTCATCCGGACTTCGCCATCGACCGCCAGAATCAAACGCCTTAAGTTAGGTGCTTAAAATGATCTCACGTCTCTTCCCCTTCGCCCTTCTGGGGGCCACGTTGAATTCGCTGGCAGCAGCGCCCCGCAGCGATCTCCTTCAAGCCGATGTGCCCCTGGCCAACCTCGTTGGTCCGCTGGAATCGCTCGGATCTCCCAAGCAACTGCCGATCCCTGTCCCGCCGTTCCTCGAACACGTTCGCGAGCCTGTGCCCGGAGCTCCCGCCCAGGGCGTGAGAGCGCTGCGATTCGACGAAGCTGGAGCTCTGGTGGTCGAGACAGATCACGGTTCCCTGCGCCGCGGCCAGAACGGGGCCTGGGAAAAAGCGGTCACCGCTCCGTCGATCCCGGTCGGCAGACCCGCCGGTGTGCGAGTCACGTCGTGGACGCGAAACCGCGCCGGACTCTGGTTCGGTTCCGACTCCGGCCTTTACCTCCTGGCGAACGATGGAACGACGCCGGTAAAACACGAGCCCTACGGCGTGGACGGGCCGCTTTCCACCCGCATCACCGCGCTGGCCGTGGACCGCAAGGACGCGCTCTGGGTCGGAACACCGCTCGGACTGAGCGTGAGATCGGCCGACGGTCGCTGGAGCCATCGCCGGGGACGCGAGGGATTGCCGGTCGAGGACATCACCGCGCTGGCGGTTGACCCGGACGACAATCTTTGGCTCGGCACGACCCAGGGTGCGATTCACTACAAACCGAACGCCCCGGATCGTCCATGGTATTACCGCGCCGGGCGGCGTTACCTTCCCGACGACCAGGTCCTCGCGGTGGCGTGCGGTCCGGACGGCGCACCTTATTTCGCGACGCCGGCCGGGGTCAGCCGCCTGGCCTTGCGCAAAACCACGTTGTTGGCCAAGGCCCAAGCCATTGAGAATCTCGTCAACCAACGGCACCGGCGTTTGGGTCTGGTGGCAGAGTGCAGATTGAATGACGCCGAGCATCCCACGTCGCACACCATCGGCGACAATGACAACGATGGTCTGTGGACCGCTTATCACGTCGCCGCTCTCTCGCTCTGCTTTGGCGCCACTCACAACCCCGCCGCCAAATCCTCAGCCACTCAAAGCATGCACGCCCTCTATCTGCTGCAAGAGGCGTCGGGAATTCCAGGCTTGGTCGCGCGCAGCATCCTGCCGATTGAGGAAGGCCGTCGCCGGGACCGGCAATGGCGCCCCACCCCGGATGGCAAGTTGTCTTGGAAGAGCGACACGTCGAGTGACGAGATCGATGGTCATTACCTGGCGTTCTTCACTTATTGGGAACACATCGCGAGACAAGATCCCGCCGAACGCGAGCGTTGTGTCCAGCAGGTGCGGAGAGTCACGGATTACCTCGTGGACCACAATTACCAACTCATCGACTGGACAGGAAAAAGGACGCGCTGGGGCTTTTGGAATCCGGAGA
This sequence comes from uncultured Verrucomicrobiota bacterium, assembly GCA_964355375.1. Lineage (GTDB taxonomy): Bacteria > Verrucomicrobiota > Verrucomicrobiia > Limisphaerales > SIBE01 > CAYHFE01. The sequence goes on from CAYHFE010000037.1 coordinate 23,685, forward strand.
ATCTCAATGACGACCCGGAGCACTACCTGGAAAACGGGCTAAACTCCCTGCAAATATTGTCGTTCCTCAAAGTGGCGCACCATATCACCGGCGACCCCAAGTATTTTGCCCACTACAAGAAGCTCATCCTCGATCATCATTATCTCAGCAACGTCTTGCTCACCAAGAAGGTCTTCCCGGATGAACACAATCATTCCGATGATCAACTCGGCTTTGTGGCGTGGTACCCGATTCTGCAGTTGGAAAAAGATCCGACTCTTCGCGCTGCGTTGCAGTCCGCGGTGCGGCGTCACTATGACGTGGTCGCGCTGGAGCAACCGAGTTTTTACATTTTCACCTACGCCACGATTGATCCAAATCACGCGGACATCGCAGCCGGCATCCAGAACTTGCGGGACATCCCGACCGACCGCCGCACCTGGCGGATGCGGAACAGCCACCGCGCGGACGTCGTCTTCGGATCACGTTCCGACCGCTTCGGGCAGCGGCAACTGGCCCATGTCTTGCCGGCCGATGAACGCAACATGGAGAAATGGAACCAGAATCCTTATGTCCCGGACAGCGGCGGAGACGGCCGGCACGAGGATGACGGCGCGGCCTATCTCCTGCCCTACTGGATGGCTCGCTACCACGGGTTCATCACCGAACAAGCCCCCTGACCCCGGGGGAAGCGCACGCGCCCTCGCGTGCCGTGGTCGGCCTGTCTGCCGAACAGGCAGGCGCCCTCGGCGATCACCTTGGCGTGTTCGAACGAGTCACCGCACCGTGACAGAATGGGGCGTCCGCTCCGACCGGCGAGGCGCCGGTCGGCACACGCGAGGGCGCGTGTGCTCCCCATTCCGCACGACAAACGCACGGCTTAGAAGGATTTCTCGGAGGTTCTGCCGCCGCGGTAACTCAGCCAGCGAATGTCCGGGTCGCCCGTTCTCGAAGGTGCGTCCACCGAGGTCGTGATCTTGACCTTTTGCGCCCGGGACGCGGCCAGCGAGCCGATCCATTTGTGAATTTCCGCATGACCATCGGCGAAGGCCAATCCGGCGGCGCCATTGTGATAGGAGGCTGGCTGATCGATCCAACTGCTCACCCGCGGATTGAAGAAACCGGCGTCATTGATGCTATCGGGATGTTCATCGAGATAGACCCAGGTTTCAGACGGTCCTGGAAAAAGGAACTCGGACGTCTTTTTAATGTGCTTGTAGATCGATTCCCACGGCCCCGTCTCCGCATTGCCATCGCCGATCCCGATATTTCCGGAGATGCTCCGCACCCGCTCCTTCCATCCCCGGGCCTTCTGAACCGGAGCTAGGAATTTATCGGAAGGACACTTCAAGACGTTTTTGGCGTTGCCAAAGTACTTGGCCAGTTTCGAGTACTTTTCGTCGATCAGAAAATTCAGATTGGTGTTGTCCGGGGACGTGGACCAATCGAGCCAACCCACCACCCACGGCGCATTGCGGGCGTTGTTGGCCGCGGCCCCTCCCTGGGCGTCGCCGCCATGGAAACTCATGACAATCTTGTCGTCGCTATCCGTGTTATACATTTGCCAGGCGAGCATGACTTGCCGGGTATTGTTCATGCAGTAAATCCCCTGGGCTTTGCCTTTGGCTTTGGCCAGCGCCGGCAGGAGCATGCCGGCCAGGATCGCAATGATGGCGATCACCACGAGCAGCTCGATCAAAGTGAATCCACTCTGAAGAACCGGGCGCGGAGAGCGGGGACAGGGTCGAATGGGTTTGGATTGTTTCATAGGCTTGACAGGATTTGGTCGTATATCAATCGGACACAGTTTTTTGCGGCGTTTTCGGAACGCATCCCGAACTCGAGACCGAAGCGGACCGGAACCACCGCACGTCCGCCGACGCTCCGAATGGGTTGTTCGGGAAACGTTATCTTGCGTCCGCGACGCGCGTCAAGCTCCGACCCACATCAGCAGCAGTTCTCATTTTGACTCAGGACACGGTCCGTTCCACGCATGTAGTCCCGG
>CAYHFE010000038.1:0-25542 GCA_964355375.1 uncultured Verrucomicrobiota bacterium
AGAGCCTTTCGATCAGGAGATTGTGGTCGGTTTCATTTACATGATGAAGCTTGGTCACTTGGTTGCCGACAAAATTCATGCTCGAGCCGTGGGTCCGTACTCTCTGGTGACTCAACAACCGTTGGGCGGAAAAGCCCAGTACGGAGGTCAGCGGTTCGGCGAAATGGAGGTCTGGGCGATGGAGGCGTACGGTGCAGCCTACACGCTCCAAGAATTGTTGACGGTTAAATCCGACGATGTCCAAGGGCGGACGCGAATCTACGAGAGCATCGTGAAGGGCGACAACTCTCTGGAAGCTGGCGTGCCCGAGTCTTTCAACGTGTTGGTCAAGGAAATGCAATCCCTCGGTCTGGACGTAAAAGTCGGCTATTCCAATCCCTTGGATCAACCGGCCCAGGCGACGGCTCTGACGGCACTCAACTAAAGGCTGTTTAGCGATAGTATTCATCCAACCGTTTATAAGTATGATTAGCACCAAAGAAACCGCCCGCGAGTTGCTCGGCCTGGATAAGGTCAATCTGGTTGATTACGTCGCCATCTCGGTCGCGTCTCCGGAATCGATTCGTTCGTGGTCCAAAGGGGAGATTAAGAACCCGGAGACAATTAACTACCGGACCTTCAAACCGGAAAAAGGCGGACTTTTTTGCGAGCGCATTTTCGGTCCGGTGAAAGACTGGGAATGCTCCTGTGGCAAGTATAAACGCATCAAGCATCGGGGCGTGGTCTGTGACCGTTGCGGGGTTGAGGTAACGCTTTCCCGAGTGCGGCGTGAACGAATGGGACATATCGAACTGGCCGTGCCCGTGTCGCACATTTGGTTCTTCAAATGCATGCCGTCCCGGATCGGTCTCATGCTCGACATGACGGCGCGGAATCTCGAACGAGTGATCTACTACGAAGATTATCTCGTGATCAGCCCCGGTTCGACGCCCCTCAAACAGCATCAGTTGCTGAGTGAGCTTGAGTATCGCGAGGCCAAAGAAACCTACGGTCCGGACGCTTTCGTCGCCAAGATGGGGGCCGAGGCCGTGCGGGAGGCCCTGTGCAACGTGGATCTACAGAAACAGGTCGATCAGTTGCAGATCGCCATGACTGAAACCAAGAGCAAGCAGATCCGGAAGAAGATCGCCAAGCGGATCAAGCTCTACCAGGGTTTTACCTCGTCGAAGAGCCGTCCGGAATGGATGATTCTCACCGTTCTGCCCGTGATCCCGCCGGATCTGCGGCCGCTCGTTCCTTTGGAGGGAGGGCGATTTGCCACCTCGGATCTCAATGACCTCTATCGCCGGGTCATCAATCGGAACAATCGTCTCAAGAACCTGCTGCAGCTTAAGACCCCTGAAGTGATCATTCGCAACGAGAAGCGGATGCTCCAGGAAGCGGTCGACGCCCTGTTTGACAATGGGCGACATGGTCGTGCGGTCACCGGCGCGGGTAACCGGCCTCTGAAATCGCTCAGCGACATGCTGAAGGGCAAGAGTGGGCGGTTTCGCCAGAATCTTCTCGGCAAGCGCGTCGATTACTCGGGGCGATCGGTTATTGTTATTGGGCCAGAACTGAAATTGCATCAGTGCGGCTTGCCCAAGAAGATGGCCTTGGTCCTCTTTGAGCCGTTCATTATCCGCCGGCTCAAGGAACTCGGCTATGTTCATACGGTGCGGTCGGCGAAGAAGATGATCGAACGGCAATCGCCCGAGGTTTGGGACATTCTTGAGGAAGTGACGAAGGGGCACCCCGTTTTGCTCAATCGCGCCCCGACCCTGCATCGTCTGTCCATTCAGGCCTTTGAACCTGTGTTGATCGAAGGCGAGGCGATTCGCATTCATCCGCTGGTTTGCACCGCCTATAACGCCGACTTCGACGGCGACCAAATGGCGGTCCATGTGCCGTTGTCCGTGGAGGCCCAGATGGAGGCGCGGCTCCTCATGATGGCTCCGAACAACATTTTCAGTCCTTCAAGTGGCAAGCCGATCATGACGCCAACCCAGGATATTACGTTGGGTTGTTACTATTTGACGGCCAATCCCCGCGCCGCCGCACAATCCCAAAGCTCGTCCTCACTCAAACTGTTTGGGTCCAAGGACGAGGTCATCTTCGCTCTTGCCGACGGAGCGGCGAGCATCCACGAACGGATCCGCTTGGCCAATCCGGACTGTGGCACCAAAACAGTCTATGGAGATGCGGAAAAGCGCGTGATCGAAACTACGGTGGGCCGGGTCGTTTTCAGCGAAATATGGCCGCTGGAGTTGGGTTTCCCCAACCGGGTCGTCGGCAAGTCGCAGATCGGCGAATTGATCTGGAATTGTTACAAGATCTGCGGCCACGAAAAGACGGTGGTGACATTGGACAGATTGAAAGAACTGGGCTTTTATGAAGCAACCCGCGCGGGGGTTTCGATCGGGATTGATGACATGATCATCCCAAAGGAGAAGACCCACGAAATCGAGGCCGCGCAGAAGCAGATCAGCGAGGTCGAAAAGCAGTACCGGAAGGGCGTCATCACTCCGGGCGAGCGCTACAACAAAGTCATCGACATCTGGACCCACTGTACCGACCAGATTGCCAACGTCATGTTGCGAACTCTCGAGAACAACCAGGGCAAAAAGGAGTACAACCCGGTGTGGTTGATGGTGGACTCGGGTGCGCGAGGCAATCGGCAGCAGGTTCGCCAACTCGCCGGAGTGCGGGGACTGATGGCCAAGCCTTCCGGCGATATCATTGAGAAGCCGATTCTCTCCAACTTCCGCGAGGGTCTGACAGTCCTGGAATACTTCATCTCCACGCACGGAGCGCGCAAGGGACTGGCGGATACCGCGCTCAAGACAGCCGATTCCGGTTACATGACGAGGAAGCTTGTGGATGTGGCCCAAGACGTGATTATCCGGATAGATGATTGCGGGACGACCAACGGAATTTGGGTTCAGGCGATTTACGAGGGCGAGGACGAAGTGGTCAAGTTGGGTGAACGGTTGTTTGGTCGGTTCAGTTGCGACGACATCGTCGATCCCACGGATCCGAAGAAGAAGATCGTCAAGGCCAATGAAGAAATCGATGAGGTCAAAGCAAAGAAAATTGAGCAGTCCGGTGTCGAAAAAGTCCGGATTCGCTCGGTCTTGACCTGCGAAAGCAAGCACGGCATTTGCGTGAATTGCTATGGGCGCAATTTGGCGACGGGTCATCTCGTGAAGCTTGGAGAAGCGGTTGGAATCATCGCCGCGCAGTCGATCGGCGAGCCGGGCACCCAATTGACGATGCGGACCTTTCACATCGGCGGCACGGCGTCCCAAGTGTTCAAGCAGCCCCAAATCAAAGCCAAGTTTGATGGAGTGATCCGCTACAATGACCTGCGCTTGGTCGAGTTGGAGGATTCTAACAATATTGTTCTAAATAAGAACGGATCCATTTCCATCGTGGCCGAAGATGGGCGTGAGCTCGAGGCTCACAACGTGGTCATTGGAGCAGTCATCTCCGTGGCGAACGGGGGAGCGGTCAAGAAGGGAGAGACCTTCGTCCAATGGGATCCGTACAATGTCCCGATTCTATCTGAGAAAGCCGGTCGTGTGCAGTTCCAGGATATCATCGAAGGTGTCACCATGAAGCAGGAGATGGACGAAGCGACCCAACAGGAAGCCAAAGTGATCATCGAGCACAAGGAAGACCTTCACCCGCAGATTGTTATCTCCGACGACAAGGGTGAGCCGATCGCCAACTATCCGATTCCGTCGGGAGCTCACATCGTTGTCAATGAAGGAGATAAAATCGTCGCGGGCACGCTCATGGCGAAGACACCGCGCAAGACTTCCAAAACCAAAGATATCACCGGTGGTCTGCCGCGGGTTGCGGAGTTGTTCGAGGCGCGGCGCCCCAAAGACGCGGCGGAGATTTCCAAGATCGATGGCATTGTCGATTTCGGCCCAAGCGTCCGCGGGAAGCGCACGATCTTGATCAAAGATCCCCAGACTAGTTTGGAGGAAGAGCACCTCATCCCCATAGGAAAGCACGTCATTGTGTTCAAGGGAGACTTCGTAAAAAAGGGCCAGCAGTTGACCGAAGGGCCGGTTGTGCCGCACGAGATTCTTGATGTGTGCGGTCCGCAAGAGTTGCAGGAGCATCTGGTGAATGAGGTTCAAGAAGTCTATCGACTCCAAGGGGTGACGATTAACGATAAGCATATTGAGATCATTGTTCGGCAGATGTTGCGTAAAGTCCGCATCACCGAGCCGGGTGATACCTCCTTCTTGTGGGGGGAACAGATCGATAAGATCGCTTTTGAAAACGAGAATCAGCGCGTGGAACAGATGGGAGGCAAGCCGGCCGAAGCTCAGCCGGTTCTGCTGGGAATTACCAAGGCGTCATTGGAGACGGAAAGCTTCCTTAGTGCCGCCTCGTTCCAGGACACAACTCGCGTGCTGACGGAGGCGGCGACGATGGGCAAGGTTGATCATCTGCGCGGATTCAAGGAAAACGTGATCATGGGGCACATTATCCCAGCCGGAACCGGTTTTAGTTACCACCGAAAGATCCAGTTGAAGCCATTGGTCGAAGAATTGCCGGTCGATGAGCCCAATCTCTTGGTTGACGAACCGATGGTGAGTTGAAACAGGACCGATTTTTTTTGAAATACTTGTTGCAACCGAGAGTTCATTTGCTAAAATTCGCGCTCCGTTTATCCAGAGGGCTGTGAGACGGGGGAAAAACCAGAAATACAATAAGCCGCGATGCCGACGATAAACCAACTTGTCCGAAAGGGACGGAACAAACTCAGGTACAAGTCCAAGTCACCAGCCTTGGAAAACGCGCCCTTTCGGCGAGGAGTCTGTGTTCAAGTCATGACCCGGACCCCCAAGAAGCCAAACTCGGCGATGCGCAAGGTCGCCAAGGTTCGCCTAACGAACGGGTATGAGGTGATCGCGTATATTCCGGATGAAGGGCACAATCTTCAAGAGCACTCCATCGTTCTCGTGCGCGGCGGGCGAGTCAAAGACCTTCCCGGAGTTCGATATCACATCGTGCGAGGCACGTTGGACGCCGCGGGTGTTGAAAAACGTCGTGTGAGCCGGTCGAAGTATGGGGTGAAACGCCCGAAAGCCGCAAAAGTCGCGGCGGCCGCAGCTAAGTCGTGATTTTATGTCTAGACGCCGTCAAGCAACGAGAAGACCAGTGATCGAGGACGCCAAGTACCATAGCAGCTTGGTTTCTCGGTTTGTCAACGTGGTCATGCAGAGTGGGAAGAAGAGTCTGGCCCAGCGTATTGTCTATGGGACCTTTGACAAGATTGCGGAGAAGAATCCGAATTCGAATCCCCTCGAAATCCTGCAAAGGGCCGTGGATAATGCCAAACCTCGCTTAGAGGTTAAGCCTCGCCGCGTTGGTGGGGCGACCTACCAAGTTCCGGTTGAAGCGGCTCCGGATCGGCAGTTGGCGCTGGCCTTGCGCTGGTTGGTGGATTTTGCCGACGCCCGGAAAGGTATCCCGATGAAGGACGCGCTGGCGACGGAGATTTTGGAGGCGTTCCAGGGCCAGGGGAATGCCATTCGAAAGCGTGACGAAGTCCATAAGATGGCGCAGGCGAACAAGGCATTCGCTCATTTCCGCTGGTAGTTTCAGAATAATCGAATTTGCCCCGAAGGCTGTTCTAAATCGGGGCATTTTTATTCTCTAAGAGATTGATGGAAGCTGTAATGGAAAACTCAAAACCGGTCAATTCGGCGGATCGAAAGTACTCGATGGAGCGCACGCGCAACATCGGGATCGCCGCCCATATTGACGCCGGCAAGACGACCACTACCGAACGGATTCTGTTTTACACCGGATTGATCCACAAAATGGGGGATGTGGATGACGGTAATACGGTGACCGACTGGATGGATCAGGAGCGTGAGCGCGGCATTACGATAACGTCCGCAGCGACTACATGCTATTGGACTCAGAAAGACGATGGTCTCAATAAGACTTCTGTTGGGATCGCTCACCGAATCAACATCATTGACACGCCGGGCCATGTCGATTTTACCGCGGAAGTGGAGCGCTCGATGCGAGTTTTGGATGGTGCAGTCGCGGTTTTCTGTGGCGTCGCCGGGGTGCAACCCCAGTCGGAGACGGTATGGCGCCAGGCTACAAAATACCGAGTCCCTCGCATTGCGTTTGTCAACAAGATGGACCGGACGGGAGCGAATTTCGAAAACGCGGTTGCCGAGATGCGGAAGAAGCTTGGAGCTTACGCGTATGCGGTGGTGATTCCGATTGGGAAGGAAGACTATTTCACCGGCGTGATCGATGTGATTAACCAGAAAGCGATCCTCTACGACGTGAGCGACGAAATGGGTTTGCGTTATCATGTGGCCGACATTCCTGCCGAGGATAAGGAGCGCGCTCGCATTGCCCTGAGCGAGTTGGTGGATGCCGTTGCGAACAAGGATGATGAAGTGGCCGAGTTGGTCATCGAAGACAAACCGATCGATCCGGTCCTTCTGAAACGCGCGATTCGCCGCCTGACTTGCAAGATCGAATTAGTACCGGTTTTATGCGGTTCGGCTTTCAAGAAGCGCGGGGTGCAGCCTTTGGTCGATGCTGTGATCGATTACCTCCCGTCGCCTTTGGATATTCCGGCGACCGTCGGGGAAGAACCCGGCAATCCGGCTAATCGAATTGAGGTTCGACCGGATGATCATGGGAAGTTTTGTTCTTTGGCTTTCAAGCTTTGGACAGATCCTTACGTTGGCAAGCTGGTCTTTTTTCGCGTTTATAGTGGCATGCTCAGCAAAGGAGATGTCATCTACAATCCGCGCACCAACAAGCGCGAACGGGTCAGTCGGGTCATGATGATTCAGGCGGACAAGAGGATTGAGGTTGAGACGACCTATTCCGGTGATATCGCCGCTTTGGTCGGTCTGAAGAACATCACAACTGGTGATACTCTGTGTGATGAGGATTTTGAGATCCTGCTTGAGCCTCCGACGTTTCCGGAGCCGGTTATTTCCATGGCGATTGAGCCGAAGACAAAGGCGGATCGAGAGAAGATGGGAGAGGGGCTGCAACGACTGGCGGAGGAGGATCCAACATTCCGATGCTTTACGAACGAGGATACTGGTCAGCTTATCATTGCTGGAATGGGTGAATTGCATTTGGAGATTATTCGGGATCGATTGTTGCGGGAATTCAAGGTGGACGCAAATGCGGGTGCTCCTCAAATTGCCTATCGCGAAACAGTCACCAAGCGCGCCGATGGTGAAGGAAAGTTCATTCGGCAATCCGGTGGCCGTGGGCAATATGGGCATGCGATCATCACTCTTGAGCCCAACGAACCAGGCAAGGGAGTGGAGATTGAAAACAAGGTCGTGGGTGGAACAATCCCCAGGGAGTACATTCCCGCGGTCATTGCCGGCGTGGAGGAAGCGGTCAAGGGTGGTGTTCTGGCCGGCTACCCCATGGTTGACCTTAAAGTCAGTATCGTGGAAGGGACCTTCCATGAGGTGGACTCGAGTGAGTTGGCGTTCAAAATGGCCGGGATTTTCGCGTTGAAGGATGCGGTCAAAAAAGCCCATCCAATTCTCTTGGAGCCGATCATGAAAGTGGAAGTGACCACACCCGACGAATACCAAGGAGATCTCCTGGGTGATTTGAATCGGCGGCGTGGCAAGATCCAGACCATCGAGGCCAAGAATAACTCGACAATTCTTTACGCGGAAGTGCCGCTTGCGGAAATGTTCGGCTACGCGACGGCCATTCGTTCGCTTTCCAAGGGTCGGGCCGCTTACTCAATGGAGCCGTTTCGATTTGAGCAGGTGCCGAATAGTATTCTGGCGACGATTCTGGATACGACGAAACCTAAAGCGGCCAGGACCAGTTAACCCTCGATCTGTTAATTATTATGGCTGGACAACGCATTCGCATAAGACTCAAGGCCTACGACCACCGCGTAATCGACCAATCGGCTCACGATATCGTCGAGACCGTGAAGAGGACAGGAGCTCGAGTGGCAGGACCGATTCCTCTTCCGACCCGAATTGAGCGGTTTACGGTCCAGCGGTCGCCACACGCCGACAAGAAGTCGCATGAGACGTTCGAACAACGGACCCACAAGCGGCTGCTGGATATTATCGACCCAACGGCTAAGACCGTGGACGAACTCAAAAAACTGAACCTCCCGGCGGGGGTTGACATCACCATTAAAATTTAAGGCTATGATCGGCTTGCTCGGAAAAAAACTTGGCCAAACGCGCGTCTATGACGCGGCGGGGAATCTGATTCCGGTGACGGTTGTGTTGGGTGGACCAAATCGGGTCGTGCAATGCAAGAGAATTGAAACCGATGGCTACAACGCGGTGCAGCTCGGTTTTGACGATCAGAAAGAGCATCGCATCACGAAACCACTGGGTGGTCATTTCAGGAAGTTCAAAGCCACTCCGGTCAAGCGGTTGCGCGAGTTTCGGGACTTCGCGATTGAAGTTAAACCGGGGGACATTATCAGCGTGGGGATTTTCGCTCCCGGAGATTTTGTGGACGCAATCGGGGTGACGAAAGGCCGGGGTTTCGAGGGTGTCGTCAAGCGGCACGGATTTCGCGGTGGTGACATGACCCACGGGGCAAAAGGATGGCACCGCCGCGGTGGAGCGATTGGCCAACGATTGTTTCCCGGCACGGTCATGCGGGGCATGCGCATGCCGGGACATATGGGTCAGGTTCGCCGAACAACTCAGAATCTGGAGGTCATTCAAGTGCGCGAGGCGGAGAACATTCTCCTGATCAAAGGGGCTATCCCGGGTGCCAATGGAGATTACGTGATCATCCGCGAGGCGAAGAAACTGCCTAAAAAGGCCGTCTCGCCAGCGAAACAATAGATAAAGTTTGGACGCAAATGAAGCTTACCGTCAAAGATGTTCAAGGAAACGATCTCGGGGAATATGAAGTCAGGTTCGCGATGATCGAGAATGGAAGAGGAACTCAAGCGGTTCACGAAGCCGTGGTCGCCTTTCGGGCGGCCCAGCGGAGTGGGACGGCCTGCACCAAGACGATGGGTGAGGTGGCGGGAAGCGGCAAAAAGCCTTGGCGCCAGAAAGGGACAGGCCGCGCCCGTGCAGGGTCGTTTGCTTCCCCGCTTTGGCGTGGCGGTGGTGTTGTTTTCGGGCCCAAACCACGCGATTTCTCGAAGAAGGTCTCGAAATCAAGCAAGCGTCTTGCTTTTCGGAAGGCCTTAAGTGAACGACTGAAAGCTGGCGATGTGGTGGTGGTTGACGATTTGAAGCTGACGTCAAATAAGACCAAGGAATTCGTGCGCTTCATGACGGCCTTGAAGATGCCGAGCAAGACCCTTGTGGTAACGCAAACTCCAGAGCGAAACCTAACCTTGGCGTCCCGCAATATCGATGGCGTCGAGGTCACCACGTCGGATTCACTCAACACCTACCAAGTGTTGCAGTACGCGAAGCTTGTCTTCACTCGCGGCGCTCTCGAGAAGATCGAACAACGGTTAAACGAGGATTGAGTCAAATGAATCCGTTTGAAGTTATTAAAACAGTACGAGTGACGGAGAAGGGGACCATCCTGGGTGACAAGTTCAACAAATACATCGTGGTGGCGGATCGTCGAGCCAACAAGATTCAGATTCGCCAGGCGGTGCAAGAACTCTTCAAAGTGACAGTCCTCGATGTGAACACTGTCACGGTCCGCGGCAAGTTCCGTCGCCAGAGGACGACCCAAGCCGGGCAAGCGCCCGATTGGAAGAAGGCGATCGTGACTTTAAAAAAAGGCGACAAGATCAGCTTGACCTAGATCCGAGTGATTTATGCCAGTTAAAACATTTCGACCGCTTACTCCGTCAACGCGATACATCTCTATCGCGTCGTTCGACGAGATCACAAAGACGAAGCCTGAGAAGAGCCTGATTTTCACCCGGAAGAAGACCGGTGGGCGCAATTGCTATGGCCGGGTTACGAGCCGAGGTCGAGGACAAGGACACAAGCAGAAAATTAGAAACGTGGATTTTAAGCGCAACAAGTTCGGTGTCGAAGCAAAAGTTGTCGCAATCGAATACGATCCGATCCGGACAGCGCGTTTGGCGCTTTTGGAATACGTGGATGGCGAAAAGCGATACATCATCGCGCCGAATGGGTTGGCTGTGGGCAGCAAGTTGGTTAGCGGTTCTGTGGCTCCACCAGAAACGGGGAACAGTCTTCCTTTGAAGAATATTCCGATTGGACTTCCCATTCACAACCTGGAGATAACTCCAGGAAAGGGTGGTCAGATGGTGCGAACAGCCGGTGGTTCGGCCGTCGTGATGTCGCGAGACGAAGGTTACGCTCTCGTGCGCTTGCCCTCAGGTGAGATTCGGCGATTCCACGAGAACTGTTTTGCCACGATTGGGCAGGTTGGGAATACCGAACACGAGAACGTGGTTTTGGGTAAAGCGGGCAGAAGTCGCCACCGGGGAATCCGCCCGCTCAGTCGCGGGGTGGCGAAGAACCCAGTGGATCACCCGATGGGTGGAGGTGCCGGAAAAACCTCTGGAGGCGGGCATCCAGTGACGCCATGGGGAGTTATTACCAAGGGCTTCAAGACTCGGCCCAAGAGGAAGCAATCGAACCGGGTTATTGTAGTCCGCCGTGACGGTCGCCCGATGAAAATGAAATAGTAGAAATTATGGGACGCTCGATCAAAAAAGGCCCGTTTGTTGACCAGCATTTGATGGACAAGATCACCAAGGCGAAGGCGGTGAATTCGAAGCTGCCGATTAAGACTTGGTCACGTCGCTCGATGATTACTCCTGATTTTGTGGGACTCACCTTTAACGTGCATAACGGTAAGGTCTTTCATCCCGTATTCATTACCGAAAACATGGTTGGGCATCGGCTTGGCGAGTTTTCTCTGACGAGGACTTTCAAGAAGCACGGAGCTCATACCGCAAAGGCGGAAGCCAAATAGCGACTTTATGGAAGTTCAGGCTATTACAAGAAATGTTCGCATGTCCGCCCAGAAAGTGCGTGAGGTGGTGCGGCAGATTCAGGGACTCTCTGCACAACATGCAGTGGCAGTGCTGGCGGTTGTTCCCCGAAAATCAGCGCGACTGGTGGCGAAAACCCTCAAATCGGCGATTGCCAACGCAGAAAACAATCGAGGACTCAAGCCCGAAGCGTTGCGGGTCAAGGTAGCGGTCGCCGGAACCGCTACCACAATGAAGAGGTTCGTGCCTAAAGCTCGCGGATCTGCAGGGCCGATCCTGAAAAGGAGTTGCCATATCAAAATCGTTTTATCCGACAGCTAAACACTATGGGACAGAAAACTAATCCGATCGGTCTGCGCGTGGCCGTAAACAAAGACTGGCGTTCCAAATGGTTCGCTGAGAAGAAGGACTTTGGCAAACTACTGTGCGAAGACCGAAAGATACGCGATATCTTGAAGAAAAAATTGGAATCGGCTTCGGTCCCGAAGATTCAGATCGAACGTGCGGCCACCCGTTGCCGCATTACGATTTTTACCGCGCGCCCCGGAGTGGTTATCGGCCGAAAAGGCGCGGAAATCGACAAGCTAAAGGAAGAACTCAGCCGAATGACGGGCAAGGAGATTTACGTCGATATTCAGGAGATCAAGACGCCGGAATTGGACGCTCAACTTGTAGCGGAAAACATTGCCCTGCAGTTGGAGCGACGGATCTCGTTTCGCCGGGCGATGAAAAAGGCTGTTCAGACGGCCATGGATTTCGGTGCCGTAGGAATCAAGGTACGTTGCGCCGGTCGATTGGGCGGTGCAGAATTGGCGCGAGTTGAGTCGTACCATGAAGGAAGTGTTCCACTGCATACGCTTCGAGCCAACATCGACTATGGGTTTGCCGAGGCTCATACGCTCTACGGAAAATTGGGAATTAAGTGTTGGATCTGCCGGGGTGAAACCAAACCGGAGCGAGGCGCCGTTTCTGCTTCGAGTCCAGCTCCCGCCGCCAGTGTGTAAATTTTACCCGGAGGATTTGCTATGCCGATGATGCCTGCCAGAGTGAAGTACCGGAAAATGCATCGCGGGAGTCGCGCGGGTCTTGCATCTCGCGGCAACGCGGTTGCGTTTGGTGAGTACGGTTTGCAGTCGCTGGAACGTTGCTGGCTCGACACCAAGCAAATTGAAGCCGCCCGGGTGGCGATCACCCGTTTTATGAAACGGCGCGGTAAGATTTGGATTCGAATCTTTCCGGACAAGTCATACACCAAGAAGCCACTTGAAACTCGGATGGGTAAAGGAAAAGGGCCAGTCGAGTCCTGGGTGGCGGTGATTCGCCCGGCCAACGTCCTCTTCGAAGTGGATGGCGTAACCGAGGCGATTGCCCGGGAGTCCATGCGACTGGCCGCGGACAAGTTGCCCATCAAAACCAAGTTCATTTCGCGGCACAAAATCGGATGATCCTCCGGAGTGAAACATGAAAATGTCTGACATCAGAGACTTGACCTTGGTAGAGCTGACCGCCAAGAGCCGTGATCTACGGCAGGAATTATTTAATTTGCGCTTGCAGCAGGCTGGGAGTCAGTTGGAAAAGACGGCTCAACTGCGAACTCTTCGCCGGGACATTGCGAAGGTGGAGACGCAGATGTCGTCATTGCGCAAGAAAGCCGCTTAGACCTTATGACTGAGACGAACATCGCTGGCCGTGGCCATCGGAAAGAACGTTTGGGAGAGGTGATCTCCGACAAAATGGCCAAAACAATTGTCGTCCGTGTGGAACGGCGCTTTCGACACCCGAAGTTCAAAAAAGTCGTAACCCGTTACCGGAAATTATATGCCCACGACGAAAAGAGTGAAGCCAAAATTGGTGATCGAGTAAAGATCGAGGAGACGAGGCCCCTTTCGAAAACGAAGTCTTGGCGTCTGGTGGAGATTGTCGAGCGACAGACCGCCGCTCATGTCGGAAACTGAACGATTGAGATGATATGCTACAGATTCGATCCATAATAGATGTTGCGGATAACAGCGGCGCAAAACGAGCGGCCGCCATTGGGGTGCTAGGCCGTAACCAGCGATATGCGCGAGTCGGCGATATCATCAAGGCTCATGTCAAGGAGGCCTCACCAGATGGGACTGTCAAAAAAGGCGAAGTGGTCGATGCCGTCGTGGTGCGAACAAGGCAGCCGATTCGGCGAAGCGACGGGTCCTATCTCCGGTTTGACTCGAATGCTATTGTAATCATTGATAAGGAGAATAATCCGAGAGGGACTCGGATTTTTGGTCCTGTGGCGCGCGAGTTGCGCGAGAAAAAGTTTATGAAGATCATTTCCCTGGCACCGGAGGTTATTTGAGGCTTATGCGGAGATTTCACATAAAAAGAGGAGATGAAGTTGTGGTCATCTCCGGAACCGAGCGAGGCAAACGAGGCAAGGTTATCGGTGTCTTGACCGGTAAGGAGAGAGTCATCGTGGAAGGGATCAAGATGATCATGCGACATACTCGCAAGAGCCAACAGAATCCTCAGGGTGCCATTGTCAAGCGTGAGGGTTCGGTTCATATTTCCAATGTGATGTTGGCGGAAAAATTCGACGCTCGAGCCGCAAGACGCAGTTCCGCTACCGCTTCGGACGGAAAGAAGATATGAAACCACGGCTTTACCAACAATATCTGGACAAAGTACGGCCCGCTTTGATGGAAAAGCGGAAGTATAGGAATCTTCATCAAGTCCCTCGCATGGAGAAAATTGTGCTCCACATGGGAGTGAGTGCATCCTTGGAAAAAGGTGCGCTTGACGATGCGGCCAAGGATATGGGTTTGATCGCGGGGCGAAAGGCGGTCATCAGCAAGGCCCGAAAGAGTATCGCGAATTTCAAATTGCGGGAGGGCTACCCCATTGCCTGCCACGTCACGTTGCGACGCGAGGTGATGTATGAGTTTTTTGACCGATTGGTCGCGGCCGCCCTGCCCCGCATTCGAGATTTTCGGGGCCTGACAACTCGGGCTTTCGATGGTCGGGGCAATTACTCCTTGGGGGTGGCGGATCAAACCATCTTCCCCGAAGTCGACCTAGACAAGATCAAACGGCAGCAGGGCTTGGACATTACCATTGTGACGACGGCAAATTCGGATGACGAAGCTTTGGATCTCCTCAAGTTGATGGGGATGCCTTTCGCGGAAGGAAGATAGTATGGCAAAGAAAGCATGGATTGAGCGGGAAAAGAAGAAACGCGCTGCCGTTCAAAAATACGCAGCGCTGCGAACCGAATTGAAAGCCAAACACGATTACGCTGGTTTGTCGAAATTGCCTCGCAATGCGAGTCCATCCCGAGTGACCAATCGCTGCAGAATTTCCGGTCGCCGGCACGGTTACCTTCGCAAGTTTGCCTGTTCTCGTTTGGTCTTTAGGGAGTCCGCATTGAACGGATTGATTCCCGGTGTAATAAAAGCCAGTTGGTAAGATTATGACCGACCCGATTTCTGATATGCTGACGCGCATTCGCAATGCTAACCAGGCGTTGTTGCCGATGCTCGAAATGTCTCATTCCAAGATGAAGGAGAGCATCGCTCACATCTTGAAACGCGAGGGGTACATTACTGATTGCAGCGTCGAAGGCAAATCGCCCAAGAAGCTGAAGTTGAAATTGAAATACCAGAACCGCCAGGGTGTGATTGCCGGATTGCGGCGCGTCAGCACTCCCGGCCTCCGACGGTATGTCCGGGCGACGGAAATCCCCCGCGTGCTTGGTGGCATGGGAGTCGCCATTCTGTCCACTCCGAAGGGTGTCATGACGGGAATGGAAGCCCAAAAGCGGAATCTTGGTGGTGAAGTGGTTTGCTTCGTTTGGTAAAATCGTTTTCCTTATGTCAAGAATCGGAAAGATACCAGTTGCGATTCCTCCCCAGGTCAAGGTGGAGATTCAAGGCCGAAGGATCGTGATCGAAGGTCCAAAAGGGAAGCTCGATTTTGAACTCCCCCGGCGCACCTCGGTGTCGGTGGATGGCGGGCAGATTATTGTCAATCGGCAGGGTGACGACGCCCAGGCCAAAGCGCTTCACGGATTGAGTCGGGCAATCGTCAATAATATGGTTAAAGGAGTCTCCGATGGTTTCGTTAAGAAACTCGAAATTCAGGGCGTTGGTTTCAAGGCAGCCGTCCAGGGCAAGAATGTAAATTTGAACCTCGGCTACTCCCACCCAATTCTCTATCCCATTCCGGATCAGATTAAGGTGACCGTCGAGGAAAACACCAAAGTGACTATCGAAGGTCCCAGCAAGGAAGTGGTGGGGCGAGTGGCATCGGAGATTCGGAGCTTCTATCCTCCGGAACCCTATAAGGGCAAAGGGGTGCGGTACGTGGGCGAGAAGGTCGTTCGTAAGGAAGGCAAGACGGTGCAGTAGTCTGAACTGAAGTAGTCAAATGTAGGACATTTCCAAATCCGTGATCTTGACTGAATGAAGACGGAAAAAAAATCTCGACTCGAGCAATTGCGCCGCTGGCGTATTCGCAAAAAGGTGGTCGGCACCCAGGAACGCCCTCGAATGAGCGTTCGGTTTACCGGCAAAAACATTCATGTGCAATTTATTGACGACGGCGCAGGTGTGACGCTTGCATCGATTTCAACTTTGAACAAGAGTCTGCCGGATCGGGACAAGCTTAAGGCGAATGTGGCGAGCGCTCAACGGATCGGACAATTGGCCGCGGAAGCAGCCAAAACCAAAGGAATCGAAGGCGTGGTGTTTGACCGAAGCGGTGCCCGTTTTCATGGCAAAGTCAAGGCACTAGCCGATGCTGCTCGGGCGGCAGGTCTGCAATTCTGAACATTGAGGAGGCAATTACTGTGGCTGAACTACCGAAAAGTAATGTTGAACCAAACCGGTTCGGCGGACGAGGGCCCGGTCGAGGTGGCCGAAGAGGGCGAGCGGGTTCGGAGGGCGGTGACCCAGGCTCGGACGGAAAAGACTCGAATGAGTTGATCGAAAAAGTGGTTTTCATCAATCGTTCGTCGAAGGTCGTTAAAGGTGGGCGCCGATTTAGCTTCAGCGCACTAGTGGTTGTGGGTGACAAGCACGGGCGCGTCGGAATTGGCCTCGGGAAGGCGGGTGAGGTGGCAGACGCGATTCGAAAGGGTGGTGAGGATGCAAAGCAGCAAATGGTCAGCATTTCCTTGCGCAATAACACGATACCGCACGACGTGCTCTCGAGTTTCGGTGGTGCCAAGGTCCTCCTTCGACCCGCCTCTCCGGGAACCGGAATTATCGCCGGTAAGACCGTGCGGGCAGTGGTTGAGTCCGTGGGAGTGAAGGATATTTTAAGCAAGTCTCTGGGGTCAAAGAACGCGGCAAATGTGGCGAAGGCCACACTCTCTGCGCTTCAGTCGCTTCGACTCCGCGAGGATATTTATCGCCGTCGCGGCTTGGCCGTGAGAACACCGAATCCGAATCCGAACTCGGCTCCGGTCATACCTGTCTCGTTGCCGGCTGTCGCTTCCACTTAATTTCTATGCGATTACACGATCTCAAACCGCGTCCCGGTGCCAAGCATCGGCGGAAGCGTCTGGGCCAAGGCGAGTCAAGCGGACATGGCAAAACCAGCGGCCGTGGGGGTAAAGGCCAATCCGCGAGGTCTGGGAGTTCCATCCGAGTGGGATTCGAAGGCGGGCAGATGCCCTTGATTCGAAGAATGCCAAAGCGGGGATTCAGCAATGCCCTTCATACCATCCGCTACATCCCTGTGAATGTGGCGACTCTTAACGGATTTGAGGAGGGAGCTACGGTGGACGAAACGGCGCTTCGAACTCTTGGTCACGCCAACGGTCGGGCTGACGGAATCAAGATCCTCGGAGGGGGTGAACTCACCAAAAAGCTAACAGTGAGAGCCAATGCGTTCAGTTCATCTGCGCAAGCCAAGATAGAAGCTCGAGGCGGCGTTTGTGAGATTGTGGGCAAGCGGAAAGCCACCCCCTCTCAAGCCTAACGATTTTCATTCCTGACGCATGTTTGCAGCCATTGCCAATACTTTTGCTAACTGCTTCAAGATTCCCGAGCTGAAATCTCGGATTGTCTTTACGCTGATGGTTTTGGGCATCTGCCGGGTCTTGGCGTGGGTGCCCGTCCCCGGGTTAGATGGGGGAGCTTTGCGGGAGTTCTTCGATTCGCTCGCTGCGAAGAACGAGATGGACAACTCACTCTTGGGAATGTACAGCTTGTTCACCGGGGGAGCCCTCCAGAATTGCGCGATTGGTGCTTTGGGTATCATGCCCTACATCACCGCGACCATTATTATACAACTGCTGACTGCGGTCGTCCCAACCTTGAGCAAGCTCGCCAGAGAAGAAGGGGGGCGGGCCAAGGTTATTCAGTACGGGCGCTACCTGACCGTTTTATTGTGTTTTGGTCACGGGACCCTGATGACGCTGGGTTGGGAGCATCCTGGAGAGATTTTTAAAGGGTTCGCCGGCACTTTGGTGATCGATCCTGGGTGGTGGTATCGAATCCAAACAGTCTTGATTCTGACCACAGGCACTCTGCTTTTGATGTGGCTGGGGGAACAAATTACCGAACGAGGCATCGGCAATGGAATTTCCCTGATTATAACTATTGGTATCGTCTCTGATTTGCCGCTGGCTGGTCAGTCGCTTTACACGATGTTTTTCCCCGGAGAAGGAATTGAATCCAAATTCAACCTGTTTCACGCGATTGCCTTGGTGCTGCTGCTTTTGGCGGTGATTGCCGGCGTTGTCGCGGTTACGCAGGCGCAGCGAAAGATTCCTGTCCAGTACGCTCAGCGGGCGGTCGGGAGGAAGGTCTATTCGGGTGGAAGTTCATTCATGCCTTTGCGCGTCAATTATGCTGGGGTCATGCCGATTATTTTCGCCCAGGCCATCCTGATGTTTCCCGCGATGGTTTTCATGCGGATGGGGGAATTGTTTCACGTCAAGTTTTTCGAGGAGATCGGCAGACAGTTGGATCGAGGCAATCTTCTCTACTATGTGCTTTATACTTTGATGATCATGTTTTTCTCCTATTTCTGGGTGGCCACACAATTCAATGAGTTGCAGATTTCCGACGACCTGAAGAAGTATGGCGGATACATTCCTGGAGTGCGGCCGGGCCAGGCAACCAGCGATTTTCTCCATCGAACCATGAGTCGGATTACTTTGGCTGGAGCGGTCTTCTTGACCGTGATTGCGATCATTCCGATGTTGATGGGCCAACTTTTCGGGATCAATTTTCGCGTTTCCCAGTTCTTCGGCGGAACCAGCATGCTTATCACAGTTGGTGTCTTGCTTGACACCATGAGGCAAATGGAATCGCACCTCCTGATGCGGCATTACGACGGCTTTTTGAAGAAGGGCCGAATTCGGGGCCGATTCTAATATCGCAGCCTCTGAGCCGATGATCATATTGAAGAATGAACGGGACGTCGAGGCGATGCGGGCGGCTGGGGCGGTTGCGAGCGCGGTCTTAAATGATATAGGCACTTGGGTTACACCCGGGGTGACCACGCAGGAAATCGATGATTTTGCGGCGTCGCGAATTAAAAGCTACGGTGCCCGGAGCGCTTTTTTGGGATACCGAAAGTATCCGTGTCATGTCTGCTTGTCGGTAAACGAACAGGTCGTGCATGGCCTAGCCGGAGATCGGCGATTGGATTTTGGGGATATTTTGAGTGTTGATGTGGGTGTGGTGTTCCTGGGTTATATTGGGGATACGGCGAAGACGGTGGCAGTTGGCGGCTGTGATGTTTTGGCTCAAAAACTCATTGATGTCACTGAGAAGTCATTGTATGAAGGTATAGCCAGAGCCGTCCCGGGAAACCGGGTGGTGGATATATCGCGGGCGATTCAGAACTACGTCGAACGACATGGATTCAGTGTGGTTCGCGAGTTTGTCGGCCATGGTGTTGGTCGCTCGATGCACGAAGAACCCCAGGTGCCAAACTACGTTGATAGCAAGTCCTCGCCGAAATTGAGGCCAAGGATGACCTTGGCGATCGAGCCGATGGTAAACGCCGGTTCGCCGGCGGTTGAAGTAATGCGGGACGGTTGGACGGTGGTAACGAAAGACCGGCAGCCATCCGCTCATTTTGAACATACAATTCTGATTACCGAATCAGAACCAGAGATTTTAACGTGCTTAGAGAAGAGACCATCGAAGTTGAAGGTCGAGTGATCGAGGCATTGCCAAATACAATGTTTCGCGTTGAACTTGCGAATGGCCACCGGGTCTTGGCACACATCTCCGGGCAAATGCGGCTTAGTTTCGTTCGCATTGCGCCGGGAGATTCCGTGATGGTTCAAATGTCGCCCTACGATCTTTCAAAGGGCTGCATTGCCGTGAGAGAGAAATAGATTAGATTATGAAAGTCCGTGCATCCGTTAAGAGGCTTTGCGAGAACTGCAAAATTGTCCGTCGCAAAGGGGTCATTCGTGTGATTTGCACAAATGCCCGTCACAAACAGAGACAAGGCTAACCAGAAAACAAGACTATGGCACGAATTCTCGGCGTCGATATTCCAGGGGATAAGCGTATTGATATTGCGCTGCGTTACATCTACGGGATCGGTCCGGTTAACTCGAAAATAATCCTGGAGAAGGCGAAGATTGATCCTAGCATTCGAGCGAAGAATCTGGACGAACAGCAATTGTCTCAGATTGTTCACGCGATTCAAGACGGCAAGTATGTGATCGAAGGCGATCTGCGTCGCGAGCTCGGAATGAATTTGAAGCGACTGCAGGGTATCAAATGCTATCGCGGTATCCGGCATCTCCGCGGCTTGCCGGTCCGCGGTCAAAGAACCCAGACCAACGCCCGAACCAGGAAGGGTCCAAGGAAGACGGTGGGTGTGCAACGCAATCCGAACGCGAAGACCGGTATTCACTAGTAATTTATTATGGCTGACGATCCGAAACCGAAGAAATCTGCTCCCAAGAAAGAGGCCAAGCCGGAAGCGGCTGCCCCATCCGACCCGCTCCTGGCTCCTTCATCGACCGAAGCTCGCCCACCCAAGGCGGCAAAGAAGCCGGCCGGACCTGAAGCCTCGGAGCCATCGAAGCCGGTCGAGCCGGTGGCAGCCGTGGCCCCAACCGCGGCCGAATTGCTGGGCGAGGACCCCAACGCCAAGAAGATCATTAAGGCTAAGGGGTCTAAGAACATCACTGTGGGAGTTGCCAACATTCTGGCGACGTTCAACAACACTCTCGTTTCCATTACTGACATGCAAGGGAACGTCATCGGCTGGTCGAGTTCCGGAAGAGTGGGTTTCAAAGGCTCGCGAAAAAGCACGGCCTTCGCCGCCCAGCAGGTGGCCCAGGATGCGGCCCGACAGGCAATGTCGCATGGCATGCGGGAGGTTGAGATTCGGGTCAAGGGGCCCGGTTCGGGTCGCGAGTCAGCCATCCGAGCTCTCCAAGCTATTGGTTTGGAGATTACCACGATCAAAGATGTGACGCCCGTGCCCCACAACGGATGTAGGCCGCGCAAGAAACGTCGCGTCTAAAATTTTCACCCCGATCAGTTCATCAATTTCAAATAGCAAGTATGGCTCGTTATACTGGACCTCGCGTTCGAATCAGTCGCCGGTTTGGCACACCCATCTTCGGCCCCTCAAAGTACCTGGAGCGGAAAAACTACGGACCGGGGGTGCATGGTCCCAAGTCGCGGCGCAAGAACACCGATTATGCCCTCGGGCTGATTGAGAAGCAGAAGCTCCGCTATTACTACGGTTTGATGGAACGGCAGTTTCGCGGTGTTTACGAACGCGCCCTGAAACGCCGGGGTATCACGGGCGAGACAATGCTCCAAATCCTTGAAACCCGCCTTGATAATGTCGTCTACCATCTCGGATTTGGTAACACGCGGGCGGCGGCTCGTCAGATGGTGAACCATGGACACGTCAAGGTGAATGGTCGAAAGGTGAATATTCCTTCGTTCGGGCTCAAGGTGAACGACGTAATTGAGGTTAAAAATTCGAGTGTATCACGACAAATGGGGACGCGCAGTCTGGACGCTTCCACCAGCCGCGCCGTGCCGGATTGGCTATCACTGAAGAAGGATGCATTCTGCGGGACGGTGGTTCGCATTCCCACGCGCGATGAGATCCAGCCCATCGCCAATGAACAAGCCGTCGTCGAGTTTTATTCCCGCTAGTTAATCCGCTCTCCGATGAGAGCATGAACAATTATATGGACCTCGGCCGTTGCGGGATCGGGCGGCGTTGGTCAGATTAAAATTGTTAGAAAGAATTCTATGCCAGTGCGTTTAGGTCGATTTGAAATGCCCAAGCGGTTGACCAAGGAAGAGTCAACCGCCACGGAAACATACACGAAGTTTTTGGCCGAGCCGTTCGAAACCGGCTACGGACATACCGTTGGGAACTCGTTGCGGAGAGTTCTGATATCGTCGTTGGAGGGTGCTGCGATCACATCGATCAAAGTCGATGGAGCGATGCATGAATTCACGACCATCGACGGTGTGGTTGAGGATGTCACCGATATTATTCTCAATCTGAAGAAAATTCTGTTCAGAGCTCATTCGCGGGAAGCCCAGGCCGTGCTTCTTTCGGTCAACAAAGAGGGAGCGGTGGTCGCGGGAGACATCAAGCTGAACCAGAATCTTGAATTGGTGAACCCGAAACAGGTTATTTGCACCCTCGATAAGAAGAAGAAGTTCGAGATGGAGTTGGAGGTAAAGGTTGGGCGCGGCTTTTGCCCCGGAGATGAGAACAAGAAGTCCGATCAGCCGATTGGGGTCATCGCCATCGATTCTCTCTTTTCCCCGGTTACGCGGGTGCGTTACGCTGTAGAGAGTGCTCGCGTCGGGCAACGCACTGATTACGACCGTTTGATCCTGGAGATTTGGACTGATGGTCGGATTTCACCGGATGACGCCTTGACTCAGGCCTCTGCCATTCTGCAACATCACTTGGATGTTTTTGTCGGCTACGACAAGAACGCCGTTGAATTTGAGGAGGTCGCGGACAAGCAGGACGACGAGAAAGCGCGTCAGCGGAAACTGCTCAACATGAGTGTTAACGAAATCGAGTTGAGCGTGCGTGCAGCCAACTGTCTCAATAATGCCAATATAACCACGGTGGGGCAGTTGGCGATGAAAACCGAGGCCGAAATGCTCAAGTATCGCAATTTCGGTAAAAAGTCCTTGAACGAAATCAAGGAGAAGCTGACCAGTCTGGGACTGTCGTTGGGCATGAATATCGATCCGTTGTTGCTCGATGTGCCCAAGGAAGAAGCGAAACCATCGTAAGCAGGAATTTTCATGCGACATCTTAAACGAACTGCAAAATTAGGACGGACTGGGGAGCATCGTAATGCAATGCTCGCGAATCTCGTTTGCAGTCTGATTCGTCATAAACGTGTCAAGACCACCTTGGCGAAAGCGAAGGCGGCGCGGTCCGTCGCTGAGAAGATGGTGACGCTGGGAAAGAAGGGGACAATTCATGCTCGGCGTTTGGCGGCAGCCCGGTTGCGCCACCAGAGACGACGAATGCTTAAGAGCAAGGAACTGGGAGCACAAGCTCGGAAAGCAGATGTGATCCGAATCCTCTTCGAGGAAATTGCGCCCACTTTCAAAGACCGCCACGGCGGATATACGCGCATTGTTCGGTTGAGTCGTCGCCAGGGTGATGCGGCGGAAATCGCGATCCTGGAATGGGTGGATTTGCCGTCGGGTGCTGCTTCGCCGAACACGACGACCGACGCGAGTGCGAAGACTGAAGTTCAGCAGACTTCGGAGAGCAAGCCGAGTGAAACCGGGAAGTAATTGACTCGCCGGGGATTCTCAGAGACGTTCCCATCATTTGCCAGCCCGCGTTCGAGAGAAGGCGGGTCTTTTGTTTGTTCCGGACCGTTCGAATTGGGCTCAGTTGAGGTCGGTGGCGTTTTTGGCTGGCGATGAGGATTGGCAGGCTCAACATGCCGGTTCGCCTCTGGCAGTTGACGAATGCGAGGCGCGGATCTTAAGTGCCGCGGGCTTTGGCCTGCCTGGCCGCCGGGCCCTTCTCCCAGCGGAGTTGGGCGTGTTTATCGGAGAATTTATGCGAGCGAATCGTTGTCCACATTGGGTTTGCCTAACACTTGCAATCGTGGGTGGGCCATTCGGGTGTTGGTCTGCCGACGTCAATTGGGCGCAGTTCCGAGGGCCGAAAGCGCAGGGGGTTTCCAATGGTCCGGGATTGCCTGAGACGTGGAATGAACGACAAAACGTCGTTTGGACTGCGAGTCTCACTGGGTACGGATGGTCAAGTCCGATTGTCTGGAATGACCGCATCTATGTGACGTCGGTGGTTCGGGATGGTGAAGTCGAAGCCCCCAAGAAAGGCCTCTATTTCGGAGGCGAGCGCCCGATTCCTTCAAAGGACGCTCATCGATGGACCGTCTCGTGCATTGACTGGGA
Source organism: uncultured Verrucomicrobiota bacterium (assembly GCA_964355375.1). GTDB lineage: Bacteria > Verrucomicrobiota > Verrucomicrobiia > Limisphaerales > SIBE01 > CAYHFE01. The sequence goes on from CAYHFE010000038.1 coordinate 23,335, forward strand.
GACGGGCCGATTGGTTTGGGAGAAGAAGGTCCACGAAGGACCTCCCCCAAGTTCCATCCACCTCAAGAACACTTACGCGTCAGAGACGCCCGTTGCCGATGGGGAGCGGATTTACGCTTACTTCGGCAATTTGGGAATTTACTGCCTCGATCCTGCAGGAAAGGAAGTGTGGTCTCAGAAATGGGGCAGTTTCAAAACACGCAATGGATGGGGGGCGGCTGCGTCGCCGGTGCTTCACCAGGACCGCGTTTACATCGTGAACGACAACGAAGAAAAGTCATTTCTGGTCGCACTCGACAAGAAGACCGGTCGAGAGATCTGGCGGGTGGAACGTGAGGAGAAGAGCAATTGGGCGACGCCGTATATTTGGGAGAGCGAGCACCGGACTGAGATTGTCACGCCCGGTCGAAATAAGGTGCGCTCCTACGATTTGGAGGGGAAGGTTCTTTGGGAACTGGGAGGCATGTCGTCGATTGTTATCCCCACCCCGGTTTCGCAACATGGGCTCCTTTACGTCTGCTCCGGTTATGTGGGCGACAAGACTCGCCCCATCTTTGCGGTGCGAACTGGGGCAGTTGGGGACATTTCGCTCAAAGAAGGAGAATCGTCCAACCGATACCTCGCGTGGGTCCAGAAAACGGCTGCCCCATACAACCCGTCCCCCTTGGTCTATGGAGATTACCTCTATGTCCTCTTCGACTTCGGGTTCCTCAGTTGCCACGACGCCAAAACCGGGAAAGAGATCTACGCAAAGCAGCGTCTTAATACCGACGGAACCTCTGGTTTCACGGTATCACCATGGGCCTACAACGGGAAGATCTTCTGCTTGAGCGAGGATGGCGATACATTTGTCGTTCAGGCCGGGCCGGAGTACCGGCTTCTGGGCAAGAACTCGATCGGAGAAATGTGCATGGCCACGCCGGCAATCTCCCGCGACAGTCTGATCATTCGAACGGCGTCTAAATTGATTCGAATCCGGGGCGAAACAAAGTCGAACTGACCGCCTTCCCAGTTTGACTGGATTCTTGATCAACGGGGATGGAGAGTGCGCGGAGCCTGGGCGGCTTCGTTAGCGATGGCTTTCGGTGTAGTGCTTGCGCAACAAATCTTCGCCGAAATCACCCTCCAGGTCGCGCCAGACTGCATGAATGTGGTTCGCGTTGTTCTGGGTGTTGTCGTACTCCATGAGGAAGGTTGGCCCTTGGATACGGTAGTAATGTCCTTTGCCAGGTTCGAGTGATCCAGCCCAGGCAAAGTGGACCTTCTCGAGGCCTGCCATCTGGATTTTCTCAAGATCTTTGTCGGCCATTTCAGGACGGCTGCGTCGCACGTATTCTTGGATGAGGCTCCAAAGCAAGTCGGTTTGGGTCTTGGTCATCTTGGACATAGGGAGCCCTTCCGGAGCGAGGAGTCGCGCTTTTCGGTCCGCTCCGGTGATGATATCGCTTGGGGCTGTGTTCGTATAGACTCCAATCTTCTTCTGATCGTCACTCAGAGACTGGGCGAGCTTTCGGGCCAAGTCCTCCTCTTGGCTGAGCACGCGAAGTCCTTTACGAGGTCCGGTCCTCACTTCACCGGGGTTCGAGCCCATGAATGTGGGGGTGGCGGAAACGTATTGGCCATTGACGATCGTGAAATTGAACGCGAGGTGATGACCCTCCACTCGCCAACCCCATGTGCTTTGAAGGCCGGGCTTGCCGAAGATGCTGAAGAAGTAAAGCTCCGGATCGCGCGTTGGACCTTTTCCCTGTTCAAGATCGCGAAGAATCTGCTCCAGACTCATGATGGTCGTGGCTTTGACGTAGCCGCGCTGGCTCAGGCCGCTGGCGAGCAAACCTTGGGCGAGGTGCCGTTGTTCTGGAGTCATTTCCTTAAGCGGAAGTCCCTTGCGCACTCGGGGAATGAAATGCCAATTCAAGCGCTCTTCGTTTTTCAGGTCGAAGGTGGCTTTCTCGATTTGTGCGGGCGTGAGTGCGGCCAAGAGGTTGGAAGCGGCTTCCGCCATTTCCTCGGGCGCGGTATGGGCCCAAGCCCGAGAGGCGAAGACAAATCCCGCGATGACAAAGTTCGCGAGGACGCGGAAATTCCTAAATGGGTGCATGACCGGAGAGTCAATGCTATCCATCGAAAATGGCAACTGGAAAATCAGTCTTTGTCGTGTAGTTTTCAAACCAGGAATCTTTTGTAGTTAGCAAACCAGGACAGATT
>CAYHFE010000039.1:0-25438 GCA_964355375.1 uncultured Verrucomicrobiota bacterium
CGCGCGAACCTCCCTGCCCACCGAAGCAGAACTCGGGTTTGGTCGGGCCGTCGAACGGATCGGCCGGGCCATCACGGAGGTCGTCCGCGCGGCGGGTTGGCCGGAGCGAGGATTGTCCGGCATCGGCATCGGTTGCGCCGGACCGGTGGATCCGATTCGGGGCACGATCCACAATCCTTACACTCTAACGGGCTGGGAGAACTGCGATATCGTGACGCCCTTGCAGGAGCGATTGGGCGTGGCGGTGCGGCTGGAGAACGACGCCGACGCCGCAGCCTTGGGCGAGTGTTTCATCGGGGCCGGCCGGGGATTGGATCCGGTGGTGATGCTGACGTTTGGCACGGGCATCGGCGGAGCGTCCATCGTGGGCGGACGCGTCTTTCGCGGCGTCGCGGGCGGCCATCCTGAAATCGGCCACATCCCGATCGATCCGACGGGGCCGAAGTGTTACTGCGGAAGCGCCGGTTGTTTTGAAGCGCTCGCCTCGGGCGAGGCCATCGGCGCGGCGGGTCGAGAGTGGGGCTGGGCCGATAGTCGGGCCGTCTTCGCCGCCGCGGCGGAGGGGCATCCGGGCGCTCGTCGGATCATCGATCGGGCCGTGCAAGCGGCGCGGGTGGCTCTATGGACGATTATGCACACCATCATGCCCCAGACGATTATCTTGGGCGGCGGCATGATGGATGACCACTTTGAATGGTTCGCAGAAATGATGCGCCAGGAGATCGCGCGGGCGACGATGGTGCCCTCGGGGCGGGTTTCAGTGGTGAAGGCGGCCTTGGGCAATGAAGCCGGTTTGGTGGGAGCCGCGAGCCTGGTGTTTGCCTAAAAGACTCAGAACGTGTTTCAGAAATCGTATCGATCGTCGGAGGCGAGGCGACGAGACTCTTATTTTTCACGAAATCCGCCAACTTCAATCGGAGAAAAGTAAGTCTTCTGACGTCGCCTCCTCCTTTCAAAACACGCTCTTGGCCGAATAGCGCGCGCGGCGAGTTCGTCTCACTACGACATCACAGACCCATCTGCTTCGTCGTTTTGTGTCGTCCGGGATCAGACCGAGACGGAGCGGACGGTCCTGAAGAAGATTGGTGAAAGAACATGAAAACAGGTCTTGGCAGATTGGTTGGGAACACGGCCATTTTGATGGCTGCAGTTGGGTCAATGCCCGCGGCGGAGGCAGCCTCCGCTTCGACCGGCGCCACCGCCGTTCGATTTGAAATGCATCGCCTGGGAAATTTCCGGGGCGAGACTCTCTGCGTCGCCGATTTCACCGGCGACCGCAAGCCGGATGTTCTGGCCGGCGCCTTCCTTTATGTTGCCCCGAATTGGCAGCCGCGCAAGATCCGCACCTTGTCTGGCACCGTGGATGACCAGGGCAAAGGATATTTCGACGACTTCACCAATCTGCCGTTGGATGTGGATGGCGATGGCCGCCTGGACGTGGTGACGTGTGGTTGGTTTTCGAAGAGCGTCCAGTGGCACCGCAATCCGGCGGGCCTGGAGGGGCCGTGGCCAATGGCTCAAGAGGAGAAGAACGGCAATTATGAGTGCGCCCATCTCCATGACATCGACGGGGACGGCAAAGCGAACGAAATTCTCCCGCACGCGGTCGCCACCGAGTGGTTTGAAGCGGGTCCGCTGCCCTCGGGTCAACGGGGATTGATCAAACACGTCGTCTCGAACCGCGCCCTCGATTACGGAGGCGGGGTCGGGGACGTCAATGGCGATGGCCGACCCGACATCCTCCGTCCCGGTGCCTGGTACGAAGGTCCGGCGGATGCCCGCAAAGGTCCGTGGATTGAACACACCTGGGGCGACATCGGGTTGGGCGCGAAGGAGGGCAAGGTGGACCACACCCCGGAGATCCTGGTCTTCGATGTGAACGGCGATGGACGGAATGACGTCATCACGAGCAGCGCGCACAAGCATGGCATCTTCTGGTACGAACAAATGCCGGCCGGCAATCAAGCCGCCTGGAAGCAACACCTGATTGATGACACCTGGAGCCAGGCGCACAGTTTTGTCCTGGCCGATCTCGATGGCGATGGCGTGCCCGAATTGATCACCGGGAAACGGTTCATGGCGCACAACGGCACGGATCCCGATGAATTCGGTCCGCTCGGCGTTTACTATTATCATCTCAAACGAGGCCCGGCACCGGTCTGGGAAAAGCACGTCATCTCGTTCAAAGAGGGCATCGGGTCGGGCGTGAATATCTGTGCCGAGGACCTGGATGGCGACGGCGACGTGGACGTGATCGTCACCGGCAAATGGGGTGGCCCGGTTTGGTTCGAAAACAAGAGGAAATAGATGGAGCCCCAAATGAAAAACACGCTAGGCCGCATCTATGCGGTTGGGTTCAGGGTGGAACGGGCAACTTGCCCGTTCCTGCGGGCTACCAGCCCGCAGGCTTTGCAGCCAGAAGTCTCCCGGAATGGTGGGTTGAATTACCACGGCAGGTTCGGCGGCAAGTTGCCGCCGAGCACGGCCAAGTTGGCCGTTCCACCCATTTCAACTGCATCGTTACGGCTCAGTCTATCCATCGGTTTGGTGATGGTCGGCGCGGCTTTGCTTCTGGCGGGCATTGCGCTCGGACAAGCGGCCGAACCGGCCGGCGCTTCTCGGGCCTGGATTCGCTTCGATGACGCAGCACAGAATTATCTCGGGACGCCCTACCGCTTCCTGGGCGATGGCGCGTTGCAGCTCGAAATGAACGCGCGTCCCGAGAATGGGGATGCGCTCGCTTTGCGGTGGGGCGCCAAGAATGATCTGCGCGAGGCCGCCCTGGTGATCAATGGCCGAACCGTGCCCCTGCGCCACGGTGGCTACGACGGATTTCAATGGTGGCGGGTGAGTCTCCCGGACGGGATCTCCGGGCCACAGTACTCGGTCACCCTCAAAGCGAGCGCGGGAAAGCCGGCCTTCCTTGGCGAGATTCGCTTGATCAATGAACGCCTTCCCCAAGACCCGGGCTTGGACCTCAAGCGGCGCTCTTTTGGCGTGACACTCGAAGCGGCGCCGAAGAACGGGGAAGCGTTTCCGGAGATGCGCGCCCTTTGGGATCGGACGCCGGCTCCTTCTGCCCAATCTTTGTCCAACGCTTCCGCGGAGAATCTGCTGCGCCAAGCCGAACGCAACGCTCGCCAAGCGGCCGAAGCGTTCTACCGTTGCCGGCGGTTTGTCGAAGGCTGGCTGGCCCACGCCGACCCGAAGAGCGGTTTGATCCCCCGCAATCTGACGGCCGACCGCGATCTCTGGAATGGCCGCGATGCAGCCGCGGACAACTACCCGTTCATGGTGTTGACCTGCGCCTTCACCGATCGGCCGCTCTTCGAAGGCCGGATGTTGGAGATGCTCCGGACGGAGATCCGACTGACCAGCCGGCTCGACCGTTTGTGCGATGATTTTCGATTCTCCACCCAAGGTTTTGCCCGGTCCAACATCAATCTGGACGCCATCATGTTCGACAACTCCGAATACGTGAAGGACGGGCTCATCCCGCTGACCGAATGGCTGGGACCGAGCCCCTGGAGCGAGCGCATGGTCGGAATCATGGAGGACGTGTGGAAGCACGCTCCGGTGGAAACTCCCTTCGGACGGCTTCCGACTTTGAACGTCGAGGTGTTGGGAGACCAGTTGCAGGCTTGCGCCCGTTTGTTCTGGATGACGGGGGAACGCCGGTATCTGGACTGGGGCTTGCGCATCGGCGATTATTTCCTGCTCGGGACCCACCATCCGACCCGCGACTTCAAAGAGCTGCGCCTGTCCGACCATGGCTGCGAAGTAGTCAACGGGCTTTCCGAATTGTATGTGGCCACGGCCAGCGCCGCCCCGGCGAAACGAAAGGCCTACCAACCGTTGATTCACGAAATGCTCGATCGGATCCTGGCCGTCGGACGCAACGAAGATGGGATGCTTTACAGCCAGTTCAATCCCCAGACGGGCGCGCACTCGAAGGACGTCTGCGACACCTGGGGCTATGACTACGATGCGTTCTACACCGTCTATCTGCTGGACCGGACCGAAGCCTATCGCGAGGCGGTGCGGAAAGCCCTGGGCAATCTGAAGGGCAAATACGTGGGCGCTCCTTGGGGGGACAAGAGTGCCGACGGCTACGCGGACTCCATCGAAGGTGCGATCAACCTCATCAACCGCGAACCCGTCGCCTCCGCGGCCGAATGGATCGACAGCCAGATTCGCCTGATGTGGGCCATCCAGAAGCCGGACGGCATCATTGAAGGCTGGCACGGGGATGGCAATGGCGCGCGGACTTCGATCCTGTATGCGCTTTGGAAAACCCAAGGCGCGCACGCTGAACCTTGGAGGCCGGATCTGCGGTTGGGAGCGGTTCGCGACGGCCAGAGGATTTACCTGAGCTTGACGGCGGATCAACCGTGGTCGGGTCGAGTTCTGTTCGACAAGCCGCGCCACAAACTGAATATGCATTTGCCCATGGACTACCCGCGGATCAACCAATTCCCGGAATGGTTTATCACCGACGCGAAGACCCTCTATGGCATTCGCGACCTGACCGCGGGCGAGGAACGGATGGCTAGCGGTGAGGAGATGCAGCGCGGCGTTGAGGTTAAGCTCAAGGCCGGCACGGAGCTGCGCTGGCGGATTCAATAGACGATTCTGTTCCACAATCCGCCGGAACTTCGCTAGGTTCGAAGGCGATGAAGCCGAATCGAATCCTCTCCATGGCCGTTCTCTACCTCGTCGGCTCGGTCGGCGCGTGGGCCGCGAGTGCAGCGCCCTCCGTTCCCCGCTTCGAGCCAGTTCTCGGCGTGGTCATCGACCATAGCCCCGCCTCTTCCGGTCTTTACATCGGCTCGCCAAGCCTGGCGGTGCTGCCCAACGGCGATTACGTGGCCTCGCACGATTTCTTCGGACCGAATTCCGGCGAATTCCAGAGCGCTCGCAGCGCGGTCTTTCGGTCTTCGGATCGCGGTCGCATCTGGAAGAAAGTGTCCGAAATCCAGGGCGCGTTCTGGTCGTCTCTCTTCGTCCACCGCGGCGCGCTTTATCTGCTCGGTCCGGACCGCCACCATGGCAATGTTCTGATCCGGCGTTCGACGGATGGCGGCGCGACCTGGACATCGCCGGTGGATCGCAAAAGCGGTTTGTTGCGCGACGACGGCGAATATCATTGCGCGCCCATGCCGGTAATCGAGCATGGCGGACGGCTTTGGCGCGCCTTCGAGTGGCGGAATCCGCCCGTGGCCTGGGGCGTCAATTACCGCGCCGGGATGGCGTCCGTGCCGGTCGATGCGGACTTGTTGGAGGCGTCGAGTTGGACCTTCGCCGAGTTTCTCTCCAGCGATCGGACCTGGAACGGTGGCGACATGGGGGCCTGGCTCGAAGGCAACGCGGTGGTCACACCGGCGGGCGAGATCGTCGATGTCTTGCGCGTGCAAACAAAATCACCCGACGAGAAAGCCGCGATCGTTCGAATCAGCGCGGACGGTCGGAAAACGTCGTTCGATCCCGCGACCGGATTCGTCCCGTTTCCGGGCGGCGCAAAAAAGTTCGCCATTCGATGGGATCCGCAAAGCCGAGAGTATTGGTCGCTGGCCAGTATCGTTCATGAGCGTCATCGCGCCGATAATCCGGGCGGCATCCGGAACACCCTGGCTTTGACCCGTTCGCCCGACCTGACCCACTGGACCGTGCGCTGCCTATTGCTTTACCACCCGGACGTGAAGCGGCACGGATTCCAGTACGTGGACTGGCTCTTTGACGGCGACGACCTCATCGCCGCCTGCCGCACCGCCTACGACGACGGTCTGGGAGGCGCGCACAACAACCACGACGCAAATTTTCTGACGTTTCATCGATTTGCCAATTTCCGCCGCCTGACCATGGCGGATTCAATTCCGATGCAGTCTTCGAGCCTGACTCGACCGTGAGCTCGAATCGGGAGATGTCACATGTTTTCCGCGCGATGGAGTGGCTCATGGCGGAGGCGGAGCGAATGGAGTCGCCGCTTTGAATCCCAGGATCCTTCGAACGGTAGGGCGAGACTCGGTCAAGCCCTGAAATCCTGATCGACCGAGAAGTCACGGCTCGACGGAGTCTTGCCCCCACCGCAAGTTCACGGGAAGGGGAAACTCCCATCAACCGCCTCCGCTCCCACGCCCTCTCTTCCATCCGATGCCAAAGAGGGAGCGGAGTGAGCATGTCCTCATTCGCAGATGCGCCCGTTGCGGCATCCGCCAAAGATTTTTGTTGGCACACTGGCCGAAAAGGTCCTTACTTTTCCACGGGTCGAGGAGTCGGAGCTGGCGGTTCGCCCGTGGCCCGCAAGATCATGGGTGACACGCGGGCATTCTGGCCACATGATCCCGGATCGACCACATTTCTTGAATCAACCACAATTCGAATACGTCAGGAAACAACACTATGAACGAATCTCCCAACAACTCTACCTCGCGCCGCGAGTTCATCAAGAACACCGGCCGCCTGGCGGCTGCCTCGGCTCTCGCGGGCGTGGCCATTCCGCATGTCCACGCCGCTGAAGATAACGCTGTTCAGGTCGCCCTGGTCGGTTGCGGCGGTCGCGGCACCGGTGCGGCGGCCCAAGCCTTGAACACGTCGAAGCTCGGTCCGGTCAAGCTCATCGCCATGGCTGACGTCTTCGACACCAAACTCAGCGGCAGCTACAACGCCCTCAACCGATCGCACTCCAGCCAAGTGGATGTTCCGCCCGAGAGAAAGTTCATTGGTTTCGACGCCTACAAGAAAGCGATGGACTGCCTGAAGCCGGGCGACATCGCCATTTTCACGACGCCGCTGGCGTTTCGTTGGGTCCATTTCGCCTATGCCATCGAAAAGCGGCTCCACGTCTTCATGGAAAAACCGCTCACGGCGGACGGTCCGACTTCGCGCCGGATGATCAAGCTGGCCGAGGAGGCGTCGGCGAAAAACCTCAAGGTCGGAGTGGGATTAATGTCGCGTCACAGCCGCGCGCTCCAGGAGCTTCACCAACGCATCCAGGACGGCGAGATCGGCGATATCGTGCTGATGCGGGGCTACCGCATGCACGGACCGGTGGGATCGGCGTTCTCGGAACGATGGCCCGGCCGGCCGGGTGAATTGCTCTGGCAGATTCAACGTTTCCACAGCTTTATCTGGGCGAGCGGGGGCTGCTACAGCGACTTCTATATTCACCACGTGGATCATCTCTGCTGGATGAAGAATTCCTGGCCGGTCAAAGCCCAGGGGCTGGGCGGGCGGCATTATCGCCAGAGCGGCAATGGCAACCCCTTTGTCGATCAGAATTTCGATTCTTATTCGGTGGAATACACCTTCGCGGATGGCTCCAAGTTTCTCATGGATGGACGCTGTATCGTGGGTTGTAACGACATCTACTCCAGCTACGCGCACGGCACCAAAGGAAATGCGATCGTCGCGAAGAACGGCGACTGTGGCATGCCTTCGTCCACCTACAAGGGGCTAAGCCCGGATCGCGCCAATCTGATCTGGACTTCTAAAGTCGCCCCCGAACAACAGGATCCCTACCAGAACGAGTGGAACGAGTTGGTCGGCGCCATACGCAATGATCGCCCCTACAACGAAGTGAAGCGCGGGGTCGAAGCGAGTCTTGTGACCTCGATGGGCCGGATGGCCGCCCACACTGGCCAGGAGATTACCTTTGAGCAATTCCTCAATTCCGATCACGAGTATGCGCCGGACGCGGACAAGCTGACCAGTGAATCGCCGGCGTTTCTGGTCGCCGATGCCAATGGCCGCTATCCCATTCCCGAACCCGGCGTCAAACGCAATCGCGAGTTCTAAGAGACCGCGGCCATCAACATCATTCAAGCCACATCCGGCCCGGGATTGACCCAGGCCTAATGTGGCTTTTTGTTTCTCGAACGGATGAGCCTGGTTGAAGCGCTCCGATCGACCGAGCCGATGGAGCCCCAGATCACCGACCCGGACCAACCTGCGGCACGCTCGCGCCGGTCGCACGTTCCAGACGGGCGCGAGCCACGGCGTAGTCTCGGAGGGCTTGAATTTGGGTGGTGCGGGCTTCGGTCAAGGCGGTCTGGGCGTTGAGAACGTCGAGCTGGGTGCCGGTGCCGGCGTCACTGCGGACGACCGCGAGACGCAGCGCCTCTTCGGCTTGCTCTTGGACTTTCTTTTGCGATTCGAGGACTTCTTTGGCCTCCATGAAATTCAAGTAGAAGGTGCGAACCTCCAGTTCGATGCGTCGCGCTTGGTCGTCCAAATCGACGCGGGCTTTCTCGCTCCGCGCTCGGGCCTCCCGGACTTTTCCTTGAGTGAGGAAGCCGTCGAATAAATCCCAGGTCAGTTGCACGCCGGTATTCCACCCGGCGACGTCGCGGAAAAAGTCATCGCCGAAACTCGAATTGCGCGCGCCGTAGCCGGCAAAGAGCGAGACATTCGGTTTGCCCGTACTTTTGGCGGTCACGATTCCTTCCCGTCGCAGACTCTCGGTCTTGCGCAGGACACCGAGCTCGGGGCGTTTGTCCAGCGCTTGGGCGAGGGCTGTGGGCAGGTTGACGTCGGAGGGAACGGCCTCCAAGCTGCCCGCCAAGTTGAAGGGAATATCCTCCCAAACGGTGGCCGGCACGTGATACCCGAGCAGGCTGGCGAGATTGTTCTTGGCGATGCGGTGGGCATTTATGGCGCGGATCAGCTTGGGCCGAGCATGGGCCACTTCGACTTCCGCTCGAAGGACATTGAAACGGGGGACCGTGCCCGCCTCAAAGCGGCGTTTTGTATTCTCGAGTTCCTTCTGCAGCAGGGTCACGGAGGCTTCCTGCACGAGGGTCTGCTGGGCTGACAAAAGGACATCGTAATAGGCCACTCGGACCTCCAAGAGGGCGTCGGCGATGACGGCCTGATACTGCAGGATCGCCTGTTCGCGCATGAGTTGGGCGCTGCGCAGGGCTGATCGGATGCGCCCGCCTTCGTAGATCGTTTGTTCCAGTCGGATGTTCCCGTTCCATTTGTGATCGCCCGGATTGATCGCGCTTGGCGGAATGCCGGGAGCGGAGAACGGAAACCTCTCGACTGAAGTGTCAAAGCTGTACCCACTGGCCCCCCGCAGACGCGGGAGGGCGATGGCGCGAGTTTGCACCACAACTCCGTGAGTCGCCTCCAGATCGGCCTGGCCTTTGAGGATGGCGCCGTTCTGTTGGAGGGCAAGGTTGAGGGCCTCGGGAAGAGAAAGTGGCTGCGTCATCCACCCCGGCAGATTAGTCGAAATGGTGTTCGTTTGAGCCTTGGGCGGATTCGCCGCTGAAAGCGAAATCGCCAGAGCCAGGGCGAAGAGTGTGACAACGCGGAGGAAGTTCGTCTTCATGTTATTCGAATTTGCGATCAAGATGAGACTAACTGCTCCCTCACCCCGTCCCTCTCCCATCGGATGGGAGAGGGTGTCCGAAGGACGGGTGAGGGCTAATTGCGCTCAACTTGAAAGCAAAGTGGAATTGGCAATTCTCCTTTCGGCACGTCTGGCGTCCCGGTTTTAGCCGGTCGCTACGTGAAAGCCCGCTAAAGCCGGGCCTGCCAACGTCGAACGGACATTGTCCTGGGCCAAAATGAGAATGGCTGTCTTGATGTTTGAGAGCCTTGCGGCAGGTCCTGCATTTCATGTTTTCACAGACTCGGGCTTTGGAAACGCACTCGGGCTCTCGCCGTTGTCTTGCCGATCGAGAGGGATCGCGCCGGGTTCAGTCTGCGTTGACGAAGGTGGGTGGAAAAGACTCCCATTTCCATTCCCCTGGGCGGAGGACGGACTTCCCGAGCGCAGTTTGGCCAAGGCTCGATCAAAGATCGGCTGAAATGGGGTGCTCGTCCCTGGTCGAAGGGCATCTGCTCCGTTCCCCGTGACTGCGAGAATGGAAAGGCGGAATGTCGCGAGCAATTCCTCGGGATTGTGGGCGCGTTCACGGCCGAGGGCTTCGAGAAGCCCCGCCACGAGCGGCTTGGAGTCGGGAGCAATCTCCATGAGCGCCTTGGCCGCGCTTCGACACAAAGTCGTGCTGCCGTGCATGAGCTCGACCAGCTCGGTCACCGCCGGTTCAGCCCCGGGCCCCATCTTGCCTAACGCTTCGGCCGCGGCGGCGCGGAGGCGTTCGGGTTCGGCGGGGTCGGAGAGGGTCTCGAGGAGGGCTGGGATGGCCGACGTGCCTTGAGCTTGGAAGGCCGCGAGAGTCGCGACGAGCACCAGGCGAAAGGCCTCGTGGCCTTGTTGGCTGCGCAGGAGACTGGCCAGAGCGACGATCGCCCGGTCTCCGATTCGGACCAACGCGTTGGTGACGTTGACCCGCAGGCGATGATTTGAATCTCGCAGCGCTTCGATCAAGACCGGCACCGCGTCGTCCATCTCCGGTCCGATCTCCGCCAGGGCTTGGACAAGGCATCGGCGAACGGCGGGGTGCTCCTGTTCATTTCTCATCCCCGAGATGAGCGCTGGCAACGCCGCGTGAGCCGCTGGTCCGATGGCCCCGAGTGCGGCCACGGCGCGGCGGCGGTCCTCCACGTTCGGCAATGAAAGCTGGCCAATCAGTCGTTGGATGCGAACCTGCAAGCGTTGATCTTCGAGCGCGGATGGATCAAAACCGATGAGTCGAGCCAGCTCGGAATCAATCCATCGGGGCACGCCGGCCGCCTGGCCTTTCACCCGAACGCAATCGTGCAGAGCCTGGAGGAAGCTTCGAATCGCGCTCGGTGAACCTGGCTTGCGATTCATTTCGGCCAGGCATTCGCGCCAGGCGGATTCATCGGAGCTCAGGCGTTTGACCAAGTGCAGCGCACCCAGATATTCTGCGACCGGGTCGAAGGTGAAACGGAAGGTCGGGCCAGTGAGTTCGACCGTCTGGAGCAGGCCAAGCTCGTGAGTGCAATAGGCGATCTTCTCCAGGAGATTCGGCACCGCTGGCAAGGCGCTGGCCAAGCTGGCCAGGCTGATAGGGTCGGGACGGCCTCGCTCTCTCAGGCATTCCCCAGCGATTGCTTGGGCGAGATCCAGGACGGTTTCGCTATCCAACCCTCGCTCGGCAGACACCGATTGATTCACGGTTTCGAGGCGGACAACAAACAGGTCGGGCAAGTTCCCTGGCAAGGGCCGGGTTCGAAGCCTCTCTTTCGCGGCGATCATTTGATCAGCATAAAGGCGAGCCAACAGAACGGTGAGGTTCCGATTCCCGGCTGCTTCCGCCAGTCCGACACAGGCTTCGAGGAGCTCGCGGTCGCTGAAGAGCTCGCGCTTGCCGAGGTGTTTCAGGTAGGCGCCAACAAATGCACCGAGCGAATCGGATTCGATCGGAAGCAGCGTCAGCACCGGCACGGACAATTCGTTCCGGAATTGTTCGGTTTGGGCGGTGACGATGAGCGCTGCGATAGGCAGTCCGGCGACCGAACCGCGCTCAATCAATTCGCGCAAAGGCTTGGTCAGCGCGACCGCATGATCCATAATGACAAGGACGCGTCGGTGGCGAAGAAGATGGCGAATCAGCACTTCGGGAATCTCCTCCGCGTCGGCGAAGAGTGTCCGGGCTTGTTGAAGGATTGCTTGGAGGAGCCGGTCCGGTCCGTCCTCTGCATCCGGATGGAGCGCACACTCGAAGATAACCGGGAGCATCCGATGATCCGTCAAACGGTTTTCGCGACTCTCCGACATCGCCCATTGGGCCAACTGGCCGGCCCAACTCGTCTTTCCGGAGCCGCCTTCGCCCCAGATGAGCAGACGGTTTTGTTCCAAGTGAAACAAAGGGCGAAAATCTCCGGCGCGCGGTTCGGGAATCCTGGTTTCATTGAGAAGAATCGGGAGTGGCCGGTGAAACGATCGATCGGTGACTTTCTTGATGTTGTCGAGTCTTCGCGCGACTTGGCTCCAATGCGGTTCGAGCCAGGCATCCAGCACCCGCGGGTGATGTTCGAAAAGCGAGACGAGGAGGTAGCCGCGCAATCCGATCGGACAGGCTGGCCAAGCGGCGATTTCGATTTCAGGGAGCAGTCGCAAGGCTTGGTTGATTCTCCAGAGCCAGAAGGGTGCCCGCCAGAGCAGGATCAACCAGATGAGGAGGGCATCGAGCGGCAGAAGCAGAGGCAGAAGCACCTTTCGCCAGGGCGGGTTCGCTGGGGGCGCCAAAGCAGAATCGGTTGTCACCAAGGCGTCGCGTTGACTTCTGATCGCGCGAAAGGCCTGGCCGATCTCGGGATCGGGATCCCGGTCCGCCGCGGCACCGCCCTTCAGGATATGATCGAGCACCGAGGCGGCGCGGGGCATCGTCCAGGCGGAATCCGTCGCGTCGCGAAGATGGGCCACGGCTTGGTTGGCGATCGATGCGAGCGCTTGGGCGCCTGCTCGGCGAAGTGCGGGGGGGGAATTAGGATCCTGCAGCAGATTCAGGAAGTCCTGGATGAAGGCCGTCGAGTGAGCGGCGACGGCAAAATAGGCCTCCATCGCTGCGACCCGAACTTCGAGAGCTTCCCTCTTGTCCTTGATGACAACCATGAATGCCGGGACGACGACTAGCTCCTGGGTTGGGGCTTGCGCGAGCGCAGACAGAGCGGCCAAACGCAGGGGACGGCTCTCCGATTTGTGGATGAGAATATCCACCAGCGGCAGGACGCCACGGGCCACGAGCCCCTTTTCCTTGAGCGCCTTGATGGCAGCGAGGCGGTGCTCTTCCGATTCGGTGCTCGCCTTCAGCACCCGGAATGGGTCGGTCACCACGGCGGCAAGTCTGACCGGCGCGTTCGCCGACTGGGCCACCCATAGGCTGGCGGCCAGACAAAGAAAGACCGCCATCTTTGCATGTACAGTGCGCGGGACCATTGGACAGATTCCTTA
Organism: uncultured Verrucomicrobiota bacterium; assembly: GCA_964355375.1. GTDB lineage: Bacteria > Verrucomicrobiota > Verrucomicrobiia > Limisphaerales > SIBE01 > CAYHFE01. Next base: position 12,830 of record CAYHFE010000039.1, read on the forward strand.
GCACAAATGAGGATGATTCGAAACAACTTTGTCGTGGCGTGGTGACGCGTGGGCGCCGCTTCAGCTTGGCGTGTTGTTCCGTGAAGAGGGACTCCAGGCCGAAGTTCGAGCCGGGCGGGAAAGTCTGCTCATGGCCCCATGCATGCGGTGAGCGAACGGAAGCTTTACCAGCAAGGGTTGCCCGCAGTTCGCACCGCCATGACGCGGCACCCGCGCGCCCCGAGAAATTGTGGACAAAGTCTTGGCCAGGGCAACTCAGGAAATCCGAAAATCGCCTCCTTCAGTCTGCCTCGAAAAGGGTGGATCAGGCTCCGGGATCAGGGTGCCCCGGTGGCTTTCCGTGACGTTCGGTTCTCCAGCCGCTGACCGCGACGCCCATTCGCCCGATTCTGCTCAAGCCGCCTCGGCGTCCTCGAGAAAACCTTGGAGATGGCGGATGCGGGTGGGATGGCGCAGTTTGCGCAGGGCCTTGGCTTCGATCTGGCGGATTCGTTCTCGCGTGACCTTGTATTGCTTGCCGACTTCTTCGAGAGTGCGGGCGTAGCCGTCGGCCAATCCAAATCTCAATTCCAAAATCTTCCGTTCGCGTTCCGTGAGGGTGGACAAGACCGTCCCCAGCCGTTCCTTGAGCATGCTGTAGCTGGTCATCTCGGACGGATTCTCGGCCGCTTTGTCCTCAATAAAATCTCCGAAATTGGCGTCGTCGCCATCTCCCACCGGCGACTGCATGGAGATCGGCTGTTGGGCCATCTTGAGAATGGCGTGGACGCGTTCGACGGGGAGTTGCATCTCCTCGGCGATTTCCTCCGGGGTGGCCTCCCGGCCGAAGTCCTGGAGCAGTTGTTTCTGAGCGCGGACCAACTTGCCGATGATCTCGATCATGTGGACCGGGATGCGGATGGTGCGCGCTTGATCGGCGATCGCCCGCGTGATGGCCTGTCGGATCCACCAAGTGGCATAGGTGGAGAACTTGTAACCCCGGCGGTACTCGAATTTCTCCACCCCTTTCATCAATCCCATGTTGCCTTCCTGGATCAAGTCGAGGAAAGCCAATCCACGGTTGGTGTACTTCTTCGCGATCGAGATGACGAGGCGCAGATTAGCCTCCGCCATTTCGGTCTTGGCTTGCTGGGCGGCGGCGGAGTGTCGCTTGAGCTCTTTGTAGGCTTGGAGATAGGCCTCGGCCGGGAGGCGCGCGAATTTTTCCAGAGCCTTGATCTTCTGCGCCTCGGACTGGGCGATGGCCGATTGGTGCGCCGACTCCTTGTGTCCTTTCGTGTCCTCGATGAAACGGCGGCTCAATTGAATCTTGTCGTAAATGTTCTCGGTCACCAGGGTCATTTCCTCGATGACCTTCTGCTTGTAGAAGAACTTGGGGAAGAACTCGCGCAATTTGCGATCCAGCCGTTCAAATTCCGCAAACAGCTTTTTCTTATCGGATTGTCCGTTGGCCTTCTGCCATTCGGCATATTTCTCATCAACTTTGTTGTCCAATTGCCGGACTTTTTTGATGAGCTTGCGGAGATAGGAGAGATGTTCCTCCCGGCCCTCGATCTTCTGATCGAGGATGACGCGGTCAAACCGTTCTTTGGGGGGTTCCGAGATCAGCTTTTCCGCCAAAGCGAGATGTTCTTTTCCGGTGAAACCGAGGCTGTAAATGATCCGCTTGACTTCGTTCTCGGCTTCTTCGATGCGCTTGCAGATCTCGACCTCCTGTTCCCGGGTCAGGAGAGGCACTTTGCCCATCTGGCGAAGGTACATTCGGACCGGGTCATCCAGGATATCCAGTCGCTCCTTGTCTTCCTCTTCTTCCTCCGGCTGTTTGACCTGGTCCACTTCGGCCTGATCCACAATATCGATCTCCAAGCTCGCCAGCTTGGTGTAGATTTCATCCAGATCTTCCGCGGTGATGATGCTCTCGGGCAGGGCATCGTTGATGTCATCATAGGTCAGATGACCCTGCTCCTGGGCCAGGCGAATCAACTCTTTCAGCTTCTCCGTGAGATCCACGCCGGTCTGGCTCTTGAAGGAGCCAATGGACGGTGGAACCTTGGCGGAGGGATCCCCGGCGGTTGGAGATGGGTGACCGGTGCCTCGGTGAGAAGCCCTTCTCTCGGGCGATTTCGCGCCGACTCGGTTAGCGACGCGCGTTCGCCCTGATTCGGGTCCGATTCTCTGGTCGGTTTTCGATTCTGCTTTTGTGGCCTTCGAACTTACCATAATTGAGCGACAATTTCTCGGGTGCGACACGTTCATCTAACAAAAGAGCCCGTCACCATCTCAGATGATCCCTGGCTCGTCAACAGCAGCCTTGACAATTTTTTGCCTCTGGATTGGGTGGCCTTGGGTCAAAAACGTTGAGCGCGAGCGCAAAAGCGGCGGATGCCGAGGGCGGAGGAGGGTGAACAGGACAGGTTGACCAAACTCTGATTTTCGATGAAATCTGCCGCCTTGACCCGGAGAAAAGTGAATCTCGCCTCGAATCGCCTCCTGCTTATGAAACACGCTCCAAACCCACACCGGTGCGCTGCACCGTCGCCCGAAACCGCACAGAGGAATCTCCTTGCGAGAGCCGTGCGAATCAGTTGATCGAGCCCCGTCGGCGAAGGCGATGGCCGGGCCGAGGCGAGCCAGCGTTCGTGCCAAGCGATCCGTCGTCGTCGTTCGGATCAGGGCTTCCGAAAGAAAAACGCCCTGGAAACGCCGAGCCCCAAACTCGGGACAAACCGCCCTCTCAGCTTTATTTGGGCGGTTCTGCTTTCTCAGCCGGCTTGGCTTCAACCTTCGCCTCCGGCTTGTTCTCCCAACCCCGAGAGATGTCAAGTTTGGGAAGCGACTTCTGAAGATTGGTGACTCCGGCGTCCGTGGTCTTGGCTTGCCAGAGGTAAAGGTTCTTTAGGTTGGTCAGACCTTTGAGATGGTCGAGACCTGCGTCCGTGATCGCGGTTCCGTAAAGGTTGAGATAAGTGAGGCTGGCTAGATTCTTCAGGTGGGCGAGCGCGGCGTCCGAGATGTCGGTTTTCTCAAGGTGAAGCCGGGTCAGATTGGTCAGACCCTCGATCGCGGCCAGGCCGGCGTCGGAAACCTTGGTTCCTCCGAGATTGAGTTCGACGAGGTTCATGATCGATTTCAACGGTGCGATCGTCTTGTCCGTAACATTGGATCCCAGGAGATGGAAATTCGCCTCCCGCCAATGCACATTCATCGCGATGGGGCGGGCAGAGACGCCGGCGGCTTCGAGCTCAGCCACCGCTTTGAGTTCGGCCTCGGTGGGCTTGGGAGCGGCTTTCACGGTCTGGACGCTGGAAGTCGGCTCCGCACTTTTGACGACCGCTGCGTCTGGCCAGGCGGCGCCTTGATTGATCCAGTCGCGAATCAGACTCGATTGTTCCTTGCTCAAGGGCTCTCCCTTGCTCGGCATGATGTCATCGTGACCCGGCGGTAGGGTGATTCGGCGGTAGAGATCGCTTTTCGGAGCGTCGCCTGGGATGATGATCACACCCTCGGCTCCCCCTTTCATGGCCGCCTCCTTGAGGTCCAGACGGAGTTTGCCTTTCTGCTTTTCGGGTCCGTGGCACTCGACACAGGATTTTTGAAATATCGGTTGAATGTCTTTGGCGAAATCAACTTTGCTTTGGGCTTCGGCCGCGGGGGATTGAAGTCCCACCACGATTCCCATGGATCCAAAGAGGAGTGCGACGAATGTTCTCATACTGTTCTGCGGTTCGATCCGGTTACATCTCAAGGGCGACGCAATTGCGCCCATCCCCGCGCCACGCGGCGGCGCATCAGCAGTTCGGATGATAATCTTGTCAGGTAAACTCATGCAATCGGAATTCGCGAAGACGATGGAGTTCGGATAAATAAAGACTTTATCACGCTCGCCAATTGGAGTAGTGTACCCGACAAGAGGAATCTCGAGAGCGCGTTCATTGAAAGGGATAACGATGGACGAGGGCAAGGTTGAGGTTTCCCCTGGCGAACAGGATCTCCGGATTCATTCCGGATTCTGGATGGAGTCCGCGATTCCAATGAGTCGCGGGGCTGAGCTGGAACATGGTGCCTGGGATGGGTGAAATGAGAATGCTTCAAGGCAATGATAAGTCGAGGCGGTCAAGACGCGGCGATGCCCAGATATGGGACACTCGATCCACAAACAAGACAATGATCGGCGCATTGGCACCAATGACGCTGGAGAAGTCAGAATCCGCATGGGTCTCGAGTCCTCTCTACCAGTTGCAGCTAAGTCGTTTCCAAGAGTTGGCGGCGAAGGGAGAGAACTCGTTCCGAGACCTTGGCTCGATGCTTGCGGCTAGAGAGATAATGCAAAGAGAGTCATGAGCGCGGCCTTAACGCTGGATCGAGCACGGCTCTCGGCATTTAGAGCGAGATTCCCCGCCGGGCTTTTCGCGTTTGTGTCAGTCAGAAGTACCGTCCCGGAGAGCGGGGCAAAAAGCGCTGCCGGAGCCGGGGCTTCTTCGCCGAGCCAACTCCACGAAACATTGGTCCGCGGCACCCTCAGCCAGTTCAAGGAGGCAGATGAGATTGGCCGGGCTGGTGAAAGCGTCCATTTGATTTTTACCAAGCCCGACGATGCGGTCAAATTCTCGACTCTTCTGCGGTCCAATCTGCAGGCCCTGACCCAGGACACCGGGCAAACCGTCGTCGATCAGATTGGGATCCATGCCGTCGAATTGGCGGCTCAGGAGGACGCGCCGTTCGATGAAGAAATTTACCTTCGGCCTTTGGGCGTTTGTCTTCGTCTCACGGAGATGGCTCGGGCGTCGCAGATCCTGATGACAGGCGGCGCGTTTGACACCGCTCGCCAGACTTTCAAGAGGGAGGGGTTGCCCAAGGAAGACCTGCTCAAGATCGCGCAGCTCGCGTGGATGAACCACGGCCCTTATTCTTTGACCGGGTTCGAGAGCGAACTTGAGATCTGTGAGATCGCCTTTGCCGGTAAAGAATCGGGAGCACCGCCTCCGGATTCCGACCTGGCTCGACGTTTGCGCAAAGATAATGACCAGGTGGTCTGGGGGTGGCGGCCAGCCCTCGGCCAGCTTGTCCCTGGGACGAATCTGGTGTTGGACGAGCGTTGCGCGGATGGGCGATTTGGAGAAGTTTGGGGCGCTAAAGAGGAGAAGACGAAGACGCGCCGGATGTTTCAGTTGTGTTTTCGAAAAGACTGGGTGGCGTTGCTTAAGGAGCAGGAGAACGTCTTTGAATTGCTCAGGAAGAAGGTGGGCGAGAACCGGAATGTCGCGCGCATTCAGGCGTTTTCTTTCGAGCAGCCGCCGTTCTACGTCATGACCGACTTCCTGGAGGGCACGGATCTGAAGACGTGGTGCCAGGAGCGGGGCGGGCTGGCCGGAATCCCTCTGACGAGCCGGCTGGAAATCATCGCGCAAGTGGCCTCGGGTCTGCACGCCGCGCACGAAGCGGGGATCGTTCATCGATTCATGAAGCCGGCTCATATTATCGTCGCCGGGACGGGAGCCACACCCAAGGATATCCACGCCATGTTGACCAATTTCTCGATTGGCCACGTGGGTATCAAGGACGAAGAACCTGCGCCCGAGTCGTCGGCGGCTGTGTCACCAGCACCGACAATCGCAACGCTTCCGACAGTCGCACCGGTTCCACCCCCCAAAGCATCGGCTCCACCCGACGCGAAGAGCGCCAAGCCCGAGGTGAAGGGTGCCAAGCCCGAGGTGAAGAGTGACAAGTCCGAAGCCAAGAGTGGCACGCCCGCTCCGCCGACGACGGATTCGAGCTCGGCAAGCCCCCCGCCGCCGGAGACACCGCCTCCGCCGCCGGACAAGCTTTACCACGCGCCGGAGTTGCTCGCCGGTGGCGGCCCGACCGCCAAGGCGGACATCTACGCGCTGGGTGTGATTCTCTGTCAGTTTCTGCTCGCGGACTTCACGGCGGCATTGGCGCCAGCCCGGATCAAAGACATCTCGAGCGGGTTGAAGCGTGAGAAATTGCCCGCCTACTTCATGGAGAATCCTCTGGAGCGAACGACGGGCGCCGGGGGAATCGCCGGAGATCTTCGCGCCGTCATCAAAGCTCGCGAGACTCGAGTCACCGAATTGAGCAAAGTCACGCCGCAGCGGCTGGCTTGGACTTTGGCGGCGCTTTGCATCCTCGGGTGCATCGGTGTCATTGGCTATACGCACTACTCCAAACAGTGGCGGCTGGCCAGCCAAACGGAAGGCGGACGCAAGAAGCCCAAGGGCGAGGTCAAAGAGATCGAAGAGTCGGGAGATCCCGCGTCCATGTTGAGTGAGCCGGTCAAGGTGGACGATCTTGTGAAGCCGGACGCAGACTCCGAGGAAGACGAGGAGGTGAGTGTGCGTGGAAAATCCGGAGGAAAAGGAGGCAAGAAGTTGCATCCGCCCAAGAAAGAAGTTCCCAGCGCTGGCGCGCAGCTCTTCAAATACCTCGTCTTTCCAATCATCATGGTGGTAATTCTCGGCTCGGTCATCCAGAACTTCGGTCCACAAATCGCCAAAATGTTTAAGGGTAACAAGCCGGAAGCTCCTCCCACGGACGATTCCTGAGACTGGCCGGACCGAGCCCCAAGCCGGTGATTCTGGCGCTGTTGAGCTTTGGCCCGACTGCTGGGTCCAACCCGATCTTCCCCGCGCGGGAGTCTGTGCGGCCTCGAATTGGGGCTATTTCTCTTGTGCAAGGCCGATCGGCCGTCAAACTGCATCCCTCGTTCGTCTCCCACGGAAGAGGACTGTCTGGCCCGTCCGTCCCAGGCTGGGCGTGATGAAGTTGGATTGACCGGTGGCGCGGTGGACGGATGAGGTTGATCGAATGAATGACGGAAAGGAACTCGGGATACCCCGTTCCCTGTACATAACCATGGCGCTTCAATTCGCTGTCGGGGGCGCCGTCATGCCTTTTGTCAGCATGTTTTTGCGCGATCGAGGACTCGATTTTCCCCGGATCAGCCAGGTTTTTCTCGCCTCCTCTTCAACGTTGCTCGTTTTTCCGTTTCTCTGGGGAATGTTGGCCGATCGTGTTCTGCCGCTGAACCGGCTCTTCCTGATCTTGAATCTGCTGGCAGCCGGTGCTTTGGCGATGCTGTCGCGGCAAAGATCCTTTTGGGGGATGCTGATGAGTTTCACCATTTTTTACGCCTGCTTTCACCCGACGTTGACGCTGATCAATGCGCTCAGCTTCTCTCATCTTCGCGACCCCCAGGCAAAATTTTCAGGCTTGCGCGCTTGGGGGTCGATCGGGTGGATGATCCCGTCGTTGTTGATCTTCCTTTGGCTGGGTGGAGTTCGTGTTGCGGACTTGGGTTTTGCGTTGGATCTCGGCGTGGCCTTGGCCTTGGTGACGGCGGGAGCGGCGTGTTTTCTCCCGCACACGCCACCGGGGGGGCGCGCGTCCAGCTCTCTTGATTCGGCCGGGCTTGAGTATTGGCCGGCGATCAAGCGGTTGCTCCGCGATCGCGACTACGTCACAATCCTGATCGCTTTTTTCCTGGTCACCGGTTCGTTCTCCATTCTGATGCTTTATTCGCCACCGTTTCTCGAGGATTTGGGAGTCGCGCGGGCGTGGATTGGTCCGGTTCAGTGCACCGGCGTCGTCCTGGAAATCGTTCTCTTCCGTTGGTTGCCAGGCTTCATTGCGCGCTGGAATTACCGAGCGTGTCTTCTTACCGGGTGCCTGGCGTTGTTGATTCGCCACTTGTTGTTCGTGATTTCCGGGGATCCCTGGCTGTTGTCGGCCAGTTACCTTCTGGCCGGGGTGGTCATCGTGTTTTACCACATCGCCGGCAGTATTTTAGTGAACACGATTGCGGGAATCGAAGTGCGAGCTTCCGCGCAGACATTGCTGGTATTTTTTGGCTCCGGAATGGGCCCGATGTTCGCGAATTGGACGGCCGGGCAACTGGCTGTCCGCGGATCGGGCAGTTTGCGGCCGGTGTTTCTATTTGCCGCCATCCTCGCCGGAATGGCTTGTGTTTTGATCTCGATCCGGGGCGCCAGTTTGAATCGGAGGGCCGTCCGGTGCCTGTAATTCGATGGGCGTCGGAGAATCTCCTTGACGGGTGATGGGCACAGCCCTAGCAGAAGAACTGCCCTGACCCTCCAGTCCAGCCCTCTGGCCTGAGCAACACCGGGCGTTTATGCGTGACCATCGGCCCGGCCAACGACTCGCCCTGCTCCTGATCGCTTTGTCCGTTCTGGTGGGGATCTGGTTCTGGAGTGCTCGTCATCGAGATTCGGCCCGCCGCCCCGATTCTCAAGACTCCATGAGTGTGCTGACCCAAAAACTGGCTGAAGACCTGACGGCGCTGGAAGCCCGTGAGAATGCCGCCGATGAAGGCGCCTGGGCCAAGGAAAAACGGGCTCAGGAATGTTCGCAAGTGGTCAATGCGCTTTGGAATACCCTCAATGCCGTCACCAATCGGCTGGACGTGTTGGGATTAATCTCATTTCGCGAACTGATTCCCTGTCGATGGGGATCGCCTCGGACTTTCCCGCACGGTCTCGAAGAGTGGGAACCGCTCGATCCAGTCGGCGCCTGGACGCAGGAAAACTGGCGCGAGTTTCTTGGAAATAGTCGGCGCGACGGTTGGGATTTGGCGCAATGCGAATTTCGGCACAATCGTTTTGAAACCGATCCGTCGGGCCAAGCCCGCCAAAGTCAGTTTTACGCCTCCTTCCACTTGACGAATCATTTGCGCCCGGATCGGGCCATTCTGGAAGGCGTCCTGACCATTGACTGGTCCCCCAACCGCGCCGCGGATGGCTTGCCGACGGCGCAGCGCATTGACGCCAGCCGGCTCTCGCTCCGTCGTCGTCGCGCGGAACCATCGTTTCAGCCCATTCTCTTCGAGACGATCGCGCCGTTGCCCACGTCGTTCTTCATCGATCCGTTGATTCTTTATGATCTGGATGGCGACGGTTACTCGGAGATTATTCTTGCGGCCAAGAATCTGGTCTATCGACGCCGCTCGGCCAACCGTTACGAATCCGAGCCGCTGTGCCGGGAGTCGCCGGGACTAATCTTCACCGGATTGATCGCGGATTTCGATGGCGACGGCGCGGCCGACTATTTGTGCGCCAAATTTGAAGGATTGTATTTGTTTCACGGTTCCACGAACGGCGTGTTTGATCAGCCCGGACGCCTCGTTTGGTCGATCACTCCCCATTTGAAGTATGCGCAAGCCATGACTTGCGGCGACATCGATCAGGATGGCGATCTTGATCTTTGGCTGGGCCAATACAAAGTGCCTTACGAGCGCGGGCAGATGCCGACGCCTTACTACGATGCCAACGATGGAAATCCGTCGTATCTCCTGCTGAACGATGGCCAGGGCGGATTCTCGGACGCTACGGAGGCGTCCGGGCTTGGGGCCAAACGCCACCGTCGGACTTATAGCAGCTCCTTCGCCGACCTGGATGCGGATGGCGACTTGGATCTGGTCGTGGTCAGCGATTTTGCCGGGATTGATCTTCATGCGAACGACGGCCGCGGCCATTTCACGGATGTCACGGATCAATGGGTGGGGGAACGCCGGGCGTTCGGCATGTCGCACGCTCTGGCGGACTTTAATGTTGATGGCCGGTTGGACGTGCTCATGATTGGGATGAACTCACCGACCGCGGATCGATTGGGGCACCTCGGATTGGAGCGTTCGGAGGACCCAAAGCGGCGGGCCATGCGATCGGAGATGACGTTCGGCAATCGCCTTTTCCTGGCCCAATCCGGCAAACCGTTTCTGCAACAGACCTCCCTCAACGATGCCATCGCCCGTTCCGGTTGGTCATGGGGAAGCGGGGTGGCGGATTACGACAATGACGGATTTCCGGATGTCTATATTGCCAACGGTCACACCAGCCGGCAATCGGTCGAAGAGTACGAACCACAGTTCTGGCTCCACGATATTTACGTCGGAGACTCCCAGACCAACGTCGTGGTGAATGCTTACTTTGGCTCGAAATTCGCCCGCACCCGGGGCAAGGAACTCTCTTACGGTGGCCACGAACGAAACCGGCTTTACTTGAATCAAGGCGGCCAATCGTTCTTCGAGGCGGGGCACCTCTTGGGTGTCGCCCTCGGTCAAGACTCGCGCAATGTTGTGGCGGACGATTTGGATGGCGACGGGAGAATGGATTTGCTGGTCACAACGTTTGAGGTTTGGCCGGAGATCAGGCAAACGCTGCGGGTGTTCCGCAACACCTTGGAGGACCGTGGGCATTGGATTGGATTTCGGTTTCGCGAAGAAGGCCACGGCCATTCGCCCGTGGGCGCGCGAGTCACGCTTCGTTACGGGAGCGTCGTGACGACCCGTGGGATCGTGACGGGGGACTCGTTTCGCTCGCAGCAAGCCAACACCGTGCATTTCGGTTTGGGCTCGGTCACTCACCTGGATCAAGTGGAGATTCGTTGGCCAAATGGTCGGAGCCTGACGTTGCAAAGGCCGGAGGTTGACCAATACTATAGCGTCTCGAGTAGTCATTCGATACAGGAACGGCGCTGATTCTGGCCTCGGAGCGGGTGACCTGAGTTCACGCTTTGCTGTATCCTTTTGAGTTGAGAGTGTTGCAACCATTGCAGGATCGAAGTCATTCCTCCGGGATGAGAATTCCTCGAAACGATTCTTCGCGCATGAAGTTTGTGAACCGGGGCGGGGGCGGCTCGCTCCGGGGAGTCAGGTGGCGACGAGCCGTCCCCGCCCCGAGGTTCAGGGAAAACCTCCAACGATGGGACGTGAATCGTGGCCCTGAACCTGAAGGTGCGATGGGGAGCGCGGGCGTCCCGCCGAACCCTCGTGGCAGTGCCCCGGGTTGGTTCCGGTCGGCGAGACGCCGACCGGTGCAGCCGGGACGGCCGCGCTCCCCATTCAAACAACCACGGTTCAGGGAGAGGAAACCTTTGTTTCGATCCGGCACGCCACCCAATCTAGCGAGAAAGTTGGGGAGGATTGGGTGTTGGGGCGTCGGGCTTCTTGCCGCGGTCTGTCTTTTCTCTGGATGTTCGCGCCAAGTCAGTTCACCGCTCGCCTCTGATCCAGTCGCGGCGCCTGAGACGGGGCTCGCCGCGGCCACGAACGCCGCCGCCGATCTCGCCACCCAGTTGCCGCACGTCGGCGGACCCGAGGGCTACGTGGGCTCGAAGGCGTGTCGATCCTGTCATGAGGATCAGTTCACCAGTTGGCATCGAACGTATCACCGGACGATGACACAGATTCCTGGAGTCGCGGCAATCCAAGCCAACTTCAAAAATGTGGTTCTGACCAACGATTCAACCCGGTTTACGCTGTCTCAGAAAAGCAATGAGTTCTGGGTGCGGATGGAGCGGATGGGATCAATGACGGCGGGTCAAGCGGTCCCGGAAGCGATGGATGTTCGAGTGAGCCTCGTAACCGGGTCGCACCACATGCAGGTCTTCTGGCTTCCGGGAGGCGACGGCAATACGCAAGTTGGGTTTCCTTTTACCTGGCTGATTCCGGAAGCGCGGTGGGTGCCGCGCAACTCGACCTTTGTCCGTCCACCGGATGCCGTTCATCGCGCGGAGATTTGGAATGTGGTCTGCAGCCGGTGCCACGCGACCGGAGTTGAGCCGCGAGTGGATAACGACACCCACACCGTCGATACCCGGGCCGGAGAGATGGGGATTTCTTGTGAAGCGTGTCATGGACCTGGACAGCGGCACTCCAACGCCCGCTTGGCGGAACAGAACCGGACGATCGCCCTCGAGGCGCAGACCTTGCGCGCGGAAATTGTTCACCCCAAAAAGATCGATCCCGCGCGCGCTTCCGAAGTCTGCGCCTTCTGCCATTCCATGAAATGGATCGACAAGTCCGAAACCTGGCGACGGAATGGATTCCGCTATCGCCCCGGCGACCGTCTCGAGGAGACCACGCCGATCATTCGACCCGCGCGGGTCGATGCGATCCGCGGTTTGGCGGAATTCCTCCAACGCAGCCCGGACTTGCTCTATGACTACTTCTGGTCGGACGGCATGATTCGCGTCAGCGGTCGGGAGTACAACGGGCTGCTGGAATCTCCGTGTTATCAAGGGGGAAAATTCACGTGCTTCTCGTGTCATTCCATGCACGAGAGCGAGCCTGACGATTTGCTTTCGCGCAACCGGACCGGGAATGGCGTCTGCGTGCAATGCCACGAAGCGTTGGGTGAGGAAGCTCGGCTGGTCGCCCACACCCGGCATTCCGCCAATTCAACCGGGAGTGAGTGCTACAATTGCCACATGCCTCACACCACTTACGGCGTGCTCAAAGCGATCCGAAGCCATCAGATGAGCAGTCCGCGTGTGGCTGATGAATTGGCCACCGGCCGCCCGAATGCGTGCAATCTCTGTCACCTCGATCGGACTCTCTCGTGGACGGCCGGCCGTTTGAAAGATTGGTTTGGCCAGGCCGAACCGGCGCTGCCGAAGAATACCGCCTTGGTGGCCCACGCGCCGAGATTGGCGCTTTCGGGAGACGCCGGCCAGCGCGTCCTGATGGCGTGGCATTTCAGTTGGGCTCCCGCGTTGCGGGCTTCTGGAACGAACTGGATTGCTCCGGTGTTAGGACAGATGTTGGACGACCCTTATGCCGCCATTCGATGTGTGGCT
>CAYHFE010000040.1:0-25093 GCA_964355375.1 uncultured Verrucomicrobiota bacterium
ACGTCCGATTTTTGGAGGTGTCCGCTCTCCATGAACCTGCGGTGGGGTGAGACTCCGTCGAACCCTGACTTTTTGGCCGACCAAGATTCCAGAGCTCGACGGAGTCTCGCCCCACCGTTGGATGGATTCATGGTCCCGATGCATGCGCCAAGCGAAGGGAAGCTCTCCATGGAACGAGGTTGTCTGAGTGGGGAGCGCGGCCGTCCCGGCTGCACCGGTCGGCGTCTCGCCGACCGGAATCAAACGGATCCACCTCCACGAGGGTTCGGCGGGACGCCGAACCCAGCAGGCGAGACGCCCGCGCTCCCCATCGCCCCTTCAGGTTCATGGTCCCAAAGCGAGCCGGCAAGGCTGGGCGGTGAACAATCCGCACTGGCGTTTGCCAGGGTACGATGCCATCCTCGCCGACGATTCGAATGAGCAAAGCTTCCAAAAAACGCCATTGCCCGGCCGCGGGGCGCGAGATCACGCCAGCCGAGTGCGGCGAGGGACGCGGCAGCCGGTTCGCCTGCCCGGCGGACTGCGGTTTCAGCCCGTTTGCCTCGGCCAATTACGGCCAATTGCTCGAACTCGAAGAGGGACTGGACGGGTTATCGCTGGCGCGACTGAAGGAGGATTCGACGGATCGATCCGCGTTGACCCAACGATTTCAATCGGCCATCCGTTCCTCGTCGCAACAGGACCTGCATGCGCTGATTGTCTGGCGCTTCTTGTATCAGACCGACGCCGACGGCCGCACCTGTGCGCAGCGCTGGGAACAGGCGGGTTTCCCGGGGTTGAAGAACGACGGACGGGTGCTGCTGCGCGCAAAAATGGGGCTGCGGGTCGTATTGCTCGAAGTTCATCGCGTGCTCGATGCCGAGCAGATTGAGGTCGTGGACCTCTTGGAAGCGCAACCTCGGCCGTTCATCATCCGGGACCGCTCCCTTGCGTCAATAGCCACGCGGTTTTCAGTCGGACTGGGCTGGGCCTACCCGCTGCCGCATTATCAGCGGATGTTTGGCTCGGCGTTACTGCTGCCGGAGATTTCTGACTTCGAGCCGCGGGAGGTGCTCCTCGAAGTGGTGCGTCATTGGGGCGGCCCGACCGAGGAAGGGCCGCTGCGCCGCTGGCTGGCGGAACATTTCCCGCGGGTCGGTCAATCATTGACGGCGGTGAGCCTGGAGCACAGGCGCATGATGTTCGCCGGCATCGACGCGAAATTCGGCAAGGCGGTCTATGAATTGAAAGGGCCCTTCGCGGCTTGTGGCGAAGTCCTGGATGACGAACCCAACGTGAACGCGGACGATCTGAGTGAAGGCGAGCGGCGCGAAGGCTTCGCCGACGCCCGAGTTTGGTTTGTCGGTGACGAGAATCCGGGACTGGCCCAAAGTCCGACGCCCGCAGGCGAGGCGGTTTTGGGCAGAGTTTTGCTTGGTCAATCTCATTGGCGGGTGGAAGCGATGGGCGCGGAGCGGCTGGCGGTCCTGCGCCGACGATTTGAGCAGCGCATGGGGGATCGAGTGCGCTTCACGGGCGAAAGGCTGGATGATTTCGCCCAAATGCTGGCCCAGAAGGATCCCCAACCCGACCTGTCGCTGGTGCCGCCTCGGCTCGTGGCTGAACCAAACAAAATCCTTTTTTCCGCCGCGCGCGTGCCCATGCCCGTCACTCCGAAGTCGCAGAGCGAAATGGAACGAGACCTCAGGGTCGCCATGGACCGCGAGTTTCTTGACCACGCCATCCCCGCCCTGGACGGACGGACTCCTCGCGAGGCGGCCCGCGATCCGGTGCTGCGACCAAAACTCGTCCGGCTGATGAAAGAACGCGTCCGGCGCTGCGACGAGCACAACCTCGAAACGGGCGGACGGGACGACGTGAATTGGATGCTGCGCGAATTGGGCCTGGACGAAATTCTCTTCGATCCGCCGCCCGCGGGGCGCCAACCCCGAACCTTCAAGCCCGGCGAGGCCTCCGGAGAACCGGCGGAAGACGACGATGATGATGGGGACGAGATCGAGGTTCGGCTGATGGATCCCGCGCTGCCGCGGGCACCGCGTTTGCCGGACCGCCCATTCACGGTCGAGGAAGTGAATGAGCGCCTCCGCGCCGCGGTGGACGAGCACGAAAGCGCGGCTGAAGCCATTGAGGCGATGGAAGGGGAAGGCTGCACTCTCCTCTCCGACGTGGATGAAATTACCGTCGGATTGGTGAAGAACGATGCCTTTAACCTGGTGGTCCCGTCGCTGCTGCAAATCTGGCGCGCGTTCGTGCCGGCCGGAACGCGAGGATTCAATGTTCCTCGTTTTGTTCTCCGCGACGCCATTCTCCGAGAGACGACGGCATTGACCAAAGCCCTCAAGCAAGCGACGCCATCGGCCCTCGACCGCTATCTTAGCTCCGGTGCCCAGCCGGCGCTGGCGCAAATTCTATTTGGGCAACTGATGCGCTTGGCCGAAACCATGCCCAAGAACTCACGGCCGACGCCCGAACAACTCGCCATCCTGGGATCCGCGCAGCGCGCCGTGATCGAAGAATTGGATCGGGCGAATCGGAGAACATGATTGAGACTATGAGAATCAGAGAGAGCGCCTTGGCCTGGCTGGCGGTTTCGGCCGCGGTTGTTTTGGCTGGATGCAGTAACACCCCACAAAAGGCGGCGGAGGAATCAGGACGAGGTCACTACATGACCTTGCCCTCGGAAACCGGCAGCCGGCTGCCGCGACGAGTTTGGGTCAACGAAGACGGGGTGATCTCCGACCCGGCATCGGCGGTCCAGACAGCCAGCCCGGATGCCTTGAGCAATATGCAGCGGAAGGGCAACGTCAATTTGAAATCCGGGAATTGAGCGACGCGAGCCCGGCTGGGCCGAACCGCGCCCGCGAATCGTCGCGTTCTGTTCGATGAGTTCCTTTGCCGAAGCTGAGTTGCTGGCCCGGTGCGCCACCGGCGATCCCGCGTCGTGGAACGAGCTGTTTGACCGGCACTATGCGGCGACCGGCCGTTTTGTCTTCCAGCTTGGCTCCGATTTCTCGCGCGAAGACGTGGAGGAGATTTGCCAGGAGACGTTTCTCTCCGTGATCAAGAATCTCGCGTCGTTTGCCCGGAACAGCCAGTTCCAAACGTGGCTCTTTCGGATTGCCGGCAATAAAGCCCGGGATTTTCGAGAGCGTCAACATGCCGCCAAGCGCGGCGGCGGTCAGACACCGCTCTCCTTGCAGGCGGAAGATCCGGAAACCGGCCTGACCCTCGATCCTCCGGCGGCTTCGCCTCAGCCCGACCAACAATTGATGACCTCGGAACGAATGAGCCAGATTCGCCAGGCCTTGGACCGCTTGGGCGATCCTTGCCGCGACGTCATCGAGCTCCGCTATTTTGGTGACTTGAGCTACGATGAAATCGCTGTCACCCTCAAACTCAACCCCAAGACGGTCAGCTCTCGCCTCAGTAAATGTCTCGACCGCCTCGAAACCATGGTCCGGTCAAGCTCCGCCACGGAGGAATCGACGCCTTTTTCCGTCTAACGGAGCGGCCTTATGTCAACCGACCCAGAGAAACGGATGGACGAGCTCCTCAAGGCCTACGCCCTGAAGCGGCGCACCGACGCGGGCACCTCTCTGGAAATGGACGGGGCCACGCGACGGCTCCTCCAGTCTGAAGTCGCGCGAACCCTTTCCCAACAGCCCAAGCTCGGAACTCGATTCCAGGGGCTGGCCGCTTTCTGGCCGCGGCTCGCCTTGGGCGGGGCGGCGCTCGTTCTCCTCGCCGTCATGTCGCTGATCTGGTTCCGGATCGATCGTCACCCTGCAACGCGACTTGATCTGGCCCAGGCCAGCGACACACGACATCCACCCCAGACACCGGAAAGGGGCAACGATTCGAAGGCGCTCCCGAAATCCCCGGAAACAGCCGCTCCCGAGAGCCCCATTCCTTCTCCAAGCCAAGCGCCCGTCTCGGCACCTCTGGCGATTTTCACGGCCGCCCCCGCTCCTGCGCCGGCTCTGGCCGAGAAGAACGACTCCCGCCTCGAACGCGTCGCTTTGAATTCACTCACGCCCGCCAAAGCCTCACCTGCTCCTCAACTCCGGTCGGAGCCTGTTCCGGCCCGTTCACCGGCTCTGGCTTCGGTCGCAAACGACCGGTCCTTCACTTTCGCTAATGGACTGGCCAAGGGTTCGAAAGGACAATTTGCCCAAGCGGATTCGCGGGCGCGGTTTCGCCGGAACTTCAATTCTCCCCCCCTCCCCAACGTGCTCCAATCGTTCGAAATTCAACGAGACGGCAGCAACGTGCTCGTGATTGACGCTGATGGTTCCATCTACAATGGATCCGTCCAAAACAGTCCTCCCGCCCCAAGCCAACCTCCCGCTCAAACCCGGTCCGGTGTCGCACCCGAACCGCTCGTCCGCGACACGAGCGAAACCATCGTCGTCCGGACGGCTGCATCCGATTCCGACGTCGCAGCACCGAACCGCACCCAGGGGCTCGACTCCGAGGCCTTTTTCTTCCAGGCCACGGGAACAAACCGCAGTCTTCGGCAACGCGTGGTCTTCACCGGCAATTACCAGGCTTTCGCCAACGGCCGGATCGAAGGAAAAGCGATCATCGGCAGTAAGAACGAGGTCAGGATCGAGGCCAACCAGGTCGGTCCGTGATCGGCGGGTCCCCTCACCGCGCCGCCACCATCACTTCAATCTCACGCGCTCGCAGAGCCTCGACCAGTTCGAGTGGCGCCAAACGATCCGTCACGATCGTATCCACATCCCCCAAATCACACGTCGGCGAAACCGATCGACGTCCAAACTTCGTGTGGTCGAAACAGAATATGACCTTCTGGGCGGCGCGAATCATAGCGCGTTGAATATCGACCAGAAGCCCGTGGGAATTGGTGATGCCCTCCAAGGTGATCCCGCCAGCGCTCATCACGGCCACGTCCGCGTGAATCTTCGAAAACGACTCCACCGCCAGCGGTCCCACCAAAACCCCTAATCGTGGATAAACGACCCCGCCCGAGACGATCACCTCGAGCCGGTTCGCGGCCGCGAACAGATTCGCCACCGGGAGCGAGTTAGTCACGATTTGCGGCGATTTGTTTTCCAGGTAACGCGCCACGTGGTAGCAGGTCGTGCCCGCGTCGATGATGACGGTTTGGTTGGGTTTGATCAGGGTCGCGCAGGCCTGGCCGATCGCCTCTTTCTCGGCGAGTTGATGGGTGTCCCGAGCGGAGAACGTGAACTCATCAGTGCGCGGATTGACCACGCGAGCGCCCCCGTGGGTCCGTCGAACCGTCCCGCCAGCCTCCAAAATGGTGAGATCACGCCGAACCGTCGAGGGCGAAGCGGCCACCTTCCTGGCCAACTCCTCAAGCGAGGCAAATTCAACCTCTTGGAGATAGTCTTCGATCCGCTTCTGGCGCTCTTCGGCTTGCATTCGAGCCATAATTTGGTAGATTTTGGAAGATGTTGCAATAATTTATTTGACAAGTTCGGCAAAAAAGACGAAAACCCGCCTCGCATTTGGATCCGTATATGGCTGCAACCGATTCAACTCTCCATCGTCCGGTGGTCGAACACTGGGTTCGCCAAGCGGTCTATCAGCGCTTGGGAAGACCATTGCCGCGCGCCGCCGCCGCACCCAACCCGCTGGTCGTGAATGTCAGCGCCCGGCACTGCCACCTCACCCAGGAGGCCGTCGAGGCTCTCTTTGGCAAGGGCCATCAGTTGACCCCCTGGAAGTGGCTTTACCAAGAGGGCCAGTTCGCCGCCAAAGAAACAGTCACCCTGATCGGTCCGCGCAGTCGCATGATCTCGAACCTGCGGATCCTGGGACCCTGCCGCACGCTCAACCAAGTCGAGCTCGCCTATACGGACGGCATCGCGCTGGGTTTTGATCTCCCGCTGCGGCCCTCCGGAAACATCCAAGGCACGATCGGCTGCATGTTGATGGGACCCGCCGGATTTTTCGAAATGCCCGAGGGTGTGATTCGAGCCTTGCGCCACGTTCACATGCATCCGAGCGACGCCGATTTTTACGGCGTGAAAAGCGGCGACGAAATGAGATTGAAGATTTCGGGGCTCTGTGGAGTGTCCCTCGACAAGCTGCTCGTGCGCGTCGATAAGAGCTTCAAGCTCGAAGTCCACATCGACACGGACGAGGGCAATGCCTGCAACCTGCAGCCGCAGACGCCTTGCGAGCTGGTGAAATGACTCAGATTTTAACTCTCAACTTACAACCTAAAGAAAAACTATGAGTGATGCACTTGGAATGATCGAAACCAAAGGATACGTCGGCAGCGTCGAAGCCAGCGACGCCATGGTGAAAGCCGCAAATGTCACACTGGTGAAAACGATCTCGATCGGCGGGGGCTTGATCACCGTGCTGGCCAAAGGCGATGTCGGCAGCGTAAAAGCGGCCGTCGATGCCGGCTCCAAAGCCGCCGCCAAAGTGGGCGAGCTCGTCAGCTCTCATATCCTGGCCCGACCCCATGAAGATCTCTTGAAGGCATTCCTGGGGGAACCCGCCAAGCCGGCCAAATAGACCCGAGCGTCTCCCCTCACTCTCAACCCTTTACTCTCAACTCTTTTATGGCTCAACAAGCTGTCGGAATGATCGAAACCAAAGGCCTCTGCGCGTTGCTCGAAGCCTGCGATGCCGCCCTGAAAGCGGCCAACGTCACCCTGACCGGATGGGAAAAGGTCGGCAGCGGCTACGTCACCGGGTTCTTTCGGGGCGACGTCGCCGCGGTCAAAGCCGCCACCGACGCCGGCGCGGCCGCCGCCGCCCAGGTCGGACAGGTCATCAGCGTGCAGGTCATTCCCCGCCCGCATGAAGGTCTGGCCGTCCTCGGCAAGTGGCTGCAGTAACCGGAAAGCATGAATTGCGAAGGAGAGGATTGAGTAAGCGCGCCGGATGAGGCCGATTCTCCCGGCCCGGCGCTCCGCTCATGCTTCATCCTTCATACATTATACTTCATAACTCATGCCTTAATGAAGATCCTGGTGGCCAACTTGGGTTCGACTTCGCTGAAGTGGCGCCTCTTCGATTTCTCGCAGGATCGGGAAACGATGTTGCACAAGGGCGGCTTCGAGCGAGTCAGCGATTACCCCAAGGCCATCGAGGATTGTCTGGCCGAACTCCTGAAATCCGGGGCGATCGCCCGCGAAAGCGAATTGGCGGCGGTCGGATTCAAAACGGTCATGGCGCGGGGCGTCAATGGCTGCGTCCGGCTCGACGAATCCGTCGTGCAGGCCATGGAGGCGTTCAATGGCATCGCCCCGGCCCACAATCCGCCTTACATCACCGGCATTCGGCTCTTCGCCCAGCGCATGCCGGGCACGCCGTTGATCGGACTTTTCGAGACCGCCTTTTATCAATGGGCGCCCGAAGCCGCCATGCGCTACGCCGTCCCCGAGTCCTGGCACCGCGCGGGGGTGCGACGCTGGGGATTTCACGGCGCGAGCCACAAATTTATCGCGGAACGTTCCGCCACCCTCTTGGGCCGCGCCGATGTCGCGGAGCGCGCGCGACGTCTCTACGTGGACAACGGCTCGACGCCCGTCGCCCCGCCCGATCTGCGGGTCATCTCGTGCCATCTCGGAGGCAGCTCGTCGATCACCGGGATTTTGAACGGCCTGGCCCTCGGCAATAGTCTCGGCATGAGCCCACAGTCGGGACTCCCGCATAATAACCGGGTCGGCGACCTGGATGCCTTCGCCATTCCCTTTGTCCTGCGCCGCCTGCAACTCGGGGTCGATGAAGTGGAGCGTCAGCTCTGCAAAGAATCGGGCCTGAAGGGCATCTCCGGCGTTTCCAACGACATTCGGGACATTCAGGCGGCCGCCGCTTCAGGCAACGCTTCAGCTCAGCTCGCCCTCGACGTCTTTGTCCATAATGCCCGGCATTGGATCGGTTCCTATTTTCTTCAGCTCAACGGAGCCGATGCCTTGGTCTTCACCGCCGGGATTGGCGAGAATCGCACCGAACTTCGCCAAGCGATTTGCGCGAACCTGGATCAGCTCGGCATCCAGTTGGACTCAGCCGCCAATCAACAAACTCAAGCCCGGGAAGCGGTCATCAGCGCTCCCGGCTCGCGCGTTCAGGTCCTGGTCATCCCCACCAACGAGGAATTGGTCGTGGCCCGCGAAGTTCAACGTTTTCTGGAAAAATCGAAGAACTAACCCTTTTTGCTCTCAACTCCCAACCCCCAACTCGCCATCGGAATTATGTCTCATCAAGCCATTGGAATGCTCGAAACGCGTGGACTCGTCGCTCTCGTCGAAGGGACCGACGCCATGCTCAAAGCCGCGAATGTCGAACTCGCCGGCCCCATGATCCAGGTCGGCAACGCCCTGGTCACCGCCGTCGTCGTCGGCGATGTCGCAGCCGTCAAAGCCGCCACCGACGCCGGCGCCCAAGCCATCAAGGCCATCAAGGGCGAACTCGTCAGCGTCCATGTCATCGCCCGCCCCCACGCCGATGTGGAAACCGTGCTGCCGAAGAGAAAGTGAACCAGTTGCCAGTGACCAGTGACCCGTGATCAGTGATTCCGCATCACGCCAAGCGTCCGCAAAAACTGATTACAGAACACTGCTAACTGGCTACTGACCGCTGGTTACTGACCCCTGACCCATTTATGTTCCTCGCCCGAGTCGAAGGTTCCGTCGTCGCGACCAAAAAGGATCCGAACATGAGCGGGCGCAAGCTCCTCCTCCTCCGGCCGCAATTGGTGGACGAGAAGGATCCGACGAAATTCCGCCCCGGGCTCAACACTATTATCGCTGTGGACAGCGTGGGCGCGGGCATTGGCGAAATGGTCATGTTCTGCCAGGGCAGCTCAGCCCGGCTGGCGCCCAATCTCAAAGAGGCTCCGGTCGATGCCGTCATCATCGGCATCGTGGACACCGTGGACGTGCTCGGGAAAGAGATTTACAGCGCGAAAACCGCCGGTTGACTCCGGAGTCCATTGACCGGAACAGGATTCGCAAAGACAATACAACCTATGAAAACAGCGACTGTGCATGACGTGGGACGAGATTTCAGCACTGTGTTGGATTGGGTGAAATCAGGCGAAGAAGTCCAGGTCCTTGAAAATGATCACCCCGTAGCGGTGATTTCGCCGCCGTTTCGCCGGGTGCAGCATCCGGACTACGCCGCCCGCCTGAAGCGCATTTTCGGTGATAAGGTAATCGGTGCGGATACATCTGCCGCGATTCGTGACCTCATGAAGGGCGAACGATGAAGTACTACGCCGACACTGGGTTTTTGATTTCTCTGCACCTTCAGGAAACAACCTCTCCAATGGCTTCGGTGGCGATGACGAAGATCTTCGAGCCGTTGCCAGTCACTCGATTAGTGGGTTTGGAGTTCAGGACCGCTCTCCGATTGAACGTGTTTCGGCAGGAAATCACTGAAGCCGAGCGAGCATCTGCTTGGTCGTCTTTTCAACAAGACATTGAGGACGGGACTTTGGAGAACATTGAAGTGGATGAATCTGTTCTCTACGCCGAGGCTGCCTCGTTGTGTGACCAGTTTGTGTCCACGATCGGAGTCCGTACTCTTGATCTGCTCCATGTTGCCAGCGCTCGCGTCTTGGGAAGAACCGAGTTTCTGAGTCTTGATTCCCGGCAGCGCTCGCTCGCCCAGGTCGTCGGCATGAATGCCCTTCCGTGAGCCAGTTGCGATGAGAATTCCTATCGAATCATCAATCCCGGACGGCAACGCATTCGCGAGGACCTGTGTTTCAAGCGTTGAGCGCGAAGGCGCAGGAGGGCGAGCAGGTCGGCGAGGTCCACCAAGCCTTCGGCTTCGCGTTTCTCGGCTGCTGTCAGCGCCTGCCCTTCGTCTTGCTTGTCCAGTAACGTCTGCAATCGCTTTGCGACACCCTTGGGCAGCCGGAACTTGGCAAGGTCGCCCGGCATTTCAACTTGGATGGCTTGCGGCATACTTGATTTCGTTTCCAACGACACAGTCTAGTACACGTCTCCTTCTGAATTCAAGTCGCGCATTTTAACCCGCTAATTCCTGACCTATGAGTACCGCCATTAACGAAACTTTGATCCGCGATGTGGTCGCGGAAGTCCTCGGGCGCTTGGGCCATGCCGCGCCCAAGCCTTCGGCGCCCGCGCCGGCTCCGTCCACACCCGGCTGCGGCTGCGGTGGGAAAGGGGGAGGCACCTCGACGGCCCCGGGATTGCGAGGCAAGTTCGGAGTCTTTCAGGATGCCAACGAGGCCTGCGCCGCGGCCCAGGAAGCCTTTCAGCAACTGAAGAAGAAGGGCGTCGCCGCCCGGCGCAAGATCGAAGAGATCATCAAGACCATGGCCGATGCCAACGCCGAGCCGTGGGGGCGCATCGAGCTCGAGGAGACGAAGATCGGCCGGCTCGACCACAAAATCGAGAAACTGAAAATCATCAAGCTGGTCCCGGGCGTCGATTGGATTCGCCCCGACGGACGAAGCGGTGACCACGGGATCACGCTCGAAGAATACACACCCTTTGGCGTCGTGGGAGCCATCACGCCGAGCACTCACTCCATCCCGACGCTCAGCGGCAATATCGTGAACATCGCCGCCGCTGGGAACGCCGTCGTCTTCAACGCCCATCCCGCGGCCGCGCGCTGCGCCGCCCTGGCCATTCGCGCCTACAACGAGGCGATCTACCGCGAGACCGGCATCGAGAACATTGCCTGCATCGTGGAGAAGCCGAGCATGGACAGCTTCAACGCGCTCTGCCGGCATGAGGACGTGCGCTTATTGCTCGTCACCGGCGGACCGGGCGTCGTCAAGGCCGCCATGCAAACCGGCAAACGCGCCATCTGCGCCGGCCCCGGCAATCCCCCCGTCCTGGTCGATGACACAGCCTGTATGAAGCGCGCCGCCAAAGCCATCATTCAGGGCGCGGCTTACGACAACAACCTGCTCTGCATTGGCGAAAAGGAAGTGTTCGCCTTGGAATCCATCGCCGACCAACTCATGTCCGAGATGGAGAAGAACGGGGCGATCCGACTGAATTCGGCGCAACTCGACGCGCTCACCAAAGCGGCCTTTACTTTTAAAGAAGGCCAAGGCGGCGGCTGCGCCCACGCCTCGGTCAACAAGGATTTCATCGGCAAAGATCCGATCGTCCTGGCTCGGGCCGCGGGACTGAACATTCCTTCGGGAACGCAGCTTCTCTTTGCCGAGACCGACGCGCAACATCCGTTCGTCGTCGAGGAACAGATGATGCCTTTCCTGCCCATCGTGCGCGTCAAATCGGTGGAGGAAGGCATTGCCCGATCAATCGAAGCGGAGCACGCCTACAAGCACACCAGCATCATTCACTCGCATGACGTCGAAGCGATGACGGCCATGGGCCGCGCCCTCGACACCACCTTGTTCATCAAGAACGGGCCGTGCATGGCGGGCCTCGGCTTGGGCGGCGAAGGCTACCTGAGCTATTCGATCGCCACTCCCACCGGCGAGGGCGTGACCAATCCCAAGACGTTTTGCCGCGTCCGCCGCTGCGTCATGGTGGACAATTTGCGGATCTATTAAGCCCGAAGGCCATGTACCTCGCCCATGTTGAAGGCAATGTCGTCGCCACTCGCAAGCATCCGAGCTTCGAGGGTTGGCGGCTGGTCATTTGCCAGCCGATTGACCACGCCGGCCATCCGGAAGGCGCGCCCCAAGTCGCCATCGATCCCCACGGCGCGGGCCTGCACCAGCGCGTCATCATCTCCTCGGATGGAATGGCCGCGCGCAAAGCCGTGGGCGACGACAACAGTCCGGCCCGCTGGATGATTATTGGCATCGTCGATGAAAAAGAGCCGGGCGTCCCGGTGTGACCTAATAGAGCTCGTATGAAACTTGGCGCTGTCATCGGCCGCGTGACCCTGAGCAAGACCGTGCCCTCGCTCGAAGGCGCGCGCTGGCTCATCGTCACCCCGTTCACTCGCGAGCATTACCAACGAGGCCGCGAAACCCCCGCCGGATTGAGCAAGGATCCGAGCCTGGTCGTTTACGACAAACTGGGGGGCGGCCTCGGCCAGACCATTGGCTACGTCGAAGGGCGTGAAGCGGCCCAGCCTTTCGATCAACCCACTCCCATCGACGCCGTCAACGCCGCGCTCGTGGACGAGATTTTTTATTCACCTTTCCCAGGACCGATTGATTAGCACGCCACCGATTTCCCTTCATGAAAACAGTCATCAGCGCGAAAGACATTGAAGAGTTGCTGCGCCGCGGCGGCACCCCCAACGAGTTGCCTCCCGAGGCCATCCTCACCCCGTCCGCCCGCGATCTCTTGCGCGAGCTGGAAGTCCGGGGGAACGGCAAGTCCTCCCCCACCTCGGCGGGCCCGGTCGCAGCGCTGCCACCGGCGGCGCCCGCGCCAACGCTGACCTCAAAGAGCCTTCCGGCCGAATTGGAGGCCTACTTCCGTTCCTCCCCATGCCACGACCTCAAACTGCAGATCTGCGAGGTGGGCCGACGCCTCTGGCACCGCGCTTACGTGGATGGCAATGGCGGTAATATCGCCATCCGGGTTGGTCAAGACGTCGCCCTTTGCACGCCAACCCTGGTGAGCAAGGGCTTCATGAAACCGGAGGACATGTGCCTGGTGGATTTCGAAGGCAACCAGCTCGCCGGGGCGAAAAAGCGCACCAGCGAAATTCTCATGCACTTGCAGATCATGAAGCGCCAGCCGCGCGCGGTCGCCACCGTCCATTGTCATCCGCCTTACAGCACGGGATTCGCCATCGCTGGCGTTGCCCCGCCCACTTGCATGATCCCGGAGTATGAAGTCTTCGCCTCGGTGGCGGTCGCGCCCTATCGCACACCCGGCACACCGGAAATGGGTCAGCTCGTGGCCGACTTGGTGGATCAGCACAACACGATCCTGATGGCCAATCATGGTGTCGTCTCGTGGAGCCATCTGGGCGTGGAGGACGCTTACTTCAAGATGGAGATTCTCGAAGCCTACTGCCGGACCATCCTTGTCACCGCGCAGCTCGGCGCTCCCGCGAAGACCATGACGCCGACCCAGCTCCAGGATCTGCTCAAGATCAAACAGAGCCTCGGGATTCCCGACCCGCGCATCGGGCTCAAAGAATGCGAATTGTGCGACAACGAGGAATGGCGTCCCGGCGTGTCGTGCGCCGTCCCCCCAAAACCCGAGGCCGCCGTCGGCTTCGACCCGGAAGCGGAAGCTGCCGTCCGGGCGATCACCGATCAAATCATGGCCGGGGCGAAACCGTCGTCCGGGGCTTAGTCGAATGTCCGCCATTTCACCATGAAATCCCTCGACGCCAAACTCGCGGAAATCAAAGCGCACCCGGCTTCGCGCGCCTTCATCCTGGCCGACGCGAAAGACGCGGACATGGCGTTCGGGGTGCGAGCTCCGGGTCCGCGCGGCTACTTGTCGCCCCGGGGCGAGCGCCCGGCGCGATTTTCCCCAGAGGTTTGGACGCGGGACGAATTCGGTTACCGCAATCTGCCGGAATTCCTCGATATCATCCGCGAGGTCACCCACCAGGGCGTGGTGGACATCATGCTGATGTCCGCCTATGTGAACGAGCAGCTCACCATCAAGGAAGGACTTTTCAAACAGTCCCACGTCACACCCGCCGCCCGCGCCAATGACACGACCGACGTCTGGGCGGTGCGCCAGGGCTGCTACACGCGCGAGGCGTCACAGCCGTTTCGCAGCGCGACCATCGATCAAATCCAATGCGGACAGATCGAGTGCGAACGGGGCGGAACCCAGCCTTTTCCCGGGGCCAACCTCGGGCTTTACTCGATCACATTCGTCAACGAACTCGCCCAAGATCGCGAAGCGCTCCTTTGGTACAAGTCCTTTCGCGAAGAGGCGGAACGCAAGCAATTCCGCCATTTCCTCGAAGTCTTCGATCCCAACGTGGACAGCGGCATTCCCAAAGAGAAACTTGGCGAGTTCATCAATGACAATATTCTCCGCACCCTCGCGGGCGTGCCCGAATCGGGGCGGCCCCTGTTCCTGAAGATTGTTTATCACGGCCCCAAGGCCATGGAGGAGCTGGCCCAATACGATCCCAAGCTGATCGTCGGCATCCTGGGCGGGAGCGCCGGGACCACGCACGACGCCTTCCGTCTCATCCATGACGCCCAGAAATATGGCGCGCGGGTCGCGCTTTTCGGCCGCAAGATCAACCAAGCCGAGCACCAGCTCGCGTTCATCGAGATGTTGCGACTGATCACGGACGGCCAGATCCCGCCGGCCGAGGCCGTTCGCGCTTACCACGGCGTCCTGCAGGCCCAGGGCATCAAGCCCCACCGCTCCGTGGAGGACGATCTCAAGCTGACCGATCAAGCCATGAGCTACGACGCGTCCGCGCGAAACCGTTCGACGGTCCCCATTCAGAACAACCCGGTCTCCGGCTCAAACCCAGCCTCCGCCACGGGTTCCAGCGGAACTTCAGTCCAGCCGGAGGCAGCACCAAAGAGTGATCGACCCGCATGGCCGAAGCACGCGGATGGGTCGCCCGATTTCGACAAGATGACCTCCCCCCAACGTCGCGCCTACGATCAGACCCGCCTGACCAGAATCTTCGGTTGAAGCCGAGTCTCGATCACAACGACGCCATGGTCGAAGGAGCGGCCTCTCGCTCCCACCTCCTCGAAGCGGGAATGAATTCCCCCAAACCGGGTGACACCCCTGGACCCCGTCCACCGGTGGGGTGAGACTCCGTCGAGCCCTGGAATGGTAGCCCGCAGATGTGTCGAGTCTCGACCGAGTCTCGCCCCACCCAGGAGGTTCACGGACGGGGTGGCTGTTGGCTCCGCGCGGGGACGGTCACCGAGCCGCCATGGGTTCCCCGCTATTCCTGCGGATAAACAATGATGCGGTCGTGGACCACGACCACGAGATCGTTCTTGCCGTCGTTATTGAGATCGACGATCAGCGCTTCCCGCGGCTCGGCCGCATCGGCGCGGCGCGCCCGAAACGTCCTTTCTTCGAAGACCTGCCAGCGGTTGGCGGGCACCAATTGATGGGGCGGTTCGTAGGTGACCACGTCGAGGTAGCTCTTGCCGGTCTCGAGAAAAACCAGATCCTTTCGTCCGTCCTGGTTCAGATCGCCCGAGACCACATCATGCAGGTAAGCGTCCTTGATCGGGGACTCGTAACCATCCAGCTCGGAGAATTCCCAGACCGGACCGCGAAACTTCATCCAAGCGACCGCGCCATTTCCGAGGAAGGCGATGCTGTTGGGTTTGCTCGAGCCCAAGCCGACGGCGCGCAGACTTTGAAAATCGGCCACGGGCAGCGGCAGGTTCCGCACGACCTGCCAAACCCCCGCCCCATCCCGTTCGCATAACGTGAGCGACTTGCGCTCGGCATCAAGCAAGAAGATCGACGCCACGCGATTCGTTCCATTCTCCATGGCGGCGGCGGCGACAATCCGGGAGTTGCTCGCCACGCCATTGATCTGGTCTTTGACCGTGAAGGACCAGCCGGAATTTTTGCCCCCGTTGGCCGGGCCGGCGTTGGGCTGCAAAACGACGGCGCGCAGAAAATTCTTTTGCGCCAGGAGGAGTTCATCCTTGCCGTCGCCATCCACGTCAGCCGTGCTGAACCACGGTTGATCCGTGCTCCCGCCGGGCGGCGCCACTTCCTGCTCGTCGAAATCCTTTCCTTCGACCTGGAGCAAGACGCGGATCTTTTCGAAGGGAACCAGAATCACGACATCGGCCAAGCCGTCCTGATTGACATCATGAATGGCCACGGATCGCGGATTCGATTTGAAATTAGCGCTCAATTTTTGACGTCGAACCTCTTGATCCGCCCCGATGATCTGCAGCTCGCGCTTTCCGTCCAAGTCGGCGATGGCGACCAGCGACGGCTTGGCCTTCGGCGTCAACGAGCCGATCGCCATCGTCAACGGGCGCCCTTCCGTGGCCAGGATTGTCGGGAACGCGATGCGCCCGTTGCTCTCCAGACGAGTCACGCCGATCTGCCGTTCATCGATGCTCAACATGAAGATCTCCGTCTGACCATCGCCATCCCAATCACCTGCGGCGAGCTCGCTGACGCCGGTCAAAGTGGGAAACGTTTTGGGTGGGCCCAAAGTGCCGTCCGCTTTTTGCAGATAGGCGGTCAGTTGGCCGTTTTCCGGCTCCGCCACCAGAAAGTCGGGAAGCCGGTCGCCATTCAAATCCGCCCAGACCAGCCCGCGTTTGGCCTTGCTTGTTTTGTTGAGCGGCAGCAACTCGAACTGTCCCCGATGCCACTCCCCCGAGAGCGGTTCGGCTGGTTTGGGCGCGAAATGCGAGATTTGCGCGCGGCCCGATTTCTGGGAAATGGTCATCACCTCCGTTTTGTGGTCGCCATCCAAGTCATCGGCCCAATAGGACCGGATCGGCGGCAAGGTGAAATGGATTTCCGGTCCGAGCAGGCCGACGCTATTTTGCAGGCGAAATCGAAAAGGATTGGGCGTATCCCAATTGCACAGGAGAAGGTCCTCCCGCCCGTCCCCCTGGATGTCGAGGACTTGCACGGCCAAGATCGTTCCGGAATACGGGATCTTCTCCGGCTCCGCGAGCGCGTGTTGCCCATTTTGGGCGAACCAATAAATGTAGCCCTCCGCCAACAAGAGCAGATCGGTCCGGCCGTCGCCGTTGAGATCCCCCGTGACCAGGCCGTTGAAATTGAGAATGGCGTCCTCGACTGGCCATCGCTTGGGCGCGCTCCAGCCATTGGTCCCCTGATTGTACAGCACCACCAACTCCTTCGGCTCTCCGAAATACGCAATGTCGGGACGATGATCGCCATTCAAATCGTCCACCACCATCGACCATATTCGTTTCTCCGACGCGATGGAATCGATCCGAAACCGGGCGTCGGAGGGCAATTCATTGATCTCTCGCCGACCCGCGGGCGCGACGCGCGACGCCGGCTGGGCGCGCCCAGTCTGGTTGTAAAGCAGCGTGATCTTGGACCGCAGATTGTTAACAATGATCAGGTCCTGCCATCCGTCCCCGTCCAGGTCCGCCGCGTGCAACTGGCTGATCCCAAAATCGACCGGATAAATCTCCTTGCCGGCAAAGCCAAATCGGTTGGTGCCGGCTTCCACCCGGTTTCGACCGGCGCTCCCGAGCATCGCGAGCATCCCGCACAGAATTCCGATCCGCCGCAGACGCGAGAGGAGTGGCTTCGAAAACAACAGTTTCATGCGTTTGACAATGCGGCCGAACCTGCCACTCAGTGAGGCGTTTGACCAGACTATTCCCCCAGCACACAGCAGTTCTCATTTTGACTCAGGACACTGTCTGTTCCACGCATGTAGTCCCGGCTTCAGCCGGTTTTCACGGGGCGACCGGCTGAAGCCGGGACTACATGCTTGTGAAAATGAGAACTGCTGCAAGGCCCGGCGCTGAGGTTGACTCAAGCCCCGGGCAAACTTGGCCAAATCCTTATAGCCCCGCCGAGCCTCACACCACGTCGCCAAAAGCAGGATCGTCATCAGGGACCACAGCGGATAGGACTCGATGCGGGCCCGATGGATTTTTCGTTGCCAACCGAGTCGCTCGGCACGACTATTAAGATATGCCATTCCGGTATTGGTTTGCTTCAGTCTGGGCGGTTGTGTTGCTCGGTGGGTGTGTCACCACCGCGCCTCCGTTGAGTTCGGTGGAAGAGGGGCGGATCGAGTACGGAGCGCCGCCCCAGGCGCATGAGAAGGCGATCCGGGATTACTTCGCCAAATCTCTGTTCGAACCCGAGGCGGCCCGATATCGCTTTGGCCAGCCGTTTCGAGGATACATTCAGGCCGGTCCGCTGCTCGGCGGAAAGGTGCAGGAGGCGGGATATATCGTCGAAGTCTGGCTGACGGCGAAGAACCAGGCGGGAGGTTCTCTTCCGGAAAGGCATCTGGGTGTTCTGATCAAGAATGGAGAGGTGGTCCTGGAATTGACGGAGGGCGAACTGGGTGAGGTGCGACGTCCGCGGTGAACTCAAAACAATCGCAACCCTGCCGTCCGATGGTCGCGCTCGAGAATGAACAATGAAATTTCGATTCCTGCTTGTCATAAGTTTCTTGGGGTGTTCGGTCTCCCCGGTTTTGAACCTTTCGATGCACGCCCAGACTGACCCGCCCGCGGCGCGCCGCTGGCTGGAGGCGGCCGATGTCGCGCCCCCGTTCCAAGCCCCGGACTCGCGCGCGGCTTGGGATGAAAAGCGCGGAGCCCTCCGCGACCAATTGGGGCGTCTGCTCGGCCGATTGCCCGCGCGGCCCCTGAAGCCACAGGTCCAGACTCTGTTTCGGGAGGATCGCGGCGATTACTGGCTGGAGAAATTCCAGTTCGACAACGGCGCGGGCGCGACAGTTCCCGGATACTTGCTCTTACCGAAGCAAGCCCGGGGCGGGTCCCCGGCCATTCTCTATTGCCACTGGCATGGCGGTCAGTATGACAACGGCAAGGAGGAACTTTTCCGCCAGGAACACACGCCGGAAATGCCCGGCCCGACGCTGGTTAAACGAGGCTATGTCGTTCTGGGCATCGACGCCTATTGTTTCGGCGAACGCAATGGCCAAGGGCCCGGAGGCTCTCAGGAAAAGGGCGGAGCCGGCGAAATGACGGCCAGCAAATTTCAGCTCTGGGCCGGGCGCAGCCTGTGGGGAATGATCGTGCGCGATGACTTGATGGCGTTGGATTACCTGGTCGCGCGGCCCGAGGTGGACGCGAGTCGGATCGGTGTCACTGGCATTAGCATGGGCGCGACGCGGTCCTGGTGGCTGATGGCGCTGGACGAACGAATCAAGGCCGGGGTCGCGGTGGCCTGTCTGACGCGGTATCAAGATTTGATCCGGAACGAAGGGCTCAAGTACCACGGCATCTATTATTTCGTGCCCGGCCTGTTGCCTCTTTGCGATACCGAGGCCGTCGTGGCGCTGATCGCCCCGCGGCCGATTCTGTTCTTGACCGGCGATCAGGATTGGGGCTCACCCGTTCAGGGCATTCGAACGATCGAGGAGAAGGTCCGCCCGGTCTATCGGCTTTACGGCCGGGAGACGGAATTCCAGAGCATCCTTTATCCAGGCGTCGGCCACGAGTATCTCCCGGATATGTGGCAGCGCATGTTGAGCTGGATGGATGGGCACTTACGGTGAAGCCTCCTCCATGCCGGTGGGCGCGTTGTTTTCGGCCAGAAGAGTCTGCGTTTCGGTAGCCGGGAGCGCTTGGACGTCGCGCAGTCTCCGTTCGATGGTGCGGGACTTGCGGGCGGCTTCGTCCATGGTGCTGGAGGCTTGGTCGAGCTTCCTTTTCACCCCGTCGAGGAGATCGCCGAATTTTCCGAATTCGTTCTTCACCGCGCCCAGGAGTTTCTGGATTTCACCGGACCGCTGCTCGATGGCGACCGTCCGGAAGCCCATCTGCAGACTGTTCAGCAGCGCCGCCAGAGTCGTCGGACCGGCGATGGTGACGCGGTACTCCCGCTGAATCGACTCGGCCAGTCCGGTCCGGCGCAGCACCTCCGCGAAGAGCCCTTCGGCGGGCAAGAACATGATGCCAAAGTCCGTGGTTTGGGGCGGATTCAGGTATTTCTCGGCAATGTCGCGAGCGCAAGCCTTGATCCGATTGGCCAGCATCTTGACCGCTTCCTCGGCCGCTTCGCCATCGGCCCGGTCCTGGGCTTCGACCAGACGGTGGTAATCTTCGATCGGGAACTTGGCGTCGATCGGAAGCCAGACCACGTCGCCAGCGGGGCCGCGTCCCGGGAGTTTGACGGCGAACTCGACGACCTCGCCGCTCGACTCCTTGGTCTGGACGTTGCGCTCGTATTGGTCGGGGCTGAGCATTTGTTCCAGGAGCGCTTCCAGTTGGATTTCGCCCCAGCCGCCGCGGGTTTTGACATTGGTGAGGACGCGTTTCAAATCGCCGACGCCGGTGGCCAGGGATTGCATTTCGCCCAGGCCTTTGTGGACTTGTTCCAGGCGCTCAGAAACCTGTTTGAACGACTCGCCCAGCCGCTTCTCCAACGTGCCCTGCAATTTCTCGTCCACCGTGGCCCGCATCTGTTCGAGCTGTTTCGCATTGTCCTCTTGAATCGATTTCAGCTTGCCGTCCACGGCATTGCGGAGCGCCTCGAGCCGGATCTCGATGGACTCGGTCAACTTGCCCAATTGCGTGGTGAATTTCTCGAGTTGATCCTTCTGACCGGCGGACATTTCTCCCATGACCTTCAGGACCGAGTCGTTGAAGTTCTTCAGGGCGTCGGCGTTGCTCTGGGTCAGCGTGGTCAACTGACGGGCAAAACTGTCGAGCTGATTCTTTTGCAGGCCGGAGATTTCCCCGATCTGCGTTTGAAAGGCCGTGCTGAAGGCCCCGAGCTTCTGGTCCATTTCCGTGCGGGCTTGCTGAGATTGGGTGGACGCTTCCGCCCGGCTTTGCGCCATTTCCTCACGGAGCAGGCGCTCGGTTCGCTCGTGGCTCTTCTCCAACGAATCGAAACGGACCAGGAGCGCATCCAGGCGCGGAGAAGAATTGCGTCGCAGCAGAACCGCCAGCATCCCGATGATGATGGCCAGGAGAGAAAGCAGCGTGGCGTTGAGGGGATCGATCATGTGGACGGCTCTCGAAAAATTCCAGGTCAGGTGAGCAAGTTTGCCGGGAGGTGTAAAGGGGGAAAGCGCGGAGAAGTTTCCCCGACCGAAGCTTGCGCCTGGTTTCCATGAATCCGTCCACGGGTGAGGCGAGACTCCGTCGAGTCCTGGAATTTTGGCCGGCCGGGACGTCAGGACTCGACAGCGTCTCGCCCCACCCCCGGGTCATGGGAGCGAAGCCGTGGCGCCCGACTTGTGACCCACATTCCGGGCGCGGCAGCGAAGAAATGAGGGAAGAAATGAGGGTTGAGAATCGAGAGCGAAGCGGTAGGCTCATTGGAGTTCCTCATAAGCAGCCCCGCCGCGCGATGGTGTGATGTGCCGACGCTGTGTGGCGTGGCGGGTCGAGATGAGATCGAGCCAAGAAAGGGAATGCCTATGTTTGATGATTGTCTGTCACACCGTTCCGGGAACCGAGCGGGTCGTTTTTCGCCCCCGGGCTTCACCCTCATCGAGTTGCTGGTCGTGATTGCGATCATTGCCATCCTCGCGGGAATGTTGTTGCCCGCTTTGGCCCGGGCCAAAGTCAAGGCCAACACGGCCCGCTGCATTTCCAATCTGCGCCAGGCCGGCATCACCATGGCGATGTATAACTCCGACAGCTCCGATCGTTTTCCATTCTCCGGCCGGTCCTGGCCGCAGATGCCGTTTGTTGATCTGTTCAAGCTCTTCGATCCCTACCTGAGCACCAATGGAGCGGCCTTCTATGTCTGCCCGTCGGACAAGGGAGTGGCTTGGAATTATGCCTGGACGAAAGTCAATGGCGCCGCCAACAACCTCCGGACCAACGAACTGCTTTTCCCCAATTCGTATTACTACTACCATCAGTTCTACAACGACGACACGACCTCGCCCAAACTCACCCAGCGAGTCACCACCCAGGTGCGCTCTCCCTCCAAAAAGGCGCTCATGTCCTGCTTCGCCGAGCCCGAATTCGGCAATCTCGGAGACAAGAACATCGCCCATGGGAAGAAAGGATTCCCGATCCTTTTCGTGGACACCCACTCGGCATTCACGACCTACCCACAGTTGAACAAGACGGCGCCCTACGGAGAATACAATCTGGATTGGACGATCGGCGGTCTGGCGGGTGAAGATCTGAAATAGGAAGGGCTCCCTCAAGTCGGCGATGCCGTCATCTCTGCGCGAAGCAGTTCTCATTTTGACAAGTATGTAGTCCCGGCTTCAGCCGGTTGCCACGTGAAAACCGGCTGAAGCCGGGACTACATGCGTGGAACGGACAGGGTCCTGGGCCCAAATGAGAATTGCTCTCTCCGCACTAAAGCTTGCAGGCCACCGCGGCGGACTGCCATAAAAGGAAAAAGACATCGCCAGACCAACCGCTTCACAATCCATGCAGAAGATCCTGAATTATCTCCGCGCGAATGAGGCCCGCTTCGTCCGTGACTTGTGCGAGTACGTTCGCTTTCCGAGCGTGTCCGCCCAACCTCATCATCGCGACGACCTGACGGCGTGCGCGGACTGGCTGGTGCGGCATTGCCGGGAGATCGGCTTGGAAGCGCGCGTCTGCCCGACAGCCGGCCACCCGGTGGTGCTGGCCCGGACTCCTCGAAAGTCGGCGACACGAAAGCCGCATTATGTCGTCTATGGCCATTATGATGTGCAGCCGGCGGAACCGTTCGATCTCTGGAAGACCCCTCCATTCGAGCCCTGCGTCCGGGGTCGTTCCCTGTTTGGCCGCGGAGCCAGCGATAACAAGGGGCAACACCTGGCCCATCTCAACGCGGTGGAAGCGTATCTCCAGACGGGGACCGAGCTGCCCTGCGATTTGACGTTCGTGATCGAGGGGGAGGAAGAGGTCGGCAGTGGGCACTTGGCCGGTTTTCTCAAGAAGAACCGGACGGACTTGCGTTGCGCGGCCATCGTCATTTCCGACACCAGCCTGATCAGTCCGAAGCATCCGACCTTGACCTACGCCTTGCGCGGGATTGTGGCGATGGAGGTGAGACTGCAAGGTCCGTCCCGCGATTTGCACTCCGGGATTTTCGGCGGCACGGTGGATAATCCGGCCATGGTCTTGTCGCAGATGCTCGCCCAGCTCCGCGACTCGCGCGGACGCGTTGCCATCCCGGGTTTTTACGACGATGTGACGCCCTTGACGAAATTCGAGCGCCGGGAGCTTTCCCGCCAGCCGTTCAACGAGGCCGCCTACCGAAAACTGCTCGGAGTGCCTCAATTGCTGGGTGAAAAAGGCTTCACTCCGATCGAGCAACGCAGCGCCCGGCCCACCTTGGAGATCAACGGACTGACCAGCGGTTACCAGGGAGAAGGAAGCAAGACGATCATTCCCGCTTGGGCCAGCGCCAAGCTCACCCTGCGGCTGGTGCCCAACCAAACGCCCGCCCGCGTCCGGCGGTTGGTTGCCGACCATCTGCGCCAACTCTGTCCGCCGACCGTAAAACTCGATCTCCGCGGCCAGCATGGCGGCGAGCCGTACCTGGTTTCACCGGAGAGCGAGCAAGCCCGAGCCGCCCTGCGCGCGCTGCGAAAGGCCTTCAACTGCGAACCGGTCTTGATGCGCGAGGGCGGCTCCATTCCGATCGTCAACGATTTTCAAAAGATTCTGAAAGCCGACACCCTTCTCGTGGGGTTGGCGTTGCCCGACGACAATGCCCATTCGCCGAACGAGAAGTTTGACTTGGATGTGTTTGCCAAAGGCATGCGCATGAGCGCGCATATTTGGCAGGAACTGGCCGCGACGTCTTCGCGGTAACTCCAAGCAGTTGGAATTGGGGAGCCGACGCGCCCTCGCGGGTGCCGACCGGCGCCCCGCCGGTCGGAGGAGAGCGCCAGACGGTCCCAAACCGGAGCTCGTCAGAACGCCAGAACGCCAGAAAACGGTCGGCCAAGGCGCGTGCGCTCCCCTGGCCATTCATGGAGACGGGTTAGGCCGCCCGCCGACGCTTACTCCGCCCTCGTTCGTCCCCGATAAAGCTCGTAGCCCTTGCTGCCCAAAACTCGACGCAGGGATTCCTGCTGTTGGGTCAGCATGGCGGCGAGGGCCGTGGCGCGCTGCTCGAGGGTCATGTTCGAATCATTGCGGATGCGCTGGCGTTCCAGCTCCACGGCTTGGTTGATCTGGAAGAGCGGGAGAACCGTCTCGGGCGGAGCGCCGATTTGTTCCGCAGTGGCGCGGGCCTCGCGAAAAATCGGATTCCGGGCATACTGGAGCATCTGATAGCGTTCGGGGCCGAGCGCCTGCTTCGCCGCCAGCTCCTGCTGTTTCTCCAGTTCCTCCCGGCGTTTCACACTGGCCCCATCATTGCCGCTGGAGAAGGCGGCGATCTGTTGATCGAGAGCCTCTCGGGCGCGAAAGATCTTGCGAAATTCGTCCGGAGTGGTGTCGAGTCCGTGCAACGCCGCGCGCAGCGTTTGCGCGGTCGTCGAATACCGGAGCAGATACTCCTCCAACTGTTGCGGTGTCAGAAGGGCCGCCATCTCCTGTCGCGATTCCTCGGCCAGGCGCGCCATGACTCCGGGATCGGCTGGCTGACCCGCCCTCTGCTGGGCCTCGAGATAGGTCTGTCGCTTCGACGCGGCGCGTTCTTCGACCTCGCGCATCGCCTGTTTCACTTTCAACGACAGGACCCCCAGGACCGGACCATCGAGCCGAAGGTTGAACTCGGCCAATTCCGACGTGTTGACCTCTTCCCAACTCGGTCCGAGAAGTTCGGCGAGCAGCGCCCGACGCTCCGTCTCCATCGCTTCAAACTGTTCGTTGGCCGCCTTGACACTTTCCGGATTCGGCTCCGACCGCCACCAGTGCTGCTCGGGGAGAACGATGTCCGTGGCCCGTTTCCTTTCGAAGAGCGTGTTCACTTCCGCGACGATGATATCGCGAATGGTGGGCTCGGGACAGCCAATGGCGCGCAGGTTGTTGATGTAAGTCCGGTAATCGGTCGATTCAATTTCTTGCCAGGAGAAGTACTGTCGGCGGACGACTACATTGGTTTTGAAGAGAGCATCTGCAAACCCCACCGGAGCGGGCGGCAGAGCGGAGTCGTTCGGGCCCAGGTTGGCCGAGCGGAGAGCCAGAAACAGAAGCCCGAGCAGGGCCACGTTGAGGCCCGCGGAAAGCAGCAGCATCGCGCGTCGGC
The DNA here is from genome assembly GCA_964355375.1 of uncultured Verrucomicrobiota bacterium. Lineage (GTDB taxonomy): Bacteria > Verrucomicrobiota > Verrucomicrobiia > Limisphaerales > SIBE01 > CAYHFE01. Next base: position 24,711 of record CAYHFE010000040.1, read on the forward strand.
TCATCGACTCCATTCATGCGCCATTTTTGGGGCGGCGGCAAACTCAAACTGGGCGAAAGCTCACTCGGGACATTCTTTCCCCTTTTCGCCGAGGGATGTCTTGTGTAGGATCGCCAGCACAGAGGACCATGCGCACCGAAGTCCGGGCCAACGGAAAAACGTGAACGACACCTACTTCAACTCAACGCCCCGGACTGATTTCATGCACGGGTTAGCTCCATCCGATCAAGACATCGCCACTGCGACGCTGGAAGAACGCCTTTCGGACTCCGCTTCGCATGCAGTCCCTGTAACCGGTTCCGGCCTTAGCCGTAACCATTCAGTTGGATTCAGGGTGGAACGGGCAACTTGCCCGTTCCGGTGGGCTACCAGCCCACCGGTCG
>CAYHFE010000041.1:0-24590 GCA_964355375.1 uncultured Verrucomicrobiota bacterium
CAGCATCTGCATCGGTGCGAGAGTAGCGGAGTGCGCGGCGGCTGCAATGCCGGAACTTGCGTCCGGCGCGACGCCGAACTCCTTGCGGAGGGCCACCATCACGCGGACGCCCCGCCCCGCCCAATTTTCCTCTTGTCGCACGTCACGAAAAGACTAGGGAAGCACGGGCCTTGAAGAGAGGAGGTCGGCTTCCCCTCACCCCGCCTCCGTGGCCGAAGCCGCTCCGGCGCAGCGTAGGCCCAGATTACCCGAACGAGTAGTAGCCAGAAACCGCGCAACCGGAGACAATGCCGGGCATGAACCGATTCTGTTTTAGTCTTAGAGTTCGCTCCTGGCGGTGGCTTGCTTCTTCGGTCGTCTGCGTGCTGACCGCTTTTCTCATGGTTGCCTTGGCCCATCTTGTCGCTGCCGCGACCTCGGCGGCAGGGTCCGAGTCCGCCAAGAACAATCCGATACCGCCTCCCTTGCCAGTCCTCTCACCCACCGCCTTGACCGGCGATGCCGGCGATCAGCGCGCCTATCTGCGCTGGAACCTGCAACTGGAGGATGAGCGGGTCATCGGTTGGAAAGTGCTTCAGCTTGCTCCCTCCCAGACCGTGCTCAGTGCGAACGTTTTGGAGGAGCCGTCGTTCGTCGTCCGCGGACTGACCAATGGGGGCACTTACATCTTCGCGGTGGTTGGGGTTCTTAAGGACGGCGGAACCACACCGCAGAGCAATCCCGTTTCGATCGTTCCTCAGCCTGTCCGGGAACCGAAGGTGCTCAGCGCCGAAAACCAGCGGATATCGGTGGGGGCCTTTTCCGACATCCCGCTGACACGGTCGGCAGCCCGGATCGTCTTTCCGGACGGGCAGGAACTCGTCTATGACCGCTTTCGCCCGGTCGATTGGAAGGCCGCCGACGGCACCCACCTGCTCTATCCGCGGCATTTCGGCAACGGGTTGGACGTAGGCCAATTCGACAAGCGTGGACTACCCATGGTCATCCCGCCCGGCGGGTTGAAGTCGGACACGGTCGAGCTGAACGGCCAGACGTTCCGCCTCGACAAGCCGATGGCGCGCGAGTACCTCCAGCAAGGCTCGAAGCATCCGCATATCACCGACCCGGCCACGTTCCCGTTGGATCGATCACAGCAGGATGCCTCACCGCGCTGGTTCCCTCCCACAGTCGAAGGAGACCGTGTCACCATTCACTACTGGCAGCCCATCGCGATGGAGGGCTATCGAGCATGGCAGCAAGTGCTCGTCTGGGAGACGTGGTGGCCAATCGAACGCGAGTTACACGGCACCACTTATCGGGGGTTGGCTCGAATGGTCGAGGTGCAGATGCCCGAGGCCTGGAAGGCGGGCTACCAGGTCATGCTCAACAATGGCTTCGGCCCGGGTGGCTCCCGTGAAGGCGTGGTCAGCTACAACACCGGATTCCGCAGTCCAGGGCGTGAAATCGTGGACTTCTCCGGCCCGGCCAACCGGCAGGTGGCCTTCCAGTCACCCAAGCCGCCGCGGCAAGGCTCGCGGTATCACCCCAACCACGACAGCCTGCAGGCCAGCCCGTTGATCTTTTTCGATTGGGACCGGCCGGAGGCCCGCGGTTCGCTGTTGATCACCGCCCGCAGCCTCTACTACCACTGTGCCAACGGCTCGGCCACCTACATCGAGCAAGGCCCCGACGGCGTGTGGCCGAACCTGGCCTGGGACCTTGCCCAACCGGGAAAGCGGACCTACGTGGATACAGTCGAGTACCTCTACGCCTCCAAACCCGAGCAGCCGTTGCCCCAGCGGTTCGTGAACGCACGGTTCTGGGCCTACAGCAATGTCTCAAAGCGAATGGGTGTCCAGGACCAGATCGCCGTGGTATGCACGCAACGGCCGCATGGGGAGGTCAAGCGGACGGGCGGCCCCATTGCCTACGCCGAAAAGTATATCAAACAGTGCCGAGACTGGGGCGTGGATGCGCTCGACACGCCGCTGGACTTCTGGATTTCGTTGCCCATCACGGCGGACGACCGTTGGCGGAACGACCCCGACCACGGCAGCAACCCCGAGATCCGGCAGATGTGCGCCAGGTTTAAGGAAGCCGGCTTCAAGGTGGGCTATTGGCTTCGGGGCGAGTTGATTACGACCAGCATTGGCAGTGCGCTCAGCAAGACTATACCGACCGCCGACAGTTTCTGGGGGTTCAACTGGTGCAACTACCCCGAAGCGGTTTCTAACCTGGTCGCGCGTGGCCTCCCGGATTTTCGCGAGAATTCAGACTGGGCGCGCAAGCAACTTGACGGCTCTTGGCCGGCCCAGACCCCTTACCAGTGGATCCCGATGAGCCTCGCCAGCGGTTGGCACGAGCGCATCATGTGGCCCGCACTCCGCACCGCCGCGGCGTTAGGTTATTCGTGTGTGCTCGTGGACGGTGGCTTCGGCGGGATGCAAGGCATGGACTACGGCCCGATGGTCGCCGGCAAATCGACTGTCGCGGTGCCGATGCAGCCCTTCTGGTGGCGGTTCTGGCGGACCATGGAGCACGTGGGCATTCGTCCGTACGGCGAATGCACGATGGGCTGGCGCGGTGGCAACGTGTTCGTAGGCGGCCCCACGGACGAGTATTACTCCTGGATGTTCCAGATGGGTTGGTATCGCGAAAAGCCCGCCACATCAAGATTCTTGCATCAGTTGCACCAACTCTACAACGGCACCGAATTCCGCCAGGGCGACGAGCTGTTGCCCGTCCGCCGCTATGCGGTAAAATTCAACCAACAGAACTCCCGTCCGCCGGACTGGATCGAGCTGGTCGATCTGCGTCAGGGCGATGAAATCGAGATCACCGTTCAGCGGCGCGAGGCCCCGGCCACCAGCTTGCAAGACAAGTCCGCCGACGAGCCTACGGTAAAGATCAAGGTCAAGCCCTGGACATGGTCCGATGCCATCTGGCATTACGACGACGGCGCGACAGTGATCTACCCGGCCTTCGACAAGATTGACTGGGCGAAATCCTTGACCCCATCGAAGTAGCGAAAGGCCCGATGAATACCTCAACATCTCGTCGCGGTTTTCTCAAGACTGGCCTGCTAGCCAGTGCCGCCATGTCCACCATGGCCGCACCAACAGGCTCCGCGCAGGCGGCAACCCCCGCGCGTCAGCCGGGGCGCATCAATAAGGCATTCAGCGTTTTCGGCGCCCGAGGCACGGTGACGCTTGAAACGGAAGGGCCGCCGCCCGAAGGTGCGTCTTTGACGGTGGAGGTGACAGAGATCGGCACGAAGAAGGCGCTCGCCCGCATCCGCATGAAACCCGGAGCCCGCCTGACCATTCGGCGGCTTTCCATCCAGCTCTCGGTCCCCAACGCTGATGTCAACCGCATTTGGCACACTCAACAACTCGATCATCTCGGCCACCACGCTTACATCAGTCTCCCCTGGGGGGCGACCATCGAGGCATCAGGGCACTTTGGGTGTTTGCTGACTGCCTTCCAGGACCGCTACGGCATGAACCGCGGCCTGCTCGCCCTCAAGAACCAGTCGGGGGACGGGTCGTTGCAGTTCGCGGTGGATTATGGCGGGCCGCTCATGAGCATGACCATCAACCGTCATGTCCAGGGCGGTGTATTCCACGCGGACGAGATTGATGAGACCGCCTACCTCGACCTCGAGGATATTCCCTGGAACCACGCGGTGGACGATTTCTCCGCCTGGTACGACAAGGAGTCTGGCCTTTCCTACGCGACGCCGCAGTTCTGCTGGGAGCCAGCGTTCAACACGTGGTACGCCATCAAAGGCGATCAACGCGAAGACCTCATCCTCAAGCTGGCCACGCAATGCCGGGATCTCGGCATCAAGACGTTCGAGATCGACACCGGCTGGTTCACCAATGCGGGCGCCTGGCAAGCCGACACGAAGAAGATCCCCGACCTCAAGGCGCTCGTGAAGAAACTGCACGACCTGGGGCTCAAGGTCATCATCTGGTTCAGCGCTTTTGACGCCGGCGGGGCGCGGGAGTTGGACGATTTGCGGATTGTCAACCACGGCAAAGCGACCGGCCAACTCTGTCCCCGCCATCCGAAGGTTCGTGAGCGGTGCGCGCGGCTGGTCCGCGAGCTCATGGAGAACTACGGAATCGACGGGTTGAAGATGGACTTCCTCGATATGGGCGGCGTCCCCATGCAGATGTGCGAGGCGGGCCACGAGCACACCTGCGACTTTGTCAGCGACGGGGTCACCGAAGCCATGGCCATGATGTCTGGCGCCATGCGGAAGGTGAAGCCTGACGCCATGATCGAGTATCGCCTGAACTACGCGACGGTGGCCACCCGGCGTTTCGCCACCATGTTCCGGGGCCAGGACGCGCCTTCCGATCCCGACCATGTGCGCCGCCATCTCGCCCTCCTCCGGGCCTGGAGCCGCGGGGTCGCCGTGCATGCCGACTACGCCTTCTGGACCAAAGACATGACCGAGGAGAATGTGGCGAAGTTTATGGCCGGAATGGTGTTCTACGGTGTCCCGACCATTTCGATCGATTTGGAAACGCTGCCGAAGAGCCACTTCGCCATCGCCAAGGTCTGGCTGGACTTCTACCGGAGTCATTTCCAACGCTTCATGACGGGCCAGCTCGACCACCTGAGCGATGATTTCCATTACTCGACGGCGCGGGTCTCTTCGGACGGCGTCACGTATATTCCATGCTTCCTCCGCGAGTGGCCCTCGGTGCTGCCCGTGCTACCCGAGCACACCCGCGAACTGTACTTGGCTAATATGACCAGCCGCCCGCGGCTTCTCACTCGTGTGGAAGGCGCAAAAGGAACTTATCGCGTCACCACCAGCGATCTCATGTTGAAACCTGTGGGAAAGGAAACGGCGCTTAAAGATAAGAATGGAGCCATCGACATTGACCTCCCCGTCGCTATTGGTGGCGTGGCGGTATTGAAACGCGTATGAAACGGATCGCACTAATCCTGCCCCTGCTTTTCTCACTATCCATGTGCCCAGGCGTGTTGGCCGAGCCACCGGTGAACATCATCTTTGACACGGATATGGGCGGCGACTGCGATGATGTGGGCGCCCTCTTCATCCTGCACGGGGCGGTCGAGTGCGGCCAAGCAAAACTGCTTGCCACCATGGGGTGTATTTCCGCCGACGCCATCGCACCGTGCCTGGACGCGATCAATACCTGGTTTGGACGCCCCGAGATTTCCGTGGGGACATTGAAAGACCCCGGGGTCCTCGTCGGCCCGCATTACACCGCCGAAATCGTCCGACACTTTCCACATCAGTTTGCGAGCGGGAAGGATTACCCGGATGCGGTAACCCTCTACCGTCAGGTGTTGGCAAAGCAGCCCGACCGCAGCGTGGTCGTGGTCGCGGTCGGTCCGCTGCGCAATCTGGCCAACCTGCTCAGGTCTGGCCCGGATGCCGCCAGCCCATTGGGTGGTGAATCGCTGGTGGCGAAGAAAGTGAAGAAACTCGAAATCATGGGCGGGACGTATCCTCCCTTCGCGAACAAGAAAGACGGGGAGTGGAACTTCAAACAGGACCCGGCTGCGGCAGCATTGGTCTGCTCCATTTGGCCGACGCCCGTGCTCTTCAACGGGGAAGGCGGTTCGACTTGCTCCGGTCGCCGTGTCACCTATGAGATGCCCGAGCACAACCCACTGACCATGGCCTACCGCCACTATCCGGGGGTGGGCTTCGCCGGTGATCGTCTGAGCTGGGATCCTATTTCATGCTTGGTGACCGTTCGCGGTGCCGCACCGTGGTACAAGGTCCTTAGCGGCGGGGTCAACGTCACAGACGCCGCGACGGGGATCAACGCCTGGCAAGCCGGCGAGGATCGCGGCCACTCTTACCTGGTTTTGCAGTCACGCAAGGCCGAGGTCGAGCAGGCGCTGGAGGACATGATGGTGGCCGGTAAAGGCCGGCCGACGAACCTGACGTTCAATACCGCCTACTACGCTGATGCCGGCATGTGCCGGATTACCAGCCAGGGCACGGCAGATGCCACGACCACGGCGAGCAAAGCGTTTGACCGCGATGACAAGACCGCCTGGCGGGACAAGGCCGCCTCCAGTTGGATCCAGTGCCAGTATGCCGACGGCCGGAAATACCGGGTCACCTCGTATGCGGTCGTCTGCAAAGACAAGCAGCGCCTGCCGCGTACACTCGAACTGTCCGGCTCGAATGACGGCGGGGGCAGTTGGACCCGTCTGGACATTCAGCAGGCCCCAGTATTCACCGAGCAGACGCAGCGAGGCGAGTTCACCATCGCCAAACCGGCCAAATGGAATCTCTACCGGTTTAGCGTCAGTGCGGCCAATGAGAAGGGAGGCGTTCAGATCTCAACGATCGAACTCAATGAAATGATTAACTGTCGGCCCAAGGTTGCCGTCGCCAGTGTGATCATCGACCAGAAGGCACTCGCCCTCCCCGCCAACAGCCGGGCGGCACTCAACGCAACGATCTCGCCCTTGGAAACTTTTGAGCGCGAGGTCGCCTGGGTCAGCAGTGATCCGGCCGTGGCCGAGGTGCGGCGGATCGGCGAGCAGATCGCCATGGTGGTCGGTAAGAAGCCCGGCACGTGTGCCGTCACTGCCACAATTGACAACGTGAAGCAGACCAGCGCCGTGACCGTGACTCCTTCGACGCTGCCCGACGGCTGGCGCTACGATGAACTTAACACGCCACCGATTCCCGGTTCGGTATTGGTCGCCGACGGTACCTTCACCCTGACGGGTTGCGGCCATGCGATGACCTCGTGGTGGGAGCGGGTCAGGGACCAGGGCGTCTTTGTGAGCAAGCCCGTAAGGGGCGAGGTTGAGATCTCCGCCCGTCTGACCAGCCTGGCCCCGAACGTCGGCGGCCCTAACGCTTATCAATGGGATAACCGGCCGCCGCCGGCAACCGGGTTGATGATCCGGGAATCGTTGACCGAAAAGTGCGGTCGCTATCTGCTGATTCAGGTAGAGGCCTCGGGCAATCTCGTGTGCCACTGGCGGGACAAGACCGGCGATCAGGATGACAACAAAAAGAAGGACTTGGGCAAGGTGGTCTTGCCGATCCACATCAGACTCGTCCAGAACGCCAAGGAAATCTGGGTGTTCACCTCGGCCGATGGCCAGAACTGGGGTCAGCCGCGGATGTCCCATGCCACCGGCTTCGATGCCCAGAGCCGGATTGGACTGTTCGTCTGCTCAGGAAACACGTTTGCGTCGACATCTGCCGTCTTTGACACCGTCAAGGTTTACAAATGAACCAGAAAAGCGCCATGAAAACGTTCAGCACAATGAGTATGGGCCTCATCAGCCTGCTGTTTTCTGTCACAAGCATGCAGGCCGCCGAGCCGGCGGCTACAGAAACCGGGCTGCCACACTTGCGCAAACAGGGGACGGCCACCCAGTTGATCGTGGATGATGTGCTGGCCCCGGATATCTACGGCGAGTTCAAACAGGTTGTGGAGAACTTCACACGTAACGGCAACCCGCTGCTCATCCCCGAAATCGGCGGCGGCCCGGAGGCCGCAGCCCGCGTCTTCTGGGCCATCGGGCGGCACAACGCCCTCGGGTTTTCCCCGTTCGGCATCGAGAGCCTCGAGACCAACCATCCGGTGGTCGCCAGCTACCGAATCCTCGGCCAGCTCATGCCGGCGATCACGGCTGCCCAGGGCACCGGCCGGATGATGGCGGTGTACAAGCAGGATGGAGATCCCAAGTTGCAGCCCCAGTCCATCGGCACGCACCGGGCTCATGTGAGCTATGTCGAGCACCTGCCCGAGCGCCACCCGCCGGTGGGCGGGCTGATCATCCAGACTGGCGACGAGGAGTTCCTGATGGCGGGCTACGGTTTTGGCGTTCGCTTCGAGGCCACCACCCCTGGCCCGAAGTCCACGCAAATCAGCAAGGTCGAGCTGGGTCACTTTGATGCCGCAGGGCGCTGGGTGCATGAGCTTCGGCTCAACGGCGACGAATCGGGCGCGAACTGCCAGCCGCGTATCCCGCCGTTCCTGGCCAATAAGTTCCTCGGCGTCGATCGCCCGATGATTCTCAAGGTCACGGTCTATCGACATGACTGAAGTCTGTCTTGTCTCCCCATCAAAAGGAACATCCTACGAAAGAAGCATGTATGTCATCCTCGTCGAGGACAACTTGTTCGCGAAGATCATCGATTACCTGCGGAAGCCCGAACTAAACGGGAAATCCCAACGAAAACAAGTCAGACAAATAAGCACACATGAAGACAAGCATCCGTCTTACGTTAGCGTCCATCTTTCTCCTGGGGCCATGTATCCTCGGCGCAACCCAAATCCCCGTCATCGACGTGACCGATCTTTACCATCCCTGCCAGGACATCGGTGACAATTTCGACCTCATCACCGCGTATGCCCTGCCCGAGATTGATCTGCGGGCGGTCATTCTGGATTGCACGGATAAATGGCGCTCGGGGAGCCGGCTGGACCCCGGCTTTATCCCCGTCACGCAACTGAACTACCTTTTCAACCGCAACGTTCCCTGCGCCACCATCCCCTGGCGGCGCATGAAAACGCTGGATGACAAAATGCTCGAGGCCCCGGCCTTTCAGCAAGCAGGCGTCGAACTCCTCCTGCGGGTCTTGCGCGAATCGAAAGAACCGGTCCATGTGCTCAGTTTCGGTTCGGCCCGGGCCATAGCGGTGGCGTTCAATCGCGATCCGGCTTTGTGCCGGAAGAAGATCAAACTCATCTACCTCTCGGCCGGCATGAGCAACTACGACCAGGATTTCGAACATAACGTCAAATTGGATCGCCTGGCCATTGTGCGGCTGCTGCGGTCGGACTTGCCTATCCCTGAGGAGGCACCCAAATGCAGGTCAAATCCAACAAGGTAACCGCAACGATGAAAGACAAGGCAATATCAATGACTCTTGGTAAACGAAGGTTGTTCGCCGCACTCACGGTTTCGTTATTGGTTCCGTCGGCAGGGACCATCGCAGGCGTGATGCTCGCCGGTCCGCCCGTAACGTCTCCACGACCGGCCTGGAATTCGGAGGTCCGCCCGGTGAAAGTCGCCACGCCCACCGGCGAGCAAGTGAAGGAACCATGGGGACTTTATGACATGCTGGGCAACGTTTACGAGTGGTGCGCGGATTGGTATGATCCGGATTACTACCGCCGAAGCCCGGTCGAGGATCCGAAGGGAGCGGATGACGCCTCGATGCAGGGCAAGGCGGAAAAAGACCGGGTCACCCGGGGATTCTGTTTCTGCAATGGGCCGAACAATTTCCGATCCTGGAACCGTTGCCATCGCGGCCCGAACACCCGCGACAGCGCCCACGGCGCCGGATTTCGCGTCGTGGTCGAGATTCAATGAGCTTTGATTGCCAGCAACAATGCGGGGGAAACCGTCGTGCTCAAGCCCGGTCGCGAGTTCCAGGAAGTGGCGCGCAACACGCTGGAGCCGTTTTATGCGTCGCTGGTGTTCTCGGGCACCCGCCTGTACGTCCGGGGCCAGACCAACCTGTATTGCATCGGAAACAAGGAGATCCATACATGAAAACCGCTCTGAACAAGAACAATCTGATAGTCATGATGCCCAACCAGCACTCACGGAACCCAAAGTCGACGCCACGTATCTTGCACTTCGGTCGCGTCTCGGTCCTGGCCTCCCTAATGTTCGTGGTTTGTGCGCGGTCGTCGTTTGGCGAGGTCGTCACGTACCCCGCCCCCTCAGGGCAGAAGGCGTCGGCGGACTGGAAAGTCTCCGTCGGGGGCAAGCTGCTCCACGTTTACACGGCGCCCACGTTGCGTGGCGGGCCGGCCTCGTTCGCGTATTTCGACTTCTCCGGGTCAGTCGCCGTCACGGTCGCCTCCCCGCGCAAGATCGACTCCGTCAAGATCCTCCCGAGGTCTTATGGCATCGAGCCGGCGGTCTCGGAGCGCACAGTCTCGTTCACCCTATCCAAGCCCGCCAACCTCACGATCGAACTGAACGACAGCTTCGAGAAGCCGCTCCACCTCTTTGCCAACCCCATCGAGGCCGACCGCCCCGACCCCGCCGACAAAGACGTGATCTACTTCGGGTCGGGCCTGCACGAGGTGACGACGCTCCGCCCGAAGAGCGGTCAGACGGTTTACCTCGCCGGCGGCGCGATCCTGCGGGCGAAGATCCAGCCCGACGAGAAGCCTACTCAGGAAAGGAACTGGAGAGGCAACAAGGTCTGGCCCACGCTCATCGAGACCAGCGGCGCGAAGAACGTGAAGGTCCGAGGACGCGGAATCCTCGACATGGGCCCGCTCCCCTGGCACGCCCGGACGGCGATGTGGTTTGGCGGTTCGACCGACGTCCTTGTCGAAGGAATCATTGTCCTCGACGCCCCGGCCTGGGTCGTCGCGATGCACAGCTCGAAGAACGTCGTCGTCCGGAACGTGAAGCAGATCTGCGCCCGAGAGAACAGCGACGGGATCGACATCTGCAACAGCCAGGACATTCTTGTCGAAGATTGTTTCCTCCGGAACAACGACGACGAGGTCTGCGTGAAGACACTGTCGCCCCCGCCCGCTCTAGAGTCGAAGAACATCGTCGTGCGGCGCTGCGTGGTCTGGAACGACCGCGCGCGGGGGCTCGGCATCACTTCTGAGACGCGCGCCAATATCTCGAACGTTCTCTTTAAAGACTGCGACATCATCCACGACTTCTCGGACGGCGGCGAGTGCTCGGCGCTCGCCATCCTCGTCTCCGACTCGGGCACGATGAGCGACATCCGGTTTGAGGACATCCGGTGCGAGGACGTCAGGAACACGCTCATCAACTGTTGGATCGGAGCGGACATGTGGGGGCACGACCAAACGCGGGGGCGCATCAAGGGGGCGGTCTTTAAGGACATCCATTTCGTCGGGAAGACTTTCCCGGTGTCGAAGCTAACCGGCTTCGACGAGACGCACCTGATCGAGGACGTGACGATCGAACGACTGCGAATCCAGGAAGACCTGATCGGCGACGCTGAAGCGGGGAAGTTCAAGGTCAACCCGCATGTCCGGAACTTACGCTTCATCACGACGGACCGGCCATGAATGCCTACCGTGCGACGCACACGCTCCTAACCAAGGAGCGTCACGGCTCGCCCGGGCGCGCGCAGGTCGGCGGCACGGAGCTGGTGGTGATGCCGTATGGGAAGGTGTACCGCGCTTCGGACGGCAAGTTGATGGCAGATGATGCGACCTGCAACGGCCAGCTCACGGCGGTGGTGCATGGCGATGTCGTGTATTCCTCGTGGGATGAATCCTTCTCCGGGGAAGGGCCACCCAAATTCCTGACCAAAAAGGGAGAGAAGCGGGTGATGGCGGCCCGACTCAAGCCGAACGCCGACGGCACAATTGTTACGGAGAAGCTGTGGGAGACGGAGGAGCGTCCGGGCAACTACTCATCGCTTCTCTACCACGACGGGCTGATCTACAACAAATGCAACACCACCGAGGCTAACAAGTACCATGTGGTCGCGTTTGACGCGGCCACGGGACAAGTGGTCTATCGGTCACAGCCGCGCGCGGTGTTCAAGGGCACCGATCCAGATATGAAGACGCAAGAAATGAAGATGACTGTGACATGGAGTCTTTTGTTGGCGCTGGGCAGCCTGTTTGCCTTCGCCGACATTCAAGCGGCGGACGATCCCGCGTCAGTGCTGGCTGCCTACCGCGCCGAGCTGACGGCGTTCCGCCGCGAGTATGGTGGTTCGGGCGAACTTCCCGACGTTCGCTTCTTTCTCTTCGGCCTGGGCCAGCGCGACAAGTTTCTCTATCGTGATGGCCGGCTCACCGACGCGCGCTCCGGCAAGCTGCGGCGAGAATGGAAAGTGAAGTCCGACCTCATCGTGCCGCCCGATTACCTCGTCAGTCTGGAGACAACCGAGGGCGCGACGGTGCGCATCCGCGAAGACGAGGCGGGGGTCTGGATCGAGGAAGGCACGACCCGCGCGGCGCTCGACGGCACGCGCCATCCGGTGAAGTTACCGGACTTCGCTGGCCACCGTTACGCCCGCATCCTCCGGGTGCTGCATCAAGAACTGCTGGTGAACATCACGCCGGCCGGCCCGGTGCCGAACTTCTTTGTTTACGGCAAGCCGTGGTATCGCGACGGGGCGATGATGGCGCTGGCCTTTCGCGAGACGGGCAACTTGGACGTGATTCGCGATTGGGTGCTCGGTCTGAAAGCAGTGTTCGACCAAAACAACGCAGGCGAGAAGGAAGCGGACAACCCGGGCCAGGCGCTGTTCCTGATTTCGTTGGTGGCGGACAAAACGCATCCGCTCGTTCCCAAGATTCTCGCGGCAGTGACGCAGTTCGAGACCAACGGGCCGGCGGGTAAGTTCATCCAAGGCCGATCCGACTTCGCCGCGCACCCGGCTTATCAAACGAAGTGGCTGAAGTTCGGGCTGCGCTCGCTCGGGCTCTCCGACCCTTACGTGGTTCCCGCCCTCGAGGACAATTATTCCGCGCTGTTCTGGATGGACTACCGCGACACCTACGTGAAGGGCAAGGACGCTGACGACCGCGGCGCTTATCCGTATCTCGGCTGGGCCGTCGATCATTTTCACGGCCTCAAGCGCAGTCCGATCGGCAATCGCGACTATCCGCTGACCTGGGAACAACGCGCCAGCCAGGCCAACTACGCTGGGCTGAGTTTCCTCGATCCGGTCTATGTCACGCAGAAGCTCGCCGCGCCGCACACCTGGCACGCCGCCGAGGTGTTTCTCTACGTGCTCAAGTCGAGCCAGGCCGCCACACCGCCGGACGCTGGCAGCGCGCCCAAGAACCCGCAGAAGTAAGGAGACATCGTGAGGATCAAAGTATGAAAACCGTTCCGGCATGGACATTGAAAACGATTCTGGCCTTGGCGCTGTTGTTCGGGTTGGGCGGTCGGCTGGCCTTGGCCGATGACTCGGGAGAACAAGATTATGACAAGCATCTCGTCAAGGACGGCCTCTTGGGCACCGTGAACGTCCTGCGGGAGTTGGACGTCAAGACCTGGACCAACCGCGTAACGGTCACGAGCAATGTGGCGGGTGGCGGCGACTCTAAACCCAGGGATACCATAGACGGCAGCGCGAGGTGCTTCCGACCGAACGTGGATCCAGCGAAGCCATTGGGATGACTCTATGAAAACCTTACTCCCATCAGTTGTTCTCTTCCGCCACAACGTCACACAGGTCATGCAACTACTCAGCCAAAAAGTCCTGACCGCCCTAGTCGCAACGATGGTTCTGAACGGCTCTGCTTCGGACTCGGCTGCTCCCTTGGCGCCCGGCCAGTGGACGGCCGAACGCGCCCGGACCTGGCAGAAGGAGCAACCCTGGCTGGTTGGCTGCAATTTTCTTCCGTCCACGGCGGTCAACGACGTGGAGATGTGGCAGGCCGAGACGTTCGATTCGCAGACCATCGACCGCGAACTGGGCTGGGCGCAGGAACTCGGCTTCAATTCCGTGCGCGTGTTCCTGAACTTCGTGGTCTGGCGCGAGGATCCCAAGGGCTTGAAGAGGCGCTTCGCCGAATTCCTACAGATCGCCCACCGGCGTGGGATTTCCGTGATGCCGATTCTCTTCGACGACTGCAACTTTGCCGGGCGCGTCGCCGCTCCCGGCAAACAGCCCGATCCGGTGCCCGGAGTTCACAACAGCCAGTGGGTTTCGAGCCCCCCGCTGGCGATGGTGACCAACCACGACGCCTGGCCGGAGCTGGAGCGCTATGTCAAGGACATGGTCGGTGGGTTCCGAGCGGACCGCAAGATTGTGGTCTGGGACCTCTACAACGAACCCGGCAACTCGGGGCTGGGCGCGAAGAGCCAACCCTTGATGGAGGCTGCGTTCGCCTGGGCCCGCACGGTGAAACCGGTCCAGCCGCTTACCACCGGTGCTTGGGAGGATCTGAGCAGCCCATTCGCCCGCCGCATGATGGGGCTTTCGGATGTTGTGTCGTATCACGGTTACGATTCCGTCGCCGGCGTCGAGGCGAAGTTGAAGACCTGCGCGGCTTGGGGTCGCCCAGTTCTCTGCACCGAGTGGCTGCTGCGCCGGGACGGCAACATTTTCGAGACGCTGCTCCCGCTGTTTCGCGATCGCAAGATCGGCTGCTGGAACTGGGGCTTGGTCGCCGGCCGCACGCAGACCTATTTACCCTGGGACTCAAAGCCAAACGCCCCGGAGCCCTTGCAGTGGCAGCATGACATCCTGCGCCGGGATGGCACGCCGTTCCGCGCAAAGGAAGTGCAGTTCATCAAGGTGACCACGGGCCGGCTACAGGCAAAATACTTGCCGCAACCGGTGACACTCGAGCCCGGCACGGAAACCGGACAGCAGTGCGTGAATCCGCAAGACCAGGCCGTGATGGTGTGGGTTTCCGCCGGGGAGTTCCTGATGGGACGTAAGGACGGCCGTGAGGACAGTGACGAACGTCCGCAGCGCAAGGTCTATCTTGACGGCTACTGGATGTACAAGAACAGCGTCACGGTCGGGCAATACCGGAAGTTCTGCGCGGCGACCAAGCATGCGATGCCGCCGGAGCCCTCCTGGAAATGGCAGGATGACAATCCGGTGGTGAACGTCACTTGGGATGATGCCGATGCCTACACGAAATGGGCGGGGGTGGCGCTGCCGACGGAGGCGCAATGGGAGAAGGCAGCGCGAGGTACGGATGGCCGGATTTATCCATGGGGAGATGTCTGGGATGCGGCCAAATGCGTGAACGGGTTCAATTCGGGGCATAGAACGCAACCGGGAGGCAGCATTCCGGCGGATATCAGTCCCTATGGATGTCTCGAGATGGTGGGGAATGTCTGGCAGTGGTGCGCGGATTGGTATTATGACTGTTATTATAGAGTCGCGCCGGCGAAGAATCCTACGGGACCGGCGGTCGGGATCAGGCGCGTAATCCGCGGTGGTTCCTGGTACTTTGAAGATCCCTACGACTACCGCACCTCCTACCGGGCCAAAGGCAAACCTTCCGAAAGGATCAATTTCTGCGGCTTCCGAGGTTGTTCGGGCGCGTCGTCAGCGCCGGCCGCCAAACCCGATTAGGAAGAGGCGCCACAAGAAGTTAGGAAACCAAATTCAGTTCAGTCACTCATGAAACTCTCACGACGCTCCTTTCTCCAACGAAGTGTCACCGGTGCTGCCAGCGTCGCGGTCTGGCGGGGATTACCCTTGCTCGCGGCGGTCGAGCCGAGACCTTGGGAGTTCAAACCGGACCAGCATATCATCCCCGCGCCCATCAACCCGGCGGACTGGCCCGCCTTCCGCGAGCGACTGGGTGCCTGGCGCGAGCAGACGAAGCGGCGGCTGAACTACAGCGACGCCCTCTACCGGAAGCCGGAGTTCGCCTGGGCGGCTTCGTCGTCTTCCTGCTGCTTCCTGATGATGTGCGATGAGACTTTTTACAATCCGCGTTCGGGCGCTTACACGGTGGACGCGTTCCTCGACCTCGGCCGGCGCGAGTTCGGTGGCTACGACAGCCTGGTGTTGTGGCACGCCTATCCACGGATTGGCGTGGACGATCGCAACCAGTTCGATTTCTACCGCGACATGCCGGGCGGGCTGAACGGCCTACGCGAACTCAGCCGCCAATGCCACCGGCGCAACGTGAAGGTCTTCATCGACTACAACCCGTGGGATACCGGTACGCGCCGGGAGGGCAAGAATGATCTGGAGACGCTCGCCGAACTGGTCGTCGCCATCGGGGCGGACGGCATCTTCCTCGACACGATGAGCAAAGGCGCTGGCGAATTCCGGGCTCGGCTCGACGCGGCGCGACCCGGAGTGATTATGGAGGGCGAAGGGGCGCTGCCGCTGGAGAACATCCACGATCATCATGCCTCCTGGGCGCAATGGTTTGGAGACAGCGAAGTACCCGGCGTGCTGCGGAACAAATGGTTTGAGCGCCGTCATATTCAGCATCAGATCAAACGCTGGGACTACGACCATACGGGTGAACTCCAGGCCGCCTGGATGAACGGCTCCGGCATGATGGTGTGGGAAAATGTCTTCGGGGCGTGGATCCCCTGGAGCTCGCGCGACCGCTCGATCTTGCGCGCGATGCTGCCGATCCAGCGGCGCTATGCCGAGCTTTTTTCGGGTGAGAATTGGACTCCGCTGGTTCCCACCAGCCAGCCGGGCCTGTTTGCCAGCCTTTGGGAAGGAGCCGGCCTGCGCTTGTGGACGTTGGTGAACCGGAGAAACCAACCGGTCTCAGGGCGGTTGTTACAGATCGAAGCGCGACCGGGCGAAAAAGTCTTCGACCTGGTCAAGGGAGAGGAGCTTCAGCCGGAGGCGCTCGAGGGGCGTCTGCGGATTGAGGGAAGCCTCCCGGCGCGGGGGATCGGTTGCATCCTTGCGGGGAAACTCGATCAACTGGGCCGTGACTTCGGTTCTTTCTTGCAGCAGCAGCACCAGACCTATGCTCGCGCTGATTTCGACGCTGCCGCTCCCCAACGCGAAGCGCGCCTGATGGCGGTGGCGCCAAGCGTGCGAGCGAAGGAGATGCCCGCGGGCATGGTGGAAATCCCTCCGGCGACGCTGGAGTTGGCCATCGAAATACGCTCGCGCGAGTGCGGCTACTACGAGTCCACGCCACCCCGCGGGCACCGGCTCGCCGACTCCTACCGATTCAGCACCGCGACGTTCCGCCGGCGCGTTGAGTTCAAGCGTTTCGCCATCGACCTCACCCCGGTGACCAACGCGGAGTTCGCGGAGTTTCTCAAGGCGACGAAATGGAAACCCAAGCACACCGAGAACCTCCTCAAACACTGGACCGCCGGCCAGCCGCCCGCCGGGCAGGAAGACCACCCGGTCGTGTATGTGGACATCGATGACGCACGCGCCTACGCCCGCTGGGCGGGCAAGCGGCTGCCGACCGAGGAGGAGTGGCAATACGCCGCGCAAGGCGCTGACGGGCGCGCCTATCCGTGGGGCAACGAGATGCAGGCGGATCGGTGCAACGATGGCGAATCCGGAGGAACCACGCCGGTACGAGCGTTCCCCGGGGGCCGCTCGCCCTTCGGTTGTTACGATCTGTGCGGCAATGTCTGGCACTGGACCGAAAGCGAGCGCACCGACGGACGGACTCGTTTTTGCATCATCCGGGGCGGCTCATTCTTTGCCGCGCGCGGCTCGAACTGGTATGTGGACGGCGGCCCGCGCCCGGCGAACTTCGCCAGCAAGTTTCTGCTGATGTGGCCCGGCCTGGACCGGTGTGGCACCATTGGCTTCCGGTGCGTCAAAGACCTGGATTGAGTTTTATGAAATTCAGAATAGCCACATGTTTTGGTTTCAGTTTGATATGTGTGGTTTTCCAAACCAATCAACCCGCTCCCGCCTGGGCTGGGGATGTCCAATGGCAGGCAGTCCCCCTCGTTCCCCAGGCCGTGCTGGAGGCCGGCATCCGGCCCGGCGGCGAGGGGGGCCAGTGGCTGCAGGCCATTGCGATTGACCCGGTGGACGGGCAGTTTCTGCTTTACGGCACCGACGGCGGGGGCATCTTCCGCAGCCTCGACGGGGGAAAGGCCTTTGAGCCCTGCAACCGGGGCGACACGCCGCGCGGCAACTGCGGCTTCGCCATTGATCCGGTCAACAGCAACCGGGCGCTGGCCATCGGCGCCAACTCCCAGGAGATGGACTGCCATGGAATCTACCTGACGACCGACCAAGGCGCCCGCTGGACCCACGTCCTGCCCAAGAAGACCAAGGGCTACCGGGATTTCCGGGAGCAGGTGGCGTTCGACAAGAGCAGTTACGATGCAGGGGCGGGCGGCTGCCAGGTCGCCCATTGGTCCGCGGCCGCGTCCTTTGCGGACCCCACCGGCAGGCTCTTCAAGTCCGCCGACGGTGGCAAAACGTGGCAATTGCTGATCCGAAGTGTGCGGGTTGACAACGTCAAGATGGGTCCCGACGGCGGGCGCGAGGCCATCGCCATCCGCGTGCATCCCAAGACGAGGTATGCCTATGTTGGGACCGGTTGCTACGGGTTTTGGAAGCTCGGCCCTCCCACCGCCAAAAGGGCGCAATAGTAACGAATGAAGAAAGGGCACACCATGAAACACATAATAACTCTGCTGACCTCGACATTGTTCTCCGCCTCACTGGCCGTTACGGCCGCCACGAAGGAATCATCCGCGCCGCAGAATCGGTTGAATCTGGATGGAGAGTGGACGATGCAGTCGTCGTTCCTTGAGCCAGGCGCGGGAGCGGACTTGTCCCGACCCGGCCGCGCCACCACGAATTGGCACCGCGTCCAGGTTCCGACGACGGTTCTCAAAGCGCTGACCAAGGCCGGCGTCTATCCCGATATGCGCATCGGGATGAATGGCTATCGAATCCCGGATGCGTCGGACGCGTTCAACGCAAAGCATGACCTCGCCAAGTTCAGTCACCCGCCGGACCAACGGAATCCGTGGAGTGATCCGTGGTGGTTTCGCAAGGAGTTTACCCTGCCCAAGCTGCCCGCCGACCGTCGTGTCTGGCTGCATTTCGACTCGATCAACTACCAAGGCGAGGTGTGGCTCAACGGGAACAAGGTCGCTGACCGGGAACAGATGGTCAGCATGAACCAGCGTTTCACCTTCGAGGGGTCGCGCTGGGCCGCGGCGGGGCCCAATCACCTGGCGGTCAAGATTTGGCGGGTGGATCACGTCGGCTCGCCCGGCCCGCAGTTGGTGCCGCTCATGAACAATCGCTCCGAGGACCATGGCAGCGATGGCCCCAAGGATTTCGCCGTCCAACTGGCCAGCGGCTATGACTGCTTCCCGTCAATTCCGGATCGTTACCTGGGCATCCTGCAGGAGGTGTGGGTGGAGTTCAGCGGGCCGGTGACCCTCCGCGATCCCTTCGTGGTGACCGAACTGCCGCTGCCGCGCACCGACAGCGCCACGCTGAAGATCTCCGCCACCCTGGTCAACGCGGGTGATCAGGCGGTCAGCGGCATTCTGAAAGGCTCGATTGCCGAAGCGGGATTGAAGTTTGAAACGCCGGTGACCCTTTCGGCGGGCGAGGCGAAACAGGTTGTGTTCGACATGGAACGGGGATGCGGCGGAGGGAACCTGGACAGTGGATACAAGGGCGACGGGCGCTCCGACAACAAGGGCTTCACGAAGGGCTACTCAACCGACATCGGACGTGCCCGCTGAATGAAATGAATATGATGAACAATATGACACAGCAGAAAGCCCTCCGGGCGTGTGCTCTGGGACATTTGGTGGCCTTGCTCTGCATGAGCGGGTCGGCGATCGCGGCCAAGGATGCCGAATCGGGGAAAAAGTTCCCCCCCATGCCGGTGCTTGCACCCGGCGCGTTGACCGCCCACGGCGCCAACGGGCGGGCCTACCTCAACTGGAATCCCGCTGTCGAGGACGAACGCGTCACAGGCTGGCAGGTCTATCGGTCCACGGATCGTAAGACCTGGACACGCGTCAGCGAAGTGGAGCCAGAGAACCAGAAGAAGTTGATCGCCTTCCACATACAATTCCTCGCCAAGCACGGCGAACGGGACAGCCTCCGCTTTATCAACCTGCGCCGGAGCGAACCGGTGACGTTGTTGCTCAAGACCGGTTCCGTGCTTGCGGCCGGTGAAGCCGAACGCATCAAGGAGACGGATAAGACCGAGACATTGCTGCCGTGGGTTTATGAAGGAGTCATGTGGCAATACGCCGACGGACGTGAAGTGCGTTACCCTGGCTACGAGGATATCCTAGCCGGGGCATCACGGTAAGGACCTGCAAGACTGGACAAATACCCTTATTTTACCGGGTATTTGTGGTGTTTTGAGAGTTTTTTGATCGCGAAATGGCTTTGCGTATAGCAATCCCAACGGGATTCCGTCCCCAAGCCCAGGGTTGGCGCATCGCGCCTACCCTGGGAAGACATCGCCATCCGGACCAACCCCACCGGGGTTGCGTCAAGCCCCAGTGAGCGTCCGTCGCAACCCCGTCGGGATTCGGCAAAGCGGACTCTCCAACTTGTGGGTAATGCACAGCTCCAAGACGCTGGCGCGACACAGCTCGATCCATTCGGTTCATGGTCCAAAATCCGGTAAGCGAAAGGCGGCTCCCATGAATCTGCGGTGGGGTGAGACTCTGTCGAACCCTGACTTCTTTGCCGACCAAGATTCCAGGGCTCGACGGAGTCTCGCCCCACCGTGGGATGGGTTCATGGTCCTAAAGAGGTCCCAAGGAAGGAGCGAAGCGAATTGAGGCCCGATGAACTGGGCCGACGGTGGGGCCGTCGGAATCGGGGAGAACACGAGCTCTCGCGTGTTCCGAACGGCGCCCTGGCCGGTCGGACCGGAAGCTCAATTCAGGCACTAACTCGTGACTCCTGCAAACGCACCAGTGTGGTCGGCGGGGACGCCAACCACTGGACGCGAGGGCGGATGCGCTCCCCGTCTCAACGGAATCGAGAGGCCAAAACAGCCTCAGTGCTTCCCCGCCGTGTAGCCACGGACGAAGCCGATGCACTGCGCGACATCGACGACCGAGTTTTTCCAGTTGTATTCGTACTCGATCGCGATATTCCCCTCAAAGCCCTGGCGCTTCAGTTCATCCAGCACGCCAGCGAGGTTGCCCACGCCACTGCCAAACGGGACGTCATGGTGCCCGACCTCACCAAGAACATTGCGATCTTTCAGGTGGCCACTGATAACCCGCCCGCGCAGAATCTTGATCGCTTCCACGGGATCAACCCCGGACGTGATCCAATGTCCGGTATCGGCGCAGGAGCCAATCCGCGCATCACGATTTTTCACGACCGAAAGAACGTAATTTGGATCCCACATTCTGTAGTTGGGATTGCCCGCCTGCTTGGGGTGATCATGAAAAGCAACCCGGATGTCGAATTCCTTGACCATCTTCTCAATCGTATCGATCGCTTCCACGGATTCCGTCGTAACCGCGTAGAGCTCCATTTTCTTGGCAAACTCGAAGATCTTGCGGGCGGCAGTTTCGTCCTTGGGAATTCCGACCACTCCGTAATTGACCGCCTTGACTTTGTGTTGGGCCAGTTTGTCTTTCACCTTCTGGATGACCTCATCGGAAGCGTCATGTCCCCAGCTCACTTTGGGCTCCTCGAGGCTGAGTTTCTGTCCCGGATAAAACTCGATGACCCGGCCGCCGGCCGCCGCCGTCTTCTCAATCGCTTCAAAGGCGCTGAATTGATTGAACGTGTAGGCCTGGGCGCCGATGGCGACGCCGCCGATCTTGTATTCATCGGGAATCTTGTTGGCCGCGACCGCGCTCAACGTGGATAACGCCGCGAGCCAGGCCAGGCTGCGGCGGCCAAGAGATAGGTTCGTTTGTTTCATAGAGTGTTGATTTCGTGAGTGGAATTACATGTGTTTCGGCTCGGTGAGCTTACCATCGGGTTCTGCACAAGAATAGCAACTCCAACACGGCCGACTGTCAAAACAAAAAGCGGAATCGTTCCCGCCCCGACTCCCACGCTACGGCACAATCACGCGGAGCGAGCGGTGGCGGATGGTGCCGGTGGCGGGCAGATGCCCAACATTCTCCCCGTCCAGCTCCACCGGAGTGCGAGCCGCGCCCTCGATCTGGAATTCGCGGGTCTGAAAGTACTTCTCCCGTCCCATCCAGAACCGTCCGCGCGACGCATAAGCCCAGGCGTAGCGTAGGAGGACAAACCAATCGACCTTGGGAAAGAGACAGACATCGAGCAGTCCGTCTCGATGGTCGGCCTTGGAGAAAATCGGGATCGGCCCGCCGTAAAAGCGTCCATTTCCGATGATCACGAGCTCGCCGGTGCCGCTCCCCGAATCCGTCGTCAGCTTTAACTCGGGCTGTTTCTCCGCGAGCAGTTGGAGCCCGGCGACGATGTAGGCAAACTGACCGATTTTCTTCTTGAGTTTCCAACTGGCTTTCTCGATCGCCCGCGCATCCCATCCGGCTCCAGCCATCTGGATGAAACACCGATGCTGGCGCCGGCCATTGGCCAGGAATTCCATTTGCGGCAAATCGATCATCGTCTCGCGGCCGCGCCGGATGGTTTGCCAAGCGTGCGAGAGGCGAAGGGGCAAACCCAGCTCACGGGCGAAGACATTGACCGTTCCGATCGGCAAGATGGCCAGGCGCGCGCGGGCGCACCCGTCGGGCTCGGCCGTCAGGCCGTTGAGAACCTCATTGACGGTGCCGTCTCCTCCCGCCGCGACAATGGTATCGAATCCCTCGCGCACGGCCGCCGCGGCCAAAGCCCAGCCGGCCCCCGCTTGGGGGGTCGGTCGAAGCTCGTAGGCTCCACCCAAATCGCCTAAATGGCGAAGAAACCGCTGGGCTTTTCCGCCTTGGGCATTCGGATTGAAGATGACGCAGGCGCGCACAGCTCGAGTCAGGAGCCAGATCGGAGAGGAGATCGGCCCAACCGTTCGAGCAGTTTTCCGTGGATACCCCCAAAACCGCCGTTGCTGAAAACACAAACCACGTCGCCGCCTTGCGCCCCGCCAACCACGAAGGCCACGATGCGATCGACGTCGGGAAGGTAGGCCGCGGTTTTGCCCGCGGCCTGCAAATCACTCATGAGCCGGGCCGGATCAAGACGCTCCGCGGGGGGTAATTGTTCGAGTCGCGCCACCTCCGCGACGACGACCACATCCGCGTCGGCAAAGGCCTTCGGCAGCTCTTCCTGAAACACATTGCGCCGGGTGGTATTCGAGCGCGGCTCGAAGATCGCCCAGATCTTCTGATGAAGATACTTCACCCGGAGAGCCCGGAGCGTTTCGCGAATCGCCGTCGGATGATGTCCAAAATCGTCCACCACGGTCACGCCGCCGCTGATGCCGCGGATTTCCATGCGGCGTTTCACGCCTTTGAAGGTATGGAAGGCCGACTGGATCTGCGAATTCTTCAGCCCGCAATGCTTGGCGCAGGCCACGACGGCCAGGGCGTTGCGCACATTGAACTCGCCCACCAGGTCAATATGAAACTTGGCGCTGGGAATTTCGAACTCGGAGGCCGTCGGACCCAGCCGGAGGTTGAACGCATGGACACTATTGTCATCGCCGAAACCGAATCGTTTGATCGGGCAATGGGTGACATGGAGCAGCGGCGCGAGCGCCCGGTCATCGCCGTTGGCCAAGAGCAAGCCATTTCGCGGCACGAGATTGACCAAACGTTTGAAGGAAGTTTGGATCGCCGCCAGGTTCTCGAAGATATCGGCGTGATCGAACTCCAGATTGTTGAGAATGGCGATTTCCGGGAGGTAATGGACAAACTTGCTTCGCTTGTCAAAAAATGCCGTGTCGTATTCGTCCCCCTCGATGATGAACCATTCGCTCTCGGTGAATCGCGCGCCCTGGCCCAGGTTGTTCGGAATTCCGCCGATGAGATAGCTTGGGTTCAGGCCGTTGTGCTCGAAGACCCACGTCAAGAGCGCGGTGGTGGTGGTTTTGCCATGAGTTCCGGTGACGACGATGGCACGTTTGCCGCGGATAAAGAAGTCCTTGAGCAGTTCCGGCAACGAGCAGTACCGCAGCCGTCGGTCGAGGACCGCCTCGATCTCAGCGTTCCCTCGCGAGAGGGCATTGCCGATGACCACCAAATCCGGATGATGGCTCAGGTTCGATTCGGCGTAACCGGACATGACCTGGACCTGCCGATCAGCCAGGAACGTGGACATCGGTGGATAAACATTTTGATCCGAGCCGGTGATTTTGAAACCTTTGTCCTGCATGGCGGCTGCGACGGCCGCCATGGCGGTGCCTCCAATGCCAACGAAGTGAATCGATTCAATTGGGTTCATAAGCAGAAATTGCCGATCAAGGGTTCACTCCGGGATTTCGCCCTTTTCCGCGAAGCCCGAGCAACGTCGCGGGATTCACGGCCCCAGGCCAGTCTTTTCGCCCTCTGTTTCAATCAAGGGTCAAGCGATCCAGGTATTTCTTTAGACTGCTCAAAAACTTCTTGAGCGCAGCGGCCGCGCTGGTCGCCTCGAAATCCTCAAATCGATCGGACAGCTCCCAGGTTCGTTCGACGAGGATTTCTTCGTCGGACTCGAGCCGGCGCTTCTTGCTTTGTTTGCCTTGGGAGAGCGTCAGTTGCATTCGATACAGGTCGCGCTCCCACATTCGGCAGCGGAAGCGCCGTTTGCTTTCCGTGTCCTGAAAGAGCTCGATCCGGGTGGGCAGAAAATGGTCGCCGACGACCAGGTCGAATTCCAGCGTTGCCACCAACTTGAAAACGTCGCTGCGGACGGCGGGATGTTGAATTCTCATGAGGGATTGGGTTCAGACGTTGGTTTTGGCATTAACACCGCAAGTTCCGCGACGGAACGGGTCGCGACGGCTCGACTTCATCTCGAAGTCACCGTTGATCTCCGGAAGTTGACCGAGTCGAGGGGCCAATGTCAATCCCACCGGTGCGGCCGACAGCCATTCTCATTTTGGCAGGTATGTTGTCCCGGCTTGAGCCGATCGCCATGTCAAGACCGGCTGACGACGGGACCACAGACTTCGCACGGATAGTGTCCTGGACCAAAATGAGAATTGCTGTGCGGCAGAAAATCTTGAACGGGGTCCAGTCATCCGGCGTCAACCGAGAGAGACAGGGCTGACGCATGAAGCGGGAAAGCCAATGAGCACAGGCTTTTTATAGGGACG
>CAYHFE010000042.1:0-24363 GCA_964355375.1 uncultured Verrucomicrobiota bacterium
ATGGATCGACTGCAGCAGTTCTCATTTTGACTCAGGACACTGTCCGTTCCACGCATGTAGTCCCGGCTTCAGCCGGTTTTCACGTGGCGACCGGCTGAAGCCGGGACTACATACTTGTCAAAATGAGAACTGCTAAGCGACTGTCGCGCCCCAACAAATTGAGCTTTGCCAAGGATCGGCGGCAACCTCGTTAAGACCGTGTTTTCACCTGGCTCCGCGGCGGCGAGCAAGAGTCTTGATAAAGCGCTCGGTCTCAAGCAACCATAGCGCAGCAATTCCAATCCAAACCCAAATGAACTGACCTATGAAATCCCTGAAGAATAGCCTGCTCTGCGCAATCGCCGTCTCCATCGCCTCCGCGTGGACTCATGCCGGAGAGCTGAAGTATTCGCTGGCTCCCGGATTCTTCGAAGAGAATCCCGGCGGCGAACCCCTGGGCCCCTGCCATGGCGGAGCGAGCATTGACAAAGCGGGGAACATCTACATCACCACCGATACGCCCCGGGGCATCGTGGTTTTCTCTCCCCGGGGCAAGTTTCTGCGCGCCCTGGGTCCAACCCGGATTCATGCGCTGGAAATACGCCAGGAGAAGGGCGGGGAATTCATCTACGCGGCCCGGCCGGCCGATCACGAGGTCGTCAAACTCAAGCTCTCCGGCGAAGTGGTGTGGACGCTCGAGTATCCGAAGGAGTCCGGGCTCTTCAAAGATGCCAAGGGCTTCAACCCGTGCGCGGTCACCGTGGGGCCCGACGGTTCCCTCTTCGTCGCCGACGGCTACGGATCCAATTACGTGCTGAAGTTTGACCAAGACCGGAAGTTCGTGAAGGCCTTTGGCGGGCCGGGAGAAGAGGACGGAAAGTTCAAAACCTGTCACGGGATCGGTTTGGATACCCGCCAGAGCCCACCGCTTTTATTGGTCTGCAACCGCAATAACAACCGAGTGGAATACTGGGACCTGGAAGGCCGTTTCGTGAAGGTGATCCAAAGGGATTTACGCATGCCCGCGGCCGTGCATATTCGGGGTGAATACGCGGTCTTTCCGGAACTCCAAGGCCGCGTGACGGTGCTCGACAAGAAGGGAAATATCGTCGCCCGCGTCGGTGATAATCCCGACGCCAAGCAGCGCGCGAATTTCGGCCTTCCTCCCGATCAGTGGCACGACGGGATCTGCAATTCCCCTCACGGCGCGTCCATCGATAAACAGGGCGCCTTGATCGTCTCCGAATGGACCAAGTTCGGCCGCTTGCACAAGTTTGTCCGGTCGAAATAGCTCAGGATTCCGGCGGACCCGAAAAAACCACGCCACCGTTCCGCTGTCGCACTTCCATGCCCTGGGCAAAAAGAATCTCCACCCGCGCCTTGCGCCCTCCGGGGCGCATGGAGGCGGTGCAAACGCCGATCATTCCGGTGGTCGGAGCGATGATCAAACAGCATCCCGGGACCATCTCGTTGGGGCAAGGGGTGGTCTTTTACGGGCCGCCGCCCGCCGCCCTGGATGAAGTGGGGACCTTTCTGGCCGATCCGGAAAACCACAAGTATAAACCCGTTCAAGGCATTCCTCCGCTGCTCGAAATCCTCGCGACCAAGCTGCAAGCGGAGAACGGGATCCGGCTCGACTCGGTCAACGCGCTCATGGTGACGGCCGGCGGCAATCTCGCCTTCATGAACTCGGTGCTCGCCCTCGCCGATCCGGGGGACGAAATCATCCTTCAGACCCCTTACTACTTCAATCACGAGATGGCGGTGGTCATGGCCGGGTGCGGCGTGGTGCTGGTGAACACGAATGAGCGGTACCAACTTCGTCCGGAGGCCATCGCGGAGGCGATCACGCCGCGAACGCGCGCTGTCGTGACGGTATCACCGAACAATCCGACGGGGGCGGTTTACGCCGAGGCCGACCTGCGGGCCGTCAACCAGATCTGCCGCGAGCACGGCCTTTACCACATCCACGATGAAGCCTACGAGTATTTCACCTACGCCGGCGCGCGCCACTTTTCTCCGGGTTCGATCCCCGAGAGCGCCGCCCACACGATCTCCCTCTTCTCCCTCTCCAAGGCCTACGGGTTCGCGAGCTGGCGGATCGGATATATGGTCATTCCGGCGTCGCTCGTCGTGTCGGTGCAGAAGATTCAGGACACGTTGCTCATCTGTCCGCCGGTCATCTCGCAGTTTGTGGCGGCGGGCGCGCTGCGGATCGGCCGAGAGTATTGCCGATCCAAGCTGGAATCCATTTCCGAGGTTCGCGATCTTGTGCTGCACGAGCTGGAAAGCGTCCGGAATCTTTGCGCGGTCCCGGCCGCCGAGGGCGCGTTCTACGTCTTGCTCCGGGTGAACACACCCCGGAAACCGATGGAATTGATCGAACGTTTGATCCGCGAGTTCGGGGTGGCCGTGATCCCCGGAACCGCTTTTGGCTTGAACGACGGCTGTTCTTTGCGGGTGGCCTACGGCGCCTTGCGGAAGGAGAGCGCCGCGGACGGAATGGGACGGCTCGTGCGCGGATTGCGGACGATTCTCGGAGCCTGAAGTCTGAGCCGACGCCGCCCCCGGTCGATCAGCGAATCCGCAGAAGTTCCGGCGCGGTCCAGGGGTCTTCCCGCTTTTCGGTGGCGGCGCGGATTCGCGCCACGGTGGCGGTTTCCACCGGATCAGCGGCATGTCCCCATTCCCGCCGGACGTAAGTGAGAATGTTCGCAATCTGTTCGTCCTCGAGCACCCCCAGCGGCGGCATGTCCATTTCAAATTGTTTGCCCTTGACGAGGATCGGGCCACGCACGCCGAGGAGCGCAATGCGAACGAGCCGCTCCTCCGAACCGACCGCCCATTCCGAACCGGCCAGCGGGGGCGCCAAACCTTCCTGGCCATTCCCGTTCGGCTGATGGCACGCGCCGCAGGTCGCGGTGTAGAGATCTTGGCCCGCCTTGAAACGTGTCTCCTGTTCCGGCGTGAGCGGCTTCGCCTTGGAGTTGGGCCCCGGCGTCTGCTCGGCCGACTCGACCGAGGTCAAGAGGACGATGCCCACGGCGATGGAGATGAGGCGGAAAATCATGGTCGTCGCAAATAAAATCGCCGTTGGTTACCTTAGTTCCGGCCGCCTGCCAAGAGGTTTTCTAGTGACCCGAAAGCGTCGAGCTCAACGCCTCCGCCCGGCCCGCCGGAACCCGCTCGATCTGCGCGATCAGGAACCCGCCGAGAAAGCCCGCCATTTCCCCGGTCTGAGCGGCGCTCGGTTTGATCCGGGCCAGCGTGGTCCAATCCGCGGCGGTGATTTTCTCCAGGATCTCGTGGCTGCCCGCGGTCAGACGACTTTCACGCAAGGGCGGGGTCAATCCGAGTTCTTGCAGCAATTTGATTTCGAAGGCCAGGACCGTGAGCGGTCGGGGCGGATGTTCGGTCAACGTCGTCAGGACGCCCAAGAACAGGAGAAAAGGCTGGAGCAAGGGCGTCTCGGTTTCGGTGGTGTGTTCGAGCAAGCGCGCACAATAGGCGGCCTGTTGCAGGGCGCCGAGGTCGCGCCGCAGGGCCGGGTGAAACTCGCGCACGCTCACCTCGCGCAAATGGTGCAGATCGCTTCGCCGACTCCGCTGGAAAGTGAAGTCCGCCAAAAAGAACAAATCGAGCTTGCCCAGGAATGGAGACTTGGGCCGGCGGGCTCCTTTGGCCAGGGTGGCCACGCGGCCGAGGTCCGCGGTCAGCCAGTGAACAATCACGCTGGTTTCAGAAAAGGGCCGAGTGCGCAGGACCAAGCCGGTGCAGCGTTCATCCATGCGGGGCGCGTCGGTTGGCGGTCATGGGGAGGCTCTCCCTCTGCCGGCCTCAGGCTCGGGAACCAGGAACCCGTCCCCTGGTGGGGCGAGATGCGGTCGAGCCGTGAAATCATGGCCGGCAAAAAAATCAAGGCTCGACCGCGTCTCGCCCCACCGCAGGTTCGTTGGGAAGAGATTCATGGGACGCGCGGGTGCTGATCTGGGCCTGGCCTGTTACGCGGGCTGCCGTTGGGCCGGGTTCGGCGTTTCGGGGGTCACGGCGCCGAGACTGATGATGAACTTGATGCCTTCGGCGACGGTCATGTCGAGCTTGGTGAGACGGCTTTCGGGAATCAGAACCAGGAAGCCCGAGGTCGGGTTGGGTGTTGTGGGAATAAAAACACTGACCAAGTCCTGGGCGGTTCGAAGTTCGATTTCTCCCCGCGGGACACCGGTGATGAAGCCGACGGAGAAGATTCCCGGGCTGGGGAATTCGGCCAGCACGACCTGTTGAAACGACGATTTGTTGCCCGAGACGAAGGCATCGTTGACCTGCTTGATGGCGCCATAGACTTTGTTGAGCAACGGGACGCGAAGCAGCGTGCGATCGACCAGGTGGATCAATTGGCGCCCAATGAAATTCCGGGCCAAGCGGCCCACCAGACTGATGAGAACCAAGGCCAGGACCAAGGCAAACAGACTCCACCACCAGAACATCCCGCCCCCGTCGGCCGCGTGCGTCCAGGTTCGGGGGAGAAGAAAGAGCAGCGGATCGGTGACATTGGAAACCGTGCCGAAGAGCCATTTGAGGAGGCCAATGGAAATCACGGCCGGCAAGACGATCGCCAGGCCGGTGTAGAAATCGGCCTGCCAGTGTTTCAATGGGCTTTTCACGGCTTCACTTTAGGCGGTCGCGCCAACCCCCTCAAGGGAAAGCGCTCGGCCAGATCCTCCAAGACGCGATGCTCCTCACGCTTCATGGCCCGGCGTCGGGCCGTGATCAAATCGTCGTATCCCTCCAGATGGAGCAGACCATGGACGAGGTAGCGAACGACTTCCGCAGGCCAGGTGGTCCCGAACTCGCGCGCCTGCCGGACGGCGTCGTCCACGCAGATGAAAATCTCGCCGGCGAGACACGGCGTGGGAGCGGGGACGGAGTAATCGAACGTGATCACGTCCGTGGACCCGGCGTGGTTGAGGAAGGTTTGGTTGATTCGCGTCATCTCGGGCGCGGCGACGAGATAGACGCCGATTTCGAACGGTGTTTCCGGGTGCCGGTCCTGGAGGAGCGTGCGGGCGATGCGGCGGAGGAGCGGGAGGTGGACCCGACGGAGGCGCTGCCGGTTCCGGACGGACAATTCACGCATGGCGTTTTCCGCGGTGTTCTTCGTAGGCGGCGATGATGCGTTGGACCAGAGGATGGCGGACGACATCGCGCTTTTGAAATTCGACCATGGCGATGCCGTCCACCTGGGCCAGCGCCCGGGACGCCTCGAGCAGGCCCGAGTGTTTGTGGGGCGGGAGATCGATCTGGGTCGGATCGCCCGTGATCACGGCTTTGGAACTGTGGCCGAGCCGGGTCAGAAACATGAACATTTGCTCGGTGGTCGAATTCTGGGCTTCATCGAGAATGACGAAGGCATGATTGAGGGTTCGGCCTCGCATGTAGGCGAGCGGGGCGATTTCAATCGTGCCCCGTTCGGTGTGCCGCTGGATTTCCTCGGCCGGCAGCATATCATGGAGGGCGTCTTGGAACGGGCGCAAGTAGGGCGAAATCTTTTCGAAGAGATCGCCGGGGAGAAAGCCCAGCGCCTCGCCGGCCTCGACGGCGGGGCGGGTGAGGATGATCCGGGAAACGCGCTCCTCCTTGAGCGCGGCCACGGCCATGGCGACGGCCAAGTAGGTCTTGCCCGTGCCCGCCGGGCCAATGCCAAACGTGATGTCGAATTGGCGGATGGCTTCAATGTATTTTCTCTGGCCAATCGTTTTCGGCGTCACGCTGGCTTTCTTGACCGACGTCTGGATGCGTTCGCCGCTCAGGCTTTGCAGGGCCTGGACGCCGTCGTTCTTCAGCACATTCAACGCGTAGGTGAATTCCCGATTGCGGACGGGCGTGCCGGTTTTGAGGGAATTCTCCAGAAAATGGAACAATTGTTTGGCGCGCTCCACTCCCTCGGCCGGACCATCCAGCTTGATCCAGCCCTCGCGGGTGGTGGTTTTGACCTCCAACTGCGCCTCGAGCGCCTGCAGGTTGCGGGGATCGTTGTTGAAGAGTTGTTGGACGAGTCGGGCGTTCTCGAAATGGAGGGTCTCGGTGGGCATGCTCAGTCGGGTCAAACAGCGGTTGGGCGAACTGGGGAGCTACTCGGCAAAGGCGGCGCGGAGCCGGGCCGCGACCTCGAGGAGCGCGTCGGGCAGGACCGTGGTGTTCGCGATCACAGGCATGAAATTGGTGTCGCCGAGCCAGCGCGGGACGACGTGAATGTGCAGATGGTCCACGATGCCGGCCCCGGCGACGGTCCCGAGATTGAGGCCGATGTTGAAGCCATTGGGTTTCATCACGCGGGTCAGGACTTGCTGGCTGCGCCGGGTCCAGCGCATCAGATCGCACAATTCCTCGTCGGTCAGCTCGCCCAGGTCGGCGGCTTGTTTGTAGGGCACGACCAGGAGGTGGCCGCCATTGTAAGGGTAGGAATTGAGCAGGACAAAGCAGGTCCGATCCCGGGCCACCACGTAGTTGGCCACGTCCTCGCTCGAGTGGGCGATGCGCGCGAAGAGCGAGTCGCCGGTCGGCGGCGGCTTGGGCGCCAGGATATACTGAATGCGCCAGGGAGCGTGCAACGATTCCATGATTCGACGCTAGTCGGAAGGGCTGGGAATGTCAAAAGCCGCCACCTTCAGCGCGCCTTGGGGCTGAACGCCTGGAAAGCGTGCGGCGTCGAGGTTTCCTTCAATTTTCCGCGGAGGATTTGCGTGAGGGCCTTGACCGCGAGTTCCAGGCCCAGAAAAGGTTTGGCGATGAAATCGTTCCCGCCGCTCTGGGCCGACCGCACGCGGACCGCGAAGCCCGTGAGCGCGGTGACAAAGATGACCGGAGTTTTGGCGTGTTGGGGCAGGGCGCGCAGTTTCTGGCAAAGAACAAACCCGTCCATCCCCGGCATGTTGATGTCCGTAATCACCAGATCGACGGGCTCGCGCTTGAGCTTTTCATAGGCGGCGAGCGAGCTCTCCACTTCGACCGCTTTGAGGAACCCCCGGTCGAGCGCCATCGTCACCGCCTTGCGTGAAACCGCTTCATCATCCACCACCAACACCTGAAACTCCGGGACCACCTTCTGGTCCCAGGAGTGCGGTTCACGGAAGAGCACTTCCAGGAAATCGACGGCCTGATTCACCGTGCGCATGGTCGAGGCGTCCAGATGTTTCGGCTTTTCATCCAGATCTTTGAGGAAGGCCTCCAACACCGAAACCATCTGGGCGAAGAGAGACGCTTGGGCCAGGGCGGCGGCCGCGGTCAGGGCATGGGCCGTCCGATACAGCTCGAGCACAATGACGGCTCGCTCGGATTCGTGCTCCGCCTTGAGCAGCTTTTGGGCGTTCTGGCGCAACCCGGCCAGCGCCGCCGGCGCTTGCTTGAGGAACTCCGCGCGAGTATCGGGAAGGGGCGGCGCTTTCGCGGCGGGAGCGGCCGCCCCGGCCGCGGGCGGCTTGGCCGGACCCGGAGCCGGGGTGGCCGCGGCCTGCTCCAAGGTCTGGGCGATCGCGGCCACGAGCTGCTCGCCGTTCGTCTGGGCCTTGATCAGGCACTTGTTCGCCCCCGCCTTCTGGGCTTCGGCGACCATGCTGCTCACGTAGGCATTGGTGAACACGACAATCGGCAGGGCGCTCGTCGCCGGGTTGGAACGGACCCGCTTGATGAACTCGATTCCGTCCATCCGCGGCAACATCAGATCGAGGACCACCAGGTCGGGCTTGAAGAGAGGAAGCGCGGCGAGCCCTTTCTCGGCATCGCCGGTCAATTGCACTTTGTACCCGGCCGACGTGAAATGGTATTGATAGACCGTTCCGGTGATCGGATCATCTTCGACGAACAAAAGCTTCTTCATACCGGCCTAACATTCACGATTCGGCCACTTCACTCAAGATCTCTTGAATCCGGGCGTAAATCTGCACGGCGTCGTCGAGGACCGCCGCGGCCCCGGAAAGATTCCCCGTGTCCGCCATTCGCTCCAATTCCCGGAGCGGGGCGACCAAGCCCTGAACGCCACAGCTCAGGCTGGCCCCGCAGAGCTTGTGCGCCACGTGCCGGACGTCGGACGCCAGGCCGGAAGACAGGGCCGCGCTGAGCTGTTTCAGCGCGCCTTCGGCTTGAGTGCGATACAGGTTGATCAGATAGCGCAGTCGTTCGCGATCGCCAAAACTGACTTCCCGGAGATGCTCGACATCGACCAAAATCTCGTCCACCGAAGGCGCCGCGGCCTCGGGCCCGGCCTCGTCGGCCGGCGGTGGATTCGGTCGGGCTGGACTTGAACGGGGCGGGGCGGGCAAGGGGGAGGCTGGGGCGGGTCCGTCGGCCGGCGGCGCGATCGTGGACGTCCAACGATCCAGGGCCGCCTGCAGCTCGGCGAGACGGACCGGTTTGGCGATATAATCGTCCATGCCGGCGGCGAGGCATTTCTCCCGGTCTCCCGGCATGGCATTGGCGGTGAGGGCGACGATGTAGAGGTGGGCCGGCCCTCGGCTCGCCAGCGGACCTTGGACTTCGCGGCGACGAATCTCCTCGGCCGTCGCATAGCCATCGAGGCGCGGCATCTGGCAATCCAGGAAGAAAACGTCGTAGGGCGAGCGCGCCAGCGCTTCCAGAGCCTCGATCCCATCGCCGACACAATCGGCGGCAAAGCCCAGTTTCTGCAACTGCGCTTCGGCCACCTTCTGATTGATGAGATTGTCTTCGGCCAGAAGGATGCGGGCCGCCGGGAGACGGATTTCCCTCGGTGCCGGCTCATCCGGCATCGGCCGCGCCAAGGGCGAGGGCAGCGCCGGGTCGGGCGCGGCCAGCCGAGCGGTGGCGGTTCGGCGAGGTTCCCGCACCAGCGCGACCAGACAATCCGCGAGCTTCGACAATTTGACCGGCTTGAGGAGGTAGTGCTCGATGCCAGCCAATTCGGCGGCTTCCGGCTCCACCCGATCGCCGAAGGACGTCAGGAGCGCCAACCGCGTGGCACTTGTCGTCGGCTCGGCTTGAAGGGAACGGCCCAGGCTGACCCCATCCATGTCGGGCATCTGCGCATCCAAAAGGGCCAGTCGAAACGGATCGCCCGCGGCGGCGGCCTGTTGCAGAAGAGCCCAGGCTTCGGCTCCCGACGCCGCCGTTTCCGGGCGCATCGACCAAGAAAGGGCCTGGGATCGCAGGACCTCCCGCTGAGCGGCACTGTCATCGGCAATGAGAATGCGGACATCCGCCAGACTCGCCAGTTCCCTGGTCCGCGGCGGGTCGGATTCCGCCGGACGCTTCTCGAGGCTGACTTCAAACCAGAAGGTGGATCCCTGGCCCGGGGCGCTCTCCAGCCCAATCCGTCCTCGCATCAGTTCGACGAGCTGTTTGGAGATAGCCAGGCCGAGGCCGGTGCCGCCAAACCGGCGCGCGGTCGATTCTTCCGCTTGAGTGAAGGCCTGAAAAAGCCGCTCTTGCGCTTCCCGAGGAATGCCAATGCCCGTGTCTCGGACCGCGAAGCGCAACATCGCCTCGGTGGAGGTTTCGGATTCGACCGAGACGCGCAAGACCACTTCCCCGCGATCGGTGAATTTGACCGCGTTCGAGAGGAGGTTATCGAGCACCTGCCGCAACCGCCCCGGATCGCCGCGCACACCGAAGGAGATCTGGGGATCCATCCAGACCGCCACTTCGGTTCGCTTGGCCTGGGCCCGGGGCGCGAGCAATTCCATGGAACTCTCCACCGTCTCGCGCAGGTCAAAGTCCAGATGATCCAACGTGAGCTTGCCCACCTCCATCTTGGAGAGATCGAGAATCTCATTCACGATGTTCAGGAGAGCATCCGCCCCGGCCGCGATCGACTCTGAATAATCACGCTGCACCGCGTTCAGATCGGTATCGAGCAAGAGGTGAATCATGCCCAGAATTCCGTTCATGGGCGTGCGAATCTCATGGCTCATGTTGGCCAGGAATTGGGCTTTGTGCCGGGCCGATTCCAGGGCCGTGTCCCGGGCCTTGGCCAGTTCCGCCTCGACTTGCTTCCGCTCGGTGATGTCTTCACCCGTCCCGACAAAACCCATGACCTGACCGGCCGCGGCGTGCAGGGCGGCGGCGCGGACCAGAACCCAGCGCAAGTCGCCCGCCGGCCGGAGAAAGCGGTACTCTCCTTTGAAGCTCCGTTCCTGCTCGACGCACTCCTGCCATTCCCGGGTGACGGCGGCGCGATCTTCCGGGTGGATCCCCTGATTCCAGGTTTCCCCGAGGCTGGCGTTAAGGATCGACCCAGTGATTTCCTGCCAGCGCGCGTTGGCATACACACAATGTCCGGCCAGGTCGGTTTGAAAAATGCCGATGGGGGCAGAGGCGCTGAGCAACCGGAAACGCTCCTCGCTCTGGCGCAGGGCTTCCTCGGCGCGACGGCTCGCGGTCACATCGTTGAAGATTCCTTGGATCCCGACAATCTGGCCGAGGTGATTGTGAAAAGGCACCTTGATGACATGCGAATAACCTCTTTCGCCCGACTCGCTGACGTGTTCCTCCGTCTCCTCCAGGGGTTGGCCGGTCTGGAGAATGTGCAAATCGTCATGCTCATGCTTCTCGGCCAAGAGCGCGGAGTAGAAATCCTGAGCGGTTTTTCCGAGGAGCCGGCTGGCCGGAATGCCCAGCAGCTTGCCGCATTGGCGATTGGCGAAGATGAACCGGCCGGCCAAATCCTTGCGCCAGACCCCCACGGGCAGGCTCTCCACCAGCGAATGGTAGAGCGCCTGAGACTCTTGGAGCGCCTCTTCCACCTGCTTGCGCGACGTGATATCGATCATCAGGCCGATCAGTTCGTCGGGCCGGCCCTGGGCCAGGCGCACCCGGACCATGTTCCGCACCCACACCGTTTTGCCGTCGGCCGCGACCATGCGAAATTCGAAAGAGTAGTCCTCGCCGCACTCCACGGCCTTGAGACAATAGGCCACCACCCACGAGCGGTCGTCCGGATGAATGTGATCCTGCCAGAAGGCCGCATCGTTCAGCCATCGTTCCACCGGATAGCCAAGCAGCTTCTCCGCTTCCTTGCTGACATACTGAAAGCGCAAGGTCGCGGCATTCGCCCGCCAAAGCACGGCCTGGACGAATTCCACCAAGTCCCGGATTTGCGCTTCCGCGTCCCGCAAGGCTTCCTCGGCTCGTTTTCGTTCCGCGATGTCGCGCAAGAAGGCCGCGAAAAAATGTTCCGCGCCCAACTTCATCGGCGAGGCGGTCAGCTCGACGGGGAACTCCTCGCCACTGCGCCGCTGGACCGTCATTTGCGCGTGTTGAGTTGGAACGGGCTCCGCGTTCGCGGCCAGGAAATGTTGGAGCCCTCCCTCCCGACCTTCCCGATGTCGCACCGGGATGATCAGCTCGCTCAGTGAACTGCCCAGAGCTTCCTCGCGCGTCCACCCAAACATCGCGGTCGCGCGGGGATTCCAGTCAATGACCCGGCCCTGGGCGTCGATCGCAATGAACGCATCGTGCGCCGTGTCAATGATGAGCCGGGTCCGCTGTTCCCCGGCGCGGAGGCGCTCATTCGCTTCCGACAAATCGGCCGTCCGTTCCGTCACCAGCTTCTCAATGGCCAAAGCCCGGCCGGTCACGACGAGCAGGATGGCCCCAAAAAGACCGGTGAAAAGCAATCCGCCCGCCAGCACGCTCCAGGCCTGCCACGATCGATTCGCGTCCAGGTAAGCGGACGCCGGAGCGAATTGAAAAACCCACTCCCGGCCCGCCACGTTTTGGCGAATGGTCCTTTGAAACCGGGCCTGGTGTTGCGAGAGCTGCCACGTCTCGGCCCCGGCCGGACCCCGATAAAGCAACTGCCCCGCCGGAGCCTTCGTCTCGTCCCGCAGCCGCACCTCGATGTCGGGCACATCCGGCCCAGCCAGCCCTCGTCTCATCAGTTCGCCCAGGCGCAAGACCGCGAGGGCAAATCCCCGGAGCGGACGTGGATCGGCGGGCGCGGAGCCAATGGCCGAGGCATAAATCGGCAGGAGCACGAGCACGCCCGTTTGCCGCTCCGTTTCCTGGAGAAGGCTGATCGGACCGCTCGCCGCGAATTGGCCTGTCCGCCGGGCTCGGTCCAAGGCCTCCCGGCGGATCGGCTCGGAACCGAGATCAAACCCGATCACCCCCTCATTGCCTGAGACCGGCTCGACATAGAGGATGGGAAAGTACTCAGGTCGGGGGGCGGCCCGCACCGCCTGGCCCGACGCCGTCCGATCGGTGATCTGGAACTGGTCCATCCCTTCCCGCCGCGCGGCGGCTTCCACCGCGGCGCGCTGGGCTTGCGGCACCCACGGAATCCACTCCAGGGCTCGCAGCCCCGGATTGAGCGACAAGAGCCGCTCCACGAATCGGCGAAACGACTCGCGGCTCACCGTGCCCGAGGTGGCGTAAAGACTCTCGAGGGAATAGAGCGTCTCCAGGTATCCCTTCACGGTGCGGTCCACACCTCGAATGAGGCGGTCTGTCTTTCGACCGAATTCCAGTTGGAAGCGCTCCTCTTCCCGCCGGCTTACCGACAGGAAAACCAGCACCACCACAACCCCCAGTGCCCCGAATGGCGCGGCCACGGCGATTCTCCGCCGCCGCTCGGACCGGCCCGCCGGCCCGAGACACAACACGGCCAGCGGCCCGACCACCAGCACTCCGATGGCATCGCCGACCCACCAAGTCCACCAATGGAAAAGGAAGTTGGCGGGGGAAATGATTCCCGCCGCGACCAGGGTCGAGACGCTGAGGGTGGCTCCGATCAAGCAACTGATCGGGCCGCTCAGAAATTGGAATTTGACCACGTCCCATTCCCGGACGAGCGGATTGGGATAGCCGACAAAACGGTGAATGAGACGCGCTCCCGCCAAGCTCTGGAGGGCGGCGCCGAGACCGATGACCAGAGCGGGCCAGCCGGACTTGACCATCGCCGCCACGCTCGTCGGATCGAACGTGGTCCAGAGGTTGACCAGGAACGAGCCCAGGGCAATGCCTGGCCAGACGCGGGCGCCCAAAAGGAGAACCGCGGCGAGCGCGATCCCGGCGGGCGGCCAGACGGCGGTGGCGTAACCGGGAGGGATCGCCAAGAAGAGCGAGAGCCGGCCGAGCACCCAATAAGCCGTGGCGACAATGAGGACCTGGGCCAGCCGCCCTGGGATGGGAAATGGACCGGCCGATTTCATGCGTCGGACCGATCCGCCATCCGGGAGGCAGCAGTTCTCATTTTGACAAGTATGTAGTCCCGGCTTCAGCCGGTCGCCACGTGAAACCGGCTGAAGCCGGGACTACATGCGTGGAACGGACCGTGTCCTGAGTCAAAATGAGAACTGCCATCCGGGAGGCGCGGTGGGTGGACATTTGTTGCTGCATCGTGGTCGTTCGCATGCGCCCGCCCTTAGGTCGATTCCAACCGCAGCAGCAGCTCTCGGACACGCCCATAGATGCGATCGACTTCGGCCAAGGCTCGTGGACCGCCATCCAGGTTCCCCGTCTCAGCCATGTGCTCCAACTCCTGCAAAGCCGGGACCACTCCGGTGACACCGCAGGTCGCACTCGCTCCCCGGAGCTTGTGCGCACAGTCCATGATCTGGGTCGTCGAGCGCGTTTCCACGGCCCGGCGAAGTTCAGCCAGCACCCCATCGGCCTGGGTCCGATACAGTCCAATAATCTGTCGCGTCAAAGCCGGGTTGCCATCGCACAGCTCCTTGAGATGGTCAAGATCGATCAACCCAGCCTCAGCCGGACCAAGCGTCTCGGGACGGTCTCCGGCGGTTCCGGCGGTTCCAGGGGCGGACGCGAGCGCCGGCGATTCCGGACTCCGCGGAATCCACCGCTCCATGGCCTCACGAAGCTCGGCCAGCCGCACTGGCTTCGTCACGTAATCATTCATGCCCGCGGCGAGGCATTTCTCGCGCGTGCCCTGCATGGCGTTCGCGGTCAGCGCGATGATGTAAACCGCGGCGGCCGGGCCGGGCGCTGGACGAGCGACCGCCTCCCGCCGACGAATCTCCCGCGCCGTTTCGTAACCGTCCATCTCGGGCATGTTCACATCCATCAGAACGATGTCGTGGCCCGCGCGCTGCAAGATCTCCAAGGCTTCGCGTCCGTCATTCACGGCCGCGGCGGCGCAGCCAAGTTTCTGCAACTGGAGCATCGCCACCTGGCGGTTGACCGGATTGTCTTCAACGAGGAGCACGCGGGCTTGGGCGCGGACCGGCGCGTCCTCGAGCGGCGCTGGCCATGCCACGATCGGCCGCGCGCCGGCAAGAGTCGAAACCAGGCAATCGAGCAGACTGGACTCTTTGACAGGTTTGACCAGACACTCCTCGAGGCCCGCCCCGCGCTGTTCCTCGGGGCTGAGCCGCACGCCGGTCGAGGTCAGG
Source organism: uncultured Verrucomicrobiota bacterium (assembly GCA_964355375.1). Taxonomy (GTDB): domain Bacteria; phylum Verrucomicrobiota; class Verrucomicrobiia; order Limisphaerales; family SIBE01; genus CAYHFE01. The sequence goes on from CAYHFE010000042.1 coordinate 14,361, forward strand.
AGGATGAGGCGAGTCGCCGCGATGGCCGGATCGGCCTTGATGAGGCGGGCCAGCTCCAGTCCATCCATTTCCGGCATCTGCATGTCGAGGAGGGCCAGGAGGAACGGGTCGCCGGCGGCGGCCGCGCGCCGGAGGACGGCCAGGGCCTCGGCGCCGCGAGCGACGCTCTCGTCGCGGAGTCCCCAGTTTTGCATCTGGTGATGGAGAATCTGTCGGTTGGTGGGATTATCATCGACCAGCAGAATGCGCACCCGGTCAAGGGACGTGGCCGGCGCCGGCGCGAGCGGAGCACTCGCGGGCTGCTTGTCAAACCGGGCGATGAACCAAAAGGTCGAGCCCTGGCCCGGGACGCTCTCGACGCCGATGCGGCCGCCCATCAATTCCACGAGTTGCTTGGAAATGGCCAGACCGAGACCGGTCCCGCCGTATTTGCGGGTGGTCGATCCGTCGGCCTGGGAGAACGCTTGAAAGAGCCGCTCTTGGGCCTCGGGCGGGATCCCAATTCCTGTGTCGCTGATCGCGAATCGAAGGACCGCTTGGTTCTCGGTCTCGGAGTCTTTCGTGACTCGAATGATGACTTCACCCTGGTCCGTGAACTTGATGGCGTTGCCCACGAGATTGGTCAGCACCTGCCGGATGCGTCCGGGATCTCCCCGCAAACGCGTGGGCACATCGCGATAAACCAACGACGCCATCTCGAGGCCCTTGAGCCGGGCGGGCTTGGCCAGCAGGTCGAGGGTGCTTTCGACCGTCTCGCGCAAATCCATCTCGCGCGATTCAAAATCGAGTTTGCCGGCCTCGATCTTCGAGAAGTCCAGAATGTCGTTGATGATCGTGAGCAGGGCTTCACCGCTGTTCGAAACCGTTTCGGCCAGTTCCCGCTGGTGGGGCGTGAGGCGGGTGTCGAGCAAGAGGTGGCTGAGGCCGATGACCGCATTCATCGGGGTGCGAATCTCGTGGCTCATATTGGCGAGAAACTCCGCCTTGAGCCGGGCGGATTCGAGAGCCGCGTCCCGGGCTCTGGCCAACTCCGCTTCATAGATCTTCCGCTCCGTGATGTCGTCGGCCACGCCCAAGTAGCCCGTCGGCTGGCCATGCTCGTCCGGCAGCGCGGTGACGGAAAGCCGGACGGGCAATCGGCTGCCGTCCTTGCGAAGGTAAGTCCACTCGCGCTCCTCGGTCCGGCCGCTTCCGGCCTGGGCGACCAAGACATGGAAACCGGGAGTGATCGTCCGACCCAATTCGCCCGCCAGTTCCCGCGCTCGTTCCGCAACCTCATCCGGATCATGAATCAAGACCGGAGTGGCCTTGCCCACGACCTCCTCGGCCGAGTATCCCAGCCAGCGCTGCGCCGCCGCGTTGAAAGTTTTGATCGTGCCCTCGCAAGTCGTGGAAATGATGGAGTAATTCGCGCTGTCGAGGATCGCCTGTTGCAGCACCGTCGTCTCGCGCAAGATGGTTTCCGCCCGTTGCCGACGGGTAATTTCCCGTCGCACGACCAGAAACACGAATGCGAGCAGGCCAAACACGAGGAACGTGCGGCCCAGCGACGCGATCACGGCCTGGCGATAACTCTCGCGGACCATGGAGGTGCGGTCCTTCAGCAATTGCTGTTCGCGTTCTTTCGTCGAGGAAATCAACCTTTCAATCCTCTCCATGATCTTCTCCCCTTGATCCGTTCGGACCAGGGCGGTGGCCGCGTCCGGCCCCTGGTCTTTCCTCGCTTGGATCACCCGTTGGACGAAAGACAGTTTGTCGGCAATGAGAGGATCGAGGGTTTCAAGTTTCGTTCGCACGTCGCTATCCGCAATCAGGTTTCGCAATGTCTGTTGCGTGGCCGCAATTGCCGTCAGAGACGCGCTGAACGAGCTGAGGTAATTGGAGTCTCCGGTAATGACGAACCCGCGTTGACCGCTCTCGGCGTCATTGAGATCGGAAATCAGGGTCTGCAAGTTCTCCAGCACCTCATGAGTGCGATCGACCCATTTCGAGGTTTGGATGAGGCCGTCGATGGTGCGCAGCGCCAGGACGCCTTGGACCAGGAAAACAGCGAAAGCCAGCGTCAAACCCGCCGCCATTTTCTGTCCGATCGACCACTTCTTCATAGGTTTGTCGGAACGAAAGGCTCCCCAGGAACCATGCGCCGGAGAAAGACCGCTTCGCGACCCGCCTCAACTTGCGTCGTCCAGTTCATCCCGATGGCGGTTCAACATGGGTTGAACGTGTTTCTGGTAGCACTCGGGGCAAATGCCGTGGCTGAAATCACTTCCCGTATGTTCGCGGACGTAGCTCTCAAGTTGCTGCCAGTAATCGTGATCGTCGCGGACTTTTCGGCAGTAACTGCAGATGGGAAGGAGGCGGTTCAATTCCCGGACCTGGCCCATGAAATCAAGAATCCGTTCGGCCACCCGCAACCGCACCATCAAGTCGTCGTGTTCCCGAGCTTTGGTCAGGCAATCATCCACCCCCGCCTCCACGGCCGCGCGGAAATGTTCCCGGCCCGTCATGGCCGTCAGAAGGATGAAGTAGATATAGTCCTTGCGCCGGGCCGCCCGCAGCTTGCGGCACAGCTCCAGACCATCCATGTTCGGCATTCGCAGATCGCTGACAATCACTTGGACCGGCCGACCCTGGAGACTGGCCCAGGCTTCGGCGCCGTCCGCCACCGCGATAACTTCGTGCCCGAGTTCTTGGAGAATGGAAGTGAGAATACTCCTCGTGAGTTCTTCGTCTTCGGCCACGAGAATTTTCATGGGAACCTGAGAGTGCGGCCGCGGAACTAATCAGTTTAGGCCGGATCTTCCCGCTGCGCCTTCGAGGGACAAGATAGGTTGAACTTCGGGCTTGGAAAGCGAATAATGCGGACCCTACCCCCACCTCTCCCGGCCTGCAGCGTTGACTTTGCCCGGTCTTGGCGCTATCTCCAGGGGCATCGTCAACGAGGCGGTGAGGCGACGGCCGAAATCCGCGGCCGACGCGCCCAACTCAGCGACCAACGCAGACCAAACTGGCACATGGTTCATACTGTTGAGTCCGTCATTTCCAGCCTGCCCTCCTCCTCCACCCTGAGCGAGGCCGCAGTATCTTTGAGAGAGACTTATCTGCGAGGCTTTCGCTGGATGATGCTGGGCCGGATGCTGGACGAGAAATTCGCCAGCCTCTACCGCGGCGGAAAAATCCACGGCGGTGTTTTTATCGGGCGCGGCCAGGAAGCGCTCAGCGTCTCGATTGGTCAACTCTTGAGACCAGGCGACGTCTTCGCGCCCTTGATTCGCGACCTGGCGGGGCGCCTGGCCTTCGGCGAGCCGATCCTCGATGCGGTCCGGAATTACCTGGGATCCCCGCTCGGCCCCATGCGGTCGCGCGATGGCAATGTGCATCGCGGCCGCCCGCGCGAGGGACTCCTCCCGATGATCAGCCATCTCGGCGCCATGATTCCAGTGGTCAACGGGATGCTTCTGGGCCGGCGGTTCAAAGGCGTAAAAGACGCCGTCGGCGCCACTTGCATCGGCGAAGGCGCGACCTCCACCGGCGCCTTTCACGAAGCCCTGAATCAAGCCGCCCTCGAGAAGCTTCCGCTGGTCCTGATCATCGCGGACAACCAATATGCCTATTCCACCCCCAACACCCGGCAGTTTGCCTGTCAGAACCTTGTGGACAAAGCGCAGGGATACGGAGTCCACGGGCACACCGTGGACGGCACCGATTTGGGGGCGTGCCTGAAGTTAATGGGGAAGGTCATCCAGCGCGCCCGGGAAGGCTTGGGCCCGCAAATGGTGGTGGCACGCCTGCTCCGTCTCTGCGGACATGGCGAGCATGATGACGCGTCCTACATCGACCCCAAACTCAAACAGTCGCCCCTGGGACGCGACTGCTTGAAGGTCGCCGAGGAATTCGTGCTCCAGCAAAAATGGGCCGAGACCGCCGCCGTCGAGTCGTGGCGGAGTGAGGAAGCGCGAAAGATCGAGGAGGCTGTGGCCACGGTCCAGCGGGAGCCTGGTCCCGATCCCTACCTGGAGAACTGGTCCGCCCTCGCCACCACGCACTTGAACGAAGGATTGGGGTCCGAGCCCGGCCATTAGGGCCGCTCCCCAACGCGAACCGCTGGTCTCGTGGCGCCGAACCGTTCGCATCTCGTCGTGAGCGATCTTATCGACCGGATCGACCGGACGCTGCGGTCCCTGAATCTCCTCCCCGAGCCCGCCGCCCTGGTGGTGGCTGTGTCCGGCGGACTGGACTCGATGGTCTTGCTCGATGTTCTCCATCGTCTCGCACCCCAAAGGGCCTGGGCCCTTTCCGTCGCCCATTTCAACCACCGCCTCCGGGGAACGAGCAGCGACGCCGACGAGGCCTTGGTCCGCCGAACCGCCCTCTCTTTGGGCTGGCCGTTTTGTCGGGACGCCGCCGATGTCCGAGCCTTCGCCCGCCGCCACCGCCTTTCGGTCGAGATGGCGGCGCGCCGGTTGCGGCATGAATTCCTGGCCCGAGTGGGACGATCGCTCGGCATCCGGACGATCGCGCTCGCTCATCACGCGGATGATCAAGTCGAACTCTGTTTTCTTCGGCTGCTCCGCGGCGCTGGTGGCGAGGGTTTGGGCGGGATGGCCCCGGTCAGCGCGTCGCCGGCCGACGCGCAGATGCAACTGGTCCGACCGCTTCTGGCCATCACGAAACGGGAGCTGGCGGCCTACGCCAAACGCGCCGGCATCGCCTATCGGCCGGATGCCAGCAATGTCGATGTCCGGTTCGCACGGAATCGAATTCGCCGGGAGCTCTTGCCCTTGTTGCGAAAGAAGTACCAACCGGCCCTCGACAAAACCGTGCTGCGGTCGATGGAGATCATCGACGCGGAATCGGACTTTGTCGATCGGGCCGCGCGCGCCTGGCGATCCGCCAAACAGCCCTCGGCTTTCGAGCAATTGCACGTCGCGGTCCAGCGGCAGGTGCTGCGGATCGGCCTGCGGGAATGCGGGGTCGTCGCGGACTTTGACCTCGTGGAGAAGCTGCGGAGTGCGGCGGACTGTCCGGTCATGGTCCAGCCGCAACTCTCGGTCCTGCGCAGCCCGGCGGGAATTGTGCGCACCCAGGGCGTCGCCCCACCCGAGTTCCGGCCGGACCAATGCGTCGTCGAAATCAAAGGCCGCCAGGGCGTGAACGAATTCGACGGAGTGACCATGGCCTGGCGGGTCCAGCGCGGCCGTGGTTCCTCGCCACCTCGCTCGCGGACGGGCCGCGCCATCGAGTATTTTGACGCTGCGGAACTGGGCGCGGGGTGGGTTCTGCGCCATTGGCGGCGCGGCGATCGTTTTCAGCCGATCGGCCAGCGGCACGCCGCCAAATTGCAGGATCTGTTCGTCAATCAAAAGATCCCACGGGCGCAGCGCCATCAATTAGTGGTGGCGGCCACGGCCCAAGGCGAGATCTTCTGGGTCGAAGGACTGCGCATCTCCGAACGCTTCAAACTCCGACCGGGAACCACCTCGCGCTTGCGCTGGAGTTGGCGGCGACTCAACCCCGACCCGGGGCGCCGCGATCTCGATCCGGTCCCCAAATCCGTGACGGCAGAGCCGAGTCTCGCCTGAGCGGCAAGGCCGGTTCAGAGTCTGCTTTTGACGCCGCCTGGGTGATTGTTCATTCTTTCGCTTCCTCGGCAGAGCCTTTCGGCCATGAACCGGTTGTCCGCACCGTCTCGCCATCCGGGCGGATCGGCACCTTGTGAGCGACCGAGCCAGCGGGCCGTACAGCAGTTCTCATTTTGACAAGTATGTAGTCCCGGCTTCAGCCGGTTGCCACGTGAAAACCGGCTGAAGCCGGGACTACATGCGTGGAACGGACGGTATCCTGAGTCAAAATGAGAACTGCTGCGGGCCGTAGCGGGTCGCTTGCTTTGCCGATTCCCAAAGTCTATCATGGCAGCGTGGTGAATAAACCGCTCATCAACGTCGAGGAAGAGATCGACCGCATCGTCGGCCGGCGGACGAAGGTGCCGGACAGTTGGAAAACCGGGATGCAACTGCAATCCCTCGGGGCGGAACTGCACAAAGCTTTCAAACACCGGTGGTGTCCCAAGGGCGTTTACCGTTTCAAAACCCACGAAGAGGCGGACGAATGGATGACCAAAATGCTGGCCCGAAGCGGGATGTCCGGGAGCTAGAGTGCCGTCCGCCGGCCCAAGCCGACGTGGTGGCGCTCTGCCGCGAACTGAATCGGCGCGGCGCGCGGTATGTGGTCGTGGGCGGCTTCGCCATCATCGCCGCCGGATACCCCCGACTTACGGCCGACGTGGATTTGATCGTGGCCGCCGATGCGGAAAATGAGGCGAAGGTCTTTGCGGCACTCTCGACTTTGCCCGACAAGGCCGTGCGCGAACTTCAGCCCGGCGAACTCCAGCAATTCAATGTCATCCGCGTGGCGGACGAAATTCTCGTGGACTTGATGCGATCGGCGGGCGGCATCGATTACGCCGAAGCTGCGAAAGATGTCGTCGTGCGCGAACTGGAGGGGGTGCCAATCCCTTTCGCTTCGCCGCGATTGCTCTGGCGCATGAAAGCCAACACGCATCGCGAAAAGGACGCGGCCGATTTGCTTTTCCTTCGTCAATGGTTCGCCGAACGCGGCCAAGAACCACCGAAGGTTGAGCAAGCCGCCGCGCGCAACTTCAAATGACCACAGAACAATGCGCCCGAAAACCACCACCAAGCCTCTGCTTTGGCTTTAAGGCCTTCCCAACTCCTCCCCGAACAAAAATTGGCTCGGCGACATCAGAAGCCACAAGGAACTCCATTAGTCAGCTCTGACCCCTTGAAGACCCCTTGAAGATTTGGTCTCCTCAAATCGCCTCCGCCTTTTCCCAACAGGTTCTCGGCCTAGGTTCAGTCGAGGTGAAACACCTCGTCCAGCGGCAGGCAAACGGGTGAGTGGTCCGATTGGACCTCCATCAGATCCGCCATGTGCTTCCACCATTTCTGGACCACGGGAGTGAGGGGAAGTTCGGCGGCGGTGTGGTCATCCGCCAGCTTTTGCACGGCGAACAAAACGCCCGTGCTCGGGTCCAGGTAAATGGAGTAATCCGAAATGCCCGCGGACCGCAACTCTCGTTTCAGTTCCGGCCAGATGGCGTCATGGCGGCGGCGGTATTCCGCGGCGCAGCCCGGCTTCAATTTCATCAGAAACGCCTGGCGCTTCACGGAAGCTCTTTGATGAAAATGTTTTTGAACTGCACGAGGCTCGGCGGCCCGGTCCATTGGCCGTCTTTCTTGCCGCCATGATGCTGGAGTGCCAACCGACCGCGCGCCGGCAGATCCGGAATCTGCGCCCCCGGGATGACCGTCTGGCCGTTGAGCCGGACCGTGACCGTGCTACCGCGCACCGTGATTTCAAAAGTATTCCATTGCCCGACCGGTTTGTCCGCCTGGGTCCGCGGCGTCACGGCGGCTCGCAAGTCGGGAGGCGTCTTGCGGTCCATCCGGATCCCATACATTTCGCCCGAACCGATCGGCCAGCAAAAAATGTTGAGTTGATGCCGGCCCGAGCCGCGAATGAAAATGCCCGAGTCCGAGTCCGGGAGCGCCATCTTCATCTCACGGCCTTGAGTGTCGCGGGCGTGGGTGCCGTCGGGCAGGATATACGGCACATTGGGATTCACGTAGGGCGTCTCCTTGATCCGCCAATCCACGCGCAAGACAAAGTCCCGATACTCCTGCTCCGACCACACGTTTTTGTCGCCGCTCGCTTCGCTTTGCGCGTCGTAGTCGATCACGCCATCGAGAACTTTCCAATGCCCGCCATCACCGGCCGGCACTTTCCACTGGGTGAAGTCCTTGCCGTTAAACAGCGCGACGAAACCGGACGGCGGTTGATTGTCGGCGGCGGGGACGACCTGGGGCAGGGCCAGACTGGACAACAAGCCCGCCACGAGGCTGCGCCACGCGCCGCGCCGGTTCAACCGGAAACACCCGGATCTCGCCAAAGTGGCCCCGATTCGTTCACTCCAGGCGGGAGCGGCCTTGCCCAGGGTGGTGAGGAAGCCATTCGTCATCGAAGAGGAAGTAGGTTTCATAGAATTCTGGTCAGTGATCGCATCCTTCATAGTCTTTTGAGTCGCGGCTGTCACGCTTCATGATTCAGCGCATGATTCAGCGGTGTGGGTTCCCGATAACCGGATAACCCGCTTGTCTTCCGGGGCCATTTGGCTCAGACTCGATCCATGTCAGAGATCGTCCAATTCGTGCACCACGGCGCCGGCAAGATCACGCCGCGCATCCTCAAGGGCATTCACAAAAAACTGCCTTTCCTGAAGGTCGAGTTTGCGACCATCCATGCGCCCAAGTATCCCCATTTGGTGGATCAGTTGGAGTTTCTGGCCGATGTGGTGGAGGACTTCGCCGAAGGAGCGGGGGAGGACATGCCCTACGTGACCGTGGCCAACGCGGCGTTCGCCCTCGTTTATGCCCATCGTCAATTGGATCTGATCCCGGATACCGTTCCCGAACTCGGTCATGCTGATGAGTCTTCGGTCGTCCGGGCGGTCTTGATGGAAAACGAACGCGTCCTGTCCGAGCATGCCGCTCGACACGGCCTGAATTGGGCGAAGATCACGGTCAAACCGTAAAGGAATCTCTCCCCTCGAGGAAGGATTCAAGCGACAACAAAGTCGCGGCTCAAACCCCTCAACCCAACCTTCGGTGGGGCGAGACTCCGTCAAGCCCTGACTTCGCTGCCTGCAAGAATTCCACGGTTCGACGGAGTCTCGCCCCACCGAAGGCTCATGGAAAATCTGTCCCCGCCATCACCACACTTCCACCGGTCCTTTGGGCACGGGAATCGACTGGCGACCGGTCGCGGGAGGTTCGCTCAGGAAGGACGCAGCCAGCGGCGGTGGCTGGTAGGCCGGCTTCAAATGGCCAGCCTCATCCAGGAACTGACGGCGCCAGCTCAGATAGTGCTCGAGCAACTCCTCGAATTGGCTTCGGCTCGAAATCGTCACCACCCGCCGATTGAACTCAACGGCCGGACCAAATCGCTTGGCATACCACGGCCCGACCTTGCGGAACATGCGGCAGCCATGCTCTTCCCCGAACACGTCCACCATCAGATCGAAATGCCGGCGCAGCACGCGGAGCCGCTCCGGGAACGACGGTTCCGGAAGCAATTCGCCCGTGTTCACATAATGCAGGGCATGGGCAAAGATCCAGGGGTTATAGAACGCACCCCGCCCAATGCTGACCGCGCTGCAGCCGGTTTCCTCCAGCATCCGGTGGGCCGCTGGCGGGGTGGTTACATCTCCATTGCCAATCACGGGAATGCGCCGGACGGCCTCCACCACCGCTCGAATACCCGCGAGCTTGACCGTGCCGTCAAAACCTTGCTCCCGCGTTCGGCCATGAACGGCAATGGCGGCCACCCCGACATCCTCGAGCGCTCGGGCCAGGTCCGGCGCCGTCCAGTTTTCATCATCCCAGCCCAAACGCATTTTGGCGGTGACCGGGATTTTGACGGCCTCCACCATGCCTTGCACCAACCGGGTCGTGCGCTCCAGGTCGGTCATCATGGCTGAGCCGCCCCCGACGCGGCAGACCTTGCGCACCGGACAGCCCATATTGATATCCACGGCCGAGACGCCGAGTGATTCGAGATAGACGGCCGCATCCCGCATTTCCTCGGGCACCGATCCGAACAACTGCACGGCCAGCGGCCGATCCGCCGGGCAGGTTTCGATGAGCTTGAATGCCTTGGGATTCTTCTCCAGGAGCGACCGGGCATTGACCAAATCGGTCGTCGCCAACCCCAATCCGCCCAGTTCCCGCAACATCAGGCGAAAGGGCAGGTTCGTGTATCCCGCCAGGGGAGAGAGCAGGAATTGAGATTCCAGTTTAAGCGACCCGATCGATAACATCGCCGCCGAGTATGCCTGGCGTCGGTCCGGATTCAAGTGACGGGTCGCAAAAACCAGCAGTTCTCATTTTGACAAGTATGTCGTCCCGGCTTCAGCCGGTCGCCACGT
>CAYHFE010000043.1:0-24204 GCA_964355375.1 uncultured Verrucomicrobiota bacterium
CCAGCTTGATTCCGGTCGGCGAGACGCCGACCGGTGCAGCCGGGACGGCCGCGCTCCCCATTCAAACAACCACAGGTTCGTGGAAAGAGGCGCTACGCTTTTTCGACCGCGCATTGGCCCCTTGAACCGCGCTTCCTCTGTAGGAGACGATGTCAGGAGACTCTGAATTTTGGCCCGAAATAGGAGTCTCGTTACCACGTCTCCTACCAAGTCCAGGGCGAGTCGTTGCGCCGGTCAGGCCATCCACGCTCGCTCGCGATTGCCCGTGCTCTTTAAGACTTCATGCGCGATCACCACGTCGGCCCCGATCTGAAAATCAAACATCCCTACCACGCAGAAGTCCGCGCCGTTCTCAAAGGCATGCTTGAAGCCCTGACGCGGATGAATAGCTCCAGCCGCCAGGACTTTGTAGGCGATCCAGGGGCGCTCCAGTTCTTGCATATAACGAATGGTGGCGTCCGGATCCGAGCACCAGAAGTTGTCGATGCCGTAATTGTCGATGACCTCTTTCAGTTGGTCGGGACGGCGCTTCGACCAGTAATTGGTGCTGTGCAAGGTCTTCATATAGAAATCCGGTTTGAGTCCGGCTTTCTCCACCTGCATGATCGTGCGCAGCTCGTGGCCCGCCACCCCGGCGATGATGCCCTGGGCTTTCACGAGAGAGAGAAATTCGCCAATCCGGGCCAGGTCGCCTTCGCGAGTCCAGGCGTCGCTGTAATTACCCACGAGCAATCCGCCGATCGCTCCCGCGTCCACCGCTTCCCGGATGCAGGCCGCCATCTCGGTCTTGGCCGGGGCTAGTTGGGCCAGAAACTGGATCTTGCCGCCGCGCGCCCGGTATTTCCGATACACTTCCACCGCCCGCTTGTCCGACGGATTCAGGATCATGGTGTTGATGCCGTTGGCCTCGGAAAGCGACCACGTTTCCATGATCTTCTCCTCATTGAAATAGGCCTTGAGCAAGTCGGAGACGTAGATCAGATCGCGGCTGTGCGCATAGCCGCTGATCAAATTGCCGCCGCAGATCAATCGACTCATCTTGACCTGGCCAATCGTGCCGGTGGGCAACGGAGCTCGGACCGGCGCGGCCGGAGCCGGCGCGGAGGACGGACCCGCCGACTGCGCCGCCAAGGCGTATTCTTCAAGGCTGGTCAGGAGGGGCGCGGCCAGGCTTACCGCCGCGGTGGTTTTCAAAAAACCTCTTCGAGTGGGGTTGGATTTCATAGGCTTGATTGACATCGTTTTCGCGGGAGATGTCACCGCACCGCTCGGTTGATCGCCCTATGGACAGGCGACGTTGGGACGCTTTGCCACGGTCAGCGCGTTCCGCACATCTCTCATTTCTCTGACGCGCCCGGCCGCAAAAACTTCACTGTTTTAGGTTCCAGTTCGAGGATCGACGAGACCGGGGAACCGAGCGCTCTTTTCTTGCTCGGATTGCCGGCAAGAAGCGGTCGCTCGCCGGTTTGGTGATGGGGTTTTCGCTATGGCGCTTCCGGGAGTCTCCATGCACTTATGCGCTCTTTTGAGGAGCGTCGGTCGGGCTCTTCGGCGGAGACCCAGCACAGCGGTCGAACTCCGACTGCGGGAGACATCTCCTTGACGACCGGAGTTGGTCCGTTAATGTCACGCGCAAATCGCTTTTTGACGCGCCGAAAACGACTTTCGTCGCTGGGAAAGAGAACAAAGAAAGAACCATGATGAATCGAGTGTTGATTGCAGTATTGGGAGCGGGACTCCTGGCCACGCCGGCTGCGGCACAGAACAAGATCACCTTGAAAGACCAGAAAGACAAAGTCAGCTACAGCATCGGGATGAACATCGGAAACACGCTCAAGCAGCAGGCGCTGGAGTTGAATCCCGAAATGCTGGCGGCCGGAATCAAGGATGTTCTCGCTAACGCCAAGCCCTTGCTGACGGAGGATGAAGTGCGCGACACGCTCATGGCCTTCCAAAAAGAAATGCAGGCCAAACAGTCGGAGAAAGGCCAAAAGAGCAAACAGGAGGGGGAAGCTTTTCTCAAGGCCAACAAAGCCAAGAAAGGGATCACGACCCTGCCGAGCGGGCTGCAATATCAGATTGTGACCGAGGGCAAAGGCAAAAAGCCGAAGTCCACCGACACCGTCAAGACGCATTATCGCGGCACGCTCGTGGACGGTCAGGAATTCGACAGTTCGTACAAGAATGGCGAGCCGGTGACGTTCCCGGTGACGGGCGTGATCCCGGGCTGGACCGAAGCTCTGCAGCTCATGCCCGTCGGTTCGAAATGGAAGCTCTTTATTCCAGCGGAGCTCGCCTATGGCGAACGGGGCCAAGGCCCGATCCCCGGAAACGCCGCCCTGATCTTCGACCTCGAATTGCTCGGGATCGAAGCGGAGCCCAAGGCCCAGAAATAATTTCGGGTGGCAGTTTTTTCCAGGCATGCGCACCGGCGTCGCCGCTTTCATCGTCTTCATCAGCGGCTTCGCGATCATGGTGCTGGAGATCATCGGCGCGCGTTTTCTGGCCAAAGACTTCGGAGGATCGTTCTACGTCTGGGTGAGTCAGATCGGCGTCATCCTCACCGCGCTGGCCTTGGGATACTGGACCGGCGGAGCGCTGGCCGATCGTTCCGGGAGACTGGCTTTCCTGACCTGGCTCCTCGTCCCCGCCGGCATCGTCATTGCGCTCATTCCCAATCTCGCCCCGACCTTCATTGACGCCATCATTCTGCGCCATCCGACGGGCCGGGACATTCCGCCCATCTGGCAGAAGCTGGATCCGGCACTCGGCAGCGCGCTGGTTTTTTTCCTGCCCTGCTTTGTCCTCGCGATCCTGCCGCCGTTCCTGATTCGCCTGAGCGCGCGGCAAATCACCCATGTCGGCCGAGTGAGCGGATTGATCTATGCGGCGAGCACGGTCGGGAGCATTGCCGGGGTCTTTGTTTCGGGCTATGTTCTGATCGATTACATGAGCCTCTCGAACATCTTTCGCGGGACCGGCATTCTGACCGGGCTGCTGGGCGGGCTCTGCTGGTGGGTGAATCCCAAGTTCGAGGAGTCTCCTCCGGAAAAGGTGGCGCACTAAATGAGAACTTTGCAGAAAGCGTTTTCCCTCCTGCTGGGTTGGTTTTGCGTCGGCCCAGGCGGCTTGGCGACGCCGGCGGCGCTCATCTTCGAAATGACCTCCGCCTATCATCACATCCAGGTGCTTGACGACCAAGGAATCCGCGTCTTGAGCTTTGACGGCTCGCAAGAAACGCGCATGTCGCTGCGCCATCCCCTGGCTGGCCATTTTGAGTACACCGAGTACTTCCAGATGCCCGGGCTGTGGAACCGGAAGATGACCAATGTGCTGATGATCGGGCTGGGCGGCGGCAGCACCCAGCGCGCCTACCAGTATTATTATCCGGAAGTGACCGTTGAAACGGTGGAACTCGACCCCGCCGTGATTCAAACCGCGAAGCGATTTTTCAATGTGAAGGAATCTCCGGCTCTGCGCCTCGAGGTCTCGGATGGCCGGGCGTTTCTTCGGCGGACGGAAAAGAAGTACGACGCGATCATCTTGGACGCTTATGTCTCAAGCCGCTACGGATCATTCGTGCCCTATCACCTGGCGACCAAGGAATTCTTTGCCTTGGCTCACGAGCACCTGGGCACGGACGGCGTCCTGGCTTACAATGTCATGGGCACGATGGTGGCCTGGCGAGCTGACATCCTGGGAGCGGTCTATCGAACTCTCAAAGCGGTGTTTCCCCAAGTTTATATGTTCCCGGCCACCGAAAGCATGAACGTGGTCATGATCGCGACCAAGAATCCGCACAAGTTCACGCTGCCGGAATTGCAGGGGAAAGCGAAAGAGTGGGTCACGGGACGCCGGGTGGTTTTGCCAACCTTGCGCACGCGCCTTTTGACGTTCCGATCCGATCCTCCGCCGACCGCTCTCCAGTCACCCGTTTTGACCGACGACTACGCTCCCATCGATGGCCTGCTCAGCGCGGCGCGGCGCTGAGTTGAACGGAGTCAGCGACCTCGATCCAGCGCCAGGCGACGTTTGTGGCTGGTGAATTCCTCCTGCAGGACCGAACGATCCGTGGTTCGATATCGCTCCGGCAAATACCGGCGGTCCGAACAAGCCAGGACGGCGGCCAATTCCTGCAACGCCAGCAAATGCGGGTCGAGCGGATCAATGAAGGAATCCACGGCCTCCTGCAAATCCGCGATCTGAACATCCTCATCGCGTCCGGCCAAGACCGCCCGTTCCTTGGCCCGAATGAGAATGGATTCCGTGTCGCTACCGGTCAACGGCCGGTTTCCGAGAGTCTCACGAATGTACTTTTGGATGGCGTCGCCGAGGGCGATCTTCTTGACCCGGGCGACGGTGGTAAACAGATCGAGAACTTCGTCGGCGCTCTGGGCTGGGAAGAGCGGAATGCACAGGCCGAACCGACCCTGGCGCTTCATATCGATGGCGAGCAAATCCGGTCGGGAAGTCATGGCCATCCACAGCTCGCGCCCGCGCAGCGAGGAGTCGCCCAAGTGCGCGGCAAACGCGGCAAAGACGCGCCCCGAGACGCCACTGTCATCCCCACCCGACTCGCGCCCGCCAAAGACCGCGTCGGCTTCGTCCACCACCACGATCACCGGCCCAAGGGCGCGGATCGTCATCAGGATCCGCGATTGCTGGACTTCGGTGTCCCCGACCCATTTCGATCGGAATTCGCCGATCTCCATGACGGGGAGCCCGCATTCGCTGGCGAAGCAATCGACGAGAAAGGATTTCCCCACTCCGACCCGACCCGGCAAGAGGACGCCACGTTCGAGGACGTCCCGTTTGGCGTTCTTGATCAGCCAGGCGAGCTCGCGGAGTTTTTTCTTGGCGGCGGCGTGGGTGGCCACGGTGTCGAGATTCAGACCGGGCTTCGGAATCTTGAAGCGCACCAAGCCCTGGCAGAACTCCTCGATCAGCCGCTTTTTGCCAGCGGCCAGATGATCGCCCGTGACCCGGATGCCATTGCGAATGGCCTCGGCCAACAAGTGCTGACAGCGCAACAGGTTCAATCCGGAAAGTCGTTCCGCCAGATCCTCCGCGCTGAGATCGCTCCCCTCCGCCAAGGCCTTGCCCTCGAGCAAGCGCTGGACGTCCGCGGATCCCAGGAAACGGAGGCGATCTTCCGCGTCCGGAAGTTCAATCTTGATTTGAGCGACGTGCGGATTTTGCAGGACGTCCGCGTGCAGTTCACCGGCGGACTCGGTGATCAGCAGAACGCCGACGTCCAGCCGGCGCATTTCCGGCGAGGCGGCCCACTTCAACAACATGACCAGAGCGATGCGTTCATCCGAACTGGAAAACGCCTCCCCCGAGTTCGGAACAATCTTCTCAGGGAAGTCGATGATCAAGGTAACGCCGCCGCCTTTTTCCTGGCTCCAGTAGAGAAAGAACCGTCTCAGGAGCGGCGCCAGCTTGATGAACTCGCGAGGGGGTCCCTGCTCGCGATAATTCGTCTTCTCGACCTGATCAAAGAGCTCGAGCCAGTGAAAAAACTCCTTTTGCATCTCGGGGGTGCCGAAGGTGAGACCATCTCCGATGTCGTAGAAGAGGAGGACCGGACGCCCCGCGAAGAGCCGTTGGGCCAGAAAAGCCTTCAACGGCAAAAAAGAGGCGTCGTTCCCTTCTTGGACGGGAAACACATCGAAAATATTACCGTGCAGGACAAAAAGCGAATAGGTGCCGCTGTTCCAACGCCGCGCCAATTCCAGAGCCCAACCCCGAAGCGGCAGGCGCGGAGCCGGGGCGTCGGCCGGAGACGGTGCTGCCCGAACATTTTTCGGAACTGATTTCTTTTCACCCATAAAGTTTCCTCCGCTTCGATTCGAAACCTAATCCGCCCCAATCCGCCACGCCCCGCCACGCTCGCAGGCCCGATTCCTAGCTCCCGAGCAAGAGACTGTGCTTGTCGCGATCGTGTCCGAGGCCGAAGCGTGGAAACGCCTTCAACGAGAACATGACCGCCACGGTGACGTCGGTGGGGCCCGCGCGATGATCGCGCACGCGCAACGTCAAGGCGCTGGTCCAACTTCGGAAATCGCGGTACACCGTGTAGTACTGCTCCTCCAGAACGCCGTCGCGCGCCTCGAAATGGTGGGTCATCCGGGCGGCCCAGTTCTCGTTGAGCCGGTAATACAGACTGCTGTGAATCAGGTTATTGCCCGACAACGGTCCGAAGGATGGATCCTCTCGAAAATACCGGTGCCCCAGAGCAATGCTCCACACGCTGTTCGGGGCGATGGTCGCGGTGTGATTCGCCATCTGGACCGCTCCATCCTCGACGTCGTAGCGAATCTCCGAGCTCAGAGTCAGCCAGGACCGGGGCTTGAAATCGACATCCGAGTAGGCATCCGAAAACGTCCCTTGATCGGCTCGCGGGTCCAAGCGCCAGTCGGTGAACAACGCCCAATTGACCAGATTCTCGATGCCGTCCGTGCGCTTCGTTTGAAACTTGTTGCGCAGGCCCAACCGGAGGACGTTCTGGCTGTCAATCGAGTCGATGGCGTTGTAGTCGGGAAAATCGATGGGCAAGAGCCGGAGACTGGGAATCTCCGTGTCGAACTGGGGCAATTCGCGGGGAGCCACGCTCGGCGAAGGCACGAACGCATAATTGACCGAGGGTTCAATGATGTGGCGCAGTTCATTCACTTCCCAGAACCTGCTCCGCACCCCTCCCCAAGTCCGCGACGCCTTGAAGGAGACTTCCGCGCCGGTATTGAAAACTCCACGATTCTGCTCCTCCAGCGTTGAACCCCGGACGTCCGTCTCTCCGTAATGAGTGAATCGACCGCCCACCCGCGGTGTCACGTTCAGCCAGCCGAAGAACGTCTGGGGCAAGAGCACTTGGTGGAATGAGTCCGCCCGCATGGCCGCAAACTCATTGGTCGCGGAACCCTCCGCCGGTCGCAGACGGAAGTAGCCCACGGAATTCTCTCCTTCGTAATAAAACGGTGAAACTCCCAATTGCTGGCGCCACCCCGAGAGTTTGACGTCCGGCAAACGCTCCACGGTTTGGTAAAAATCATTCAGTTGAGCCTGGGCGAGAACATTTAGGCTGAAATTCGGCCAAAGTTGGTTGACCTCGAGGAAGGACTTCGGCTGAGGGTTTTCCCGGTAATCCGTCTCAAAGAAATCACGGATGATCTGCGCGTCGCTTTGGTCGCCGATGACCACTTTGGCGGTGAGATTGCTCCGAATGTTGGCTTGGTGAGAGAAGTTGATCCGGGATCGATCCTTCCGAATCGACCGCCCGTCCGGATCCAACCCCGGCGTTTCATCGCGGAGATAATATCCAGAAAGCGCGCCCTGACCGATAATCCCGAGGTCGTAATCGAAATCGGGTCCAACTCCCACACCCCGTTTTTGCCGGTAATCGAGATTCAACGCGCCGCTGAGATTCGTGCTCCAAACCCAACGATATGAACCGAGGAGGAACGGGCCGTACAAGCTGCGAAAGCCCGGCGTGAAAACAAAACTATTCGGGTGCCGCTCCAGACTGCGGTGATAATACGGAAAATACATCACCGGAACCCGGCCCAAATACAGCGTGGCTTGCTCGGCTTCGACGGACTTGCCCGGCACGATGGTCAGGCTTTTCGCGCGAATCCGGTAGGCCGGATTGGCCGCGTCGTCGGTCGTGAAAAAGACGCCGGTGGCGGAATAGGTCTGGTTGCTCGGGTTCGCGGACAGACCTTGACCCAAGGCGTATAAGGGTGGGAGGGCCGCCTTGAAGACCTCGGCTTGCATCGCCTCGGTGACGAAATTGTATTGCAACCGTTCCCCGCGCCAAAGCTGCCCGCCGCGCTGGAGGTTGACATGGCCCTCGGCGATCGCCTCGCCGGTCTTGTGATTGACGGCGATTCGGTTCGCGGTCAGAACGGCACTCTCATACTTGACGATCACTCCATTCGTGCCGACCGACCAACCGGTTTCGATATTGTGCTCAAACTCGCTCGTGGACGTGGGCGACAGGGCTTCGATCACAATCCTCGGGTCTTCCGCGGCGTGCCCCGACCCGCTCAGCGCCAGGCCAACCAAACAGAAGTGGAAAATCGAGAGCGGCTTATTCATTCGGCCCAATCATCTAACCAAAACGCCCCACCCGTGCCAAGCCGGATTTCCACTTCTGTCCCCTCATGGCTCACCTCCGGGTGGTCGCCGGCAACTTCGACAGTTCGTCCCGAACTCCGGCGGAAACACTCTGAATTCTGGCTCTGAAATTGCTCCGACGTTCGGCATAGTTAAAATGAGAATGATGAGAACGATGTTTCCATTCGAATCTTCTTGGCGATGGCTGAAATGGGCGGGCTGCCTGGCTGCGCTGAGCTCGCTCTCGGCGAGCCATCCGGCCTGGGCTCAGACGAAGAAACAGCCTGCTCCTGCTCAAGGATATCTAAACCGAAGCGCCCCTCCAAATTTGCGGTTTGCGCCACCACCGCGGCCACCCGTGGCGTCTTTGCCCGCGGCGGGAATTCAGTCCGATCCATCTCCCGTCTTCGCCGACAAGTTTCTCGAAGCGGGCGCGACCGGCAATCGGCAGATGGGCTCGGCGCCCGAGGTGACCGATATGACCCTTCCGGGCAATTCAGCCCCCAACTCGGCACCAAAGCCTGCCAATGGGAATCCCGTCAACGTTCCGTTGCGCCCTCTCCAACCGGAAGGCGATCTTCTGAAATTGCTCGTCAAGTACTTCGACCACGGAGGATCTGGAACCGTCTCGACAAACGAGGGGCCGCGCTTTCGACCTCCCTTGAAGCAAGAACCACCCGAGTGGGCTGAGTCCCTGGCCGGGAAAGAGGTTTCAAAGCCGGTGATCGAAGTGGCGGAGTGACGTTGTATCGCCGCCGGAAGCGAGGGGAACCTGCCGAATAATCGTCGCGCGCCCCGGGGTTTTCCGCTCCTGCGCCTCGAACTGACCGCCCACCAGAATCAAGAGTCCCAACACGATCCGATACCACGCGAAGCCGACGAAGGTGTGGCTTTGAACAAAGCGCAGGAGCCATCGGACAACCGCAAACGCGGTGACCGCTGCTATGACTGATCCCAGCGCGATCATACTCCAGTTGACCGGTTCACCCGCTGGATGTCTCAAGGCGCCGATGGTCTGCAAGGCGCCCGCGGAGACGAGCGTGGGGATTCCGAGCAAGAACGAAAACTCGGTCGCCGCCGGGCGGCCGAGGCCCAAGACGAGAGCCACCAGGATGGTTGTCCCCGACCGGGAAGCCCCAGGGAAGATGGCCGCCACCAATTGAGCGAGTCCGACGGCGAGAGCGATGCGCCAAGTCACGAGGTCGCTCGACGCCCGACCGCGAAGCCAGCTCTCGACCGCGAGAAAGAGGATTCCGCCGATGAGCGTGGCGCTGGCGACCGGCGCCATGGTTTCAGGGAGTTTGAAGCCACCCTTCTTCAGAATCAAACCGCCAACTCCAGTAATGAAAAAGGCGACGGCCAATTTGCTCAAGTAATCCTGAGAGGCGGGATCGCGCCAGCGCCACAGGAGGTCTTTTATCCGCCCCGTAAAAATCAAGATGACCGCGAAGACGGCGCCAGTCTGAACGACCGTGTTGAAGAGATCACTCTGCCGTGGCAGCCAGTGTTCCGCCAAAAGCAGATGGCCCGTGGAGGAGACAGGCAGGAATTCAGTGATTCCTTCGATCAGACCAAGGCAAACTACGGCAATCCATTCCGGCATGGCCGTGTTTAGACGCGAAAACCTCAGGACTGACAAGATCCAAGTGCGACTTGGCAGCCTGTTTTGAGATTCGTTTCGCTCGTCAGAGACGAGGTAGCGAGGCGCTGATGGTCGAAGAAGTCCAAAGCTCTCTCGGAGAAAAGTGAGTCTCGTCACCTGACTCCTGCGAGAGAAAGGATTTTCCAACACGCTCTTACGGTCCCCAGCCGGTGGAAACCAGTCCAAACCGAGGGATCAAGAACGGAACGCCCTTCATGCTTTTCACCTCGCTGTCCTTGCGACGCGCTGTGACGCGGACCGCACCCTCGATCCCAGTGTCGATCACGGGAATCCCCGTCGCGCGCAAACGTGGTCCAAGACCTCGTCCACCCGGCGGGCTGCCCCGGTTTTCCGAGCTTGCCAACACGATGAGTCGCGGCCGGATTCGCTCGAGCAATGGACCGGTCAAGGGCTCGCCCTGCACGGGCAGCCCCGCGACTACAATGTCCGCCCGAAGGTCCGCCTCTCGTTCCAAGAGCGCTCTCTGACCCAATCTCCCCAAGTCCGACAAAAGAAGCACGCGCAGGCCGTGAAACTCCGCGCGCAGGACCACCGCGCTATCGTCGGCCTGAGAAAAACGATCCGCCGCCTCAGGATGCAGCACGGACCACCCATGAATGCTGTCTCCGCGCTTGATCTGGCGATGATGCACCGACATCGACGGGAGATCGCTGATGATTCTTCGATAGGCGGGAGAACGAAATCGAATCGAGCTGGTGAGGACCTCCGCCACGGAAAAGTGCCGACGCAGATAATCGACGCCTCCGACGCGCTGCAAATCTCCATGCGTCAGCAAAACCCGGGGCAGGCGACTCAAGCCGCGCGAATGCAGGAAAGGCTTGACCACCATTTCCGCGCCCGTTTGGCTGCCACAATCGACGAGCAAATCGCGGTCTCGCCCCGGTAGATCGGCGAGGATCGGCCCTCCTCCCAAGGGCAGAATCGTGATTTGCACTTCATCTTTCGTGGTCCACCAACTCAGCAACCAGATCCCCGCGACCAGCCCGACGGCAAGGCTCATCCATTTCCGGCGCGGAGGCACGAACGCCCAGCCGGACAAACTCGCTGCCAGAATCAAATAATAGAATGCGACGACGACCAGACTCGGTTGCTGGACATAGAAATAGGCACCGGGAAGGTCGGCGGTCCAATCGCTCAACCGGATCATCACGCTCATCCAAAACCACGCGCTATGGTTGAAGAGCCCGGTGAACTCCGGCAGCCAGTCGCCGCAAATCAAGCTGCCGAGATTGGCCATCAGCGCGAAGCTGCTCAGCGGAACGATGAGCAGGTTCGCCAGCAAGCTGACCGGAGTGACCAGATAGAAGTAGTAGGCGATGAGGGGCAGTGACCCAAGCCAGGCCGCCAACGATGTCGCCACGCTCGTCGTCATAACTCGCAGCGCCCGATCGAGCCATTTCTGCCCGCCCGTGCGAAGTCCCGGCGGAAGAAATGGGTCCGGGCGCAGCCAGCGTCGCCGAAGATTCTCCAGCGGAGGCAAAAACAAGGCCATGCTCAACACCACCATGAAGGAAAGTTGAAATCCCGCCTGAAACAACTGCAGGGGCTCCCAGAGCAAGATCAAGACGGCGGCGGCGGCCAGAGAGTTGAGCAAATCGCTCGGCCTTCTCAAGGCCCACCCGCCAATGATGATGGTCATCATCACCGCCGAACGAATGGCCGAGGACTGCCAGCCCGTCGCCGCCGTGTAGAACCAAATTGCGGGAACGGTCGCGAGTCCACAGACCGCGCGGGGCCATCGCAACACGCGGAGCACGCTCACCAAAATCCCGGCGATCAGCGCAATGTGCAGTCCGCTGATCGCAAAAATGTGCAAAGTCCCATTGCGCATGAAGGGCTCGGAGACGTCATTGGTCAAAGCGGTTTTCCAACCCAGGGTCATGGCCCAGAGGAGACGGAGTGGTTCGTCTTCTCCGGGCAAACCTTTCGCCAAAATACCTTGAGCCCATCGCAGAAACTGGCTGGGCCACGGAGGCCACCGCGAGGCATCCGAGGACGACATCACGCTCCAATCGTTCGTGCCCTCGGTCGCGAGCTGGTAGTAAATGCCTTGAGCTCGGAGATACGCCCGATAGTCGAACAAACCCTCGGCCACAGGGCCTCTCGGCGGGCGAACCACACCTGTGACCTCGACCCTCTGTCCGGCCCCGAAGGAATCGTCGAGCAACCCGGGAAGGGTGGCGGCGACGCGGCCCACAGCAGGTTGCCAAACCGAAGTGCCGCGGAGAGAATCGACCCGAATGGTCACCGTCGAATGCCAGACCGTTCGTCCTTTGACCTCGGTCTGCCGAAAACTTGGGGTTTCACCGAGGGATCCGCGGACGGTGACATACTCAGTTTTCGGCCCAATCACCGTTCGAAGATCCCAGGGCGAGAGCACGGCCATCTCCACGCCCAGGCGGATCCATCCGAGCAGAATCACGCTCGGCCAGAGCAGAACCGGGCGCCACGTCGGTCGAAACAGCGCCAATAGCACGACCGCAAACCCGCCGACGAAAGCATAAACCAACGGCCCGGCGACGGCGTTAGCCGCCAGGATTCCGGCCATGAATAGCCCTGCCACCATCGGCAAAGGTCGCCGCATTTCACATCACGATTGGGGAGGTTCCCAAACACCAACTTCGGGTGAACCCCATGCTCCTTTCCCAAACGATTAAGAAGCAAGAACGAGGGTTCGTGGCAATTCAAATCGTTTGCTTAAACCGGGGTTCTCTGGCAATCAGTTACGGCCATGATGAAAAGGCTCATGCTCTTTTTTGCGACGCTTGGAATCGGGGTCATCGCGACCTGCCGCGCCTCGGCTCAGGAACCGGCGGCAACGCCCCCGGAGCTCCTCTCCCGAGTGTATTTCGGTGGCTTGGATCGCCTCCGCGCCAGCACCAATGCCACAACTCTCCGGGAAATCTGGGATATGCCCTCGACGGTCGAACTGCGGAACCAGACCGCCGACCGGGTGGCCCAAGCGCTGGCTGGATGGATTCAATCCGAGTCCGGCCTATCTCCAGAAGAGCGCGCCCGTCTGATTCGGCCGCTTTTCGAAGACCTCTGGCGGGTCGAGTGGCGCCTGGAACTTACGCGGTCCCAGAAGGGCATGGTGGCTTGGGGTTGGGCCTTGCGCCTGGATGAAGAACGGGGGCGCCTCTGGAAAACCAACCTTGGAAGATTCGTCTCCGGAGGGAAACCTCCCTCGGACCATGGCAGTGCTGGGGTGGTGTTTGACCAGGCTGGTCCCTGGTTTTTTGCCGGTTCGGCGCCGATGCCCTCGATTCTGAACCGACTTCGATCCGCTTCGCCACCCGATCCGAGCGTGACCGACCACTGGCTGAAGATGGAACTGGACCTGAGCGGCTTGGCGCGATGGGCGAAATGGGCGAACCCGGATCATCTGCCGGAAGTGGAGCTCGCAGTCGGAGCGCGCGGCGCAAACGTCCGAACGCAGACTCGATTGACGTTTCCCCATGATCTGAATTGGCCTCTCGAGAAGTGGGTGATTCCGACCAACACGATTCGGGATTCACAGAATAGCCTCATCAGCTTCACCGCCATTCAGGGATTCGCCGCCTGGTTGAGCCAGCAACCGCTTTGGCGCGAACTCGCCTTGAGTCCGGCGCCAAACCAGTTTTATGCCTGGGGCCAATCCGATCTCCCTTTCCAGATTCAAGCGGCTTTCCCGGTGGTCGGGGCCACCAACTGGTTAAACCGCATCTTCAGTCTCTGGGTGCCCCGCCTGAATACGAACCTCGCCGAGCATGCGGTGGGCGAAATCCGCTCCTTGACCAACCGCGCGGAGTTGCTCTGGCGCGGTTTGCCCATGATCATTCCCTTCTTGCAGCCCGCCCCCGAACCGGACCGCGAATTCCTCTGGGGCGGCATCTTCCCCATCGACCTACCGACAAACCCGCCGCCCGCGGCTCTCCTGGCGCAGTTGAACAACCGGACCAATCTGGTCTATTACAACTGGGAAATCACCCAAGGACGACTGGCCCAGTTGCGTCCGCTCGCGCAATTGCTCTCGGTGGTCACGACGCTTCCGACGTTTTCCACGAATTCGCTCAGCCAGAAGTGGCTGGAAGCCGTGGAACCTAAGCTCGGCAACACCATCACCGAGATCTCGGTCACGTCGCCGCGCGAATTGACTTTGGTGCGCAACGCTCACCTCGGCCTCAACGGCCTGGAACTGCTCGCCTTGGCCTACTGGCTCGACGATGTCGGTTTTCCGCGCTGGAACTTCCAGCCCAGATTCCGGCTCATCACCAACCCGCGCTGAGAAGCGCCAACCCGAGAGGCCAAGATGCTGAAACTGGGAGTCAACATCGATCACGTCGCCACCTTGCGTCAGGCCCGCTACCATGGAAGGTCGTCGGGAGAACCCGATCCCGTGGCCACGGCCCTCCTCTGCGAAACCGCGGGCGCCCATGGCATCACCGCCCACCTGCGCGAGGATCGACGCCACATCCAAGACCGCGATGTCTGGCACCTGCGCGAGCGCATTCGAACCCGCCTGAATCTCGAGATGGCCAATACCCCCGAGATGCTGGCCCTGGCCGTGCGACTCAAACCGGAAATCGTCTGCCTCGTGCCAGAACGCCGACAGGAGGTCACGACCGAAGGTGGGTTGGATGTCGCGGGACAGAAATACCCTTTGACCGATACTCGAAAGCAACTCAACGATGCCGGCATTGAAGTCAGCCTTTTTATCGCTCCGGACCCGCGGCAAATCGAGGCCTCCGCGGAAGTCGGCGCCCAGTTCATTGAACTCCATACGGGAGCGTTCGCCGAACATTTCGATGTCTTGCAGGACCGGAATGTCGAATTGAGCCGACTGATGGCCGCCGCCCATCAAGCCCACGACCTGGGACTCCGGGTCAATGCCGGACATGGACTCAATTATCAGAACCTTCTCGCGTTGCATCGGGTGCCGCGTTTGGTGGAACTCAACATCGGTCATAGCATCGTCAGCCGCGCCGTGACCGTCGGCTTGGGACAAGCCGTCCAGGAAATGTTGCGGCTTATGGAAGGTTATTCCGGCGAAGACTCCATGGTCAGTCGCGGCGGATCACCCGCATGATCCTGGGCATCGGCGTTGACCTCATCGAAGTCGCGCGCATTCGGTCCGCTTGGGAGAGATTCGGGGAACGCTTTTTGAAACGAATTCTGCGCGAGAGCGAAATCAGTTACTGTATGTCGCATCAGCGACCCGCGCCCCATCTGGCGGCCCGATTCGCCGCCAAGGAGGCGATCTCCAAGGCGTTTGGCACAGGCATCGGCCGCTCTCTCGGCTGGCAGGACATGGAGGTGGCGCGCAAGGCTTCCGGCGAACCGTTCATTGTTTGGCACGGCGCCGGGCAGGACCTTTGGCGGGAACGGGGCGGAACGGCGTCGCACCTGAGCTTAAGCCACACGGAGTTCTACGCCACCGCCATGGCCGTCTTGGAGAAATAGACCACGAGCCCAACCGAGCCGCTCAGCCTTCAAATCAGAGCCATTCCTTTGGGCACTTTCACCACGACCGTCCCCGCAATCTTGTCGTGCCAGGATTGCTTCTCACGATCCCAACCCGCCCAGAAGAATCCAAAGAAGAGCACCACGCCCGAAAAGAAACTGGATAAACTTCGGACCAGCGCGACGGCGAAATTCAATGGCTGGCCATCCGTCCGGACGATCTTGATGCCCGCGACAATTCCACCAATCGTCGTCCCTTTCCAAGTCCAGAGGGTGACGTGGTAAGCCGTCCATAGAAGGATGAAGACCGGGCCGGTGAGCGGGATCAAAAGTGCCAGAAGCACGAAATCCAAAATGGTCGCCCACAGCCGACGCCAGAATCCCACCCGAGCCAGCGAGACGAGCTCGGCCGACGAGGGAATCGGCGGAGCGGCCGGAAGCAAAGCCTGGGCGTCCGCGGAAGGAGGCATCGGCGTGGTCGGGAAAGTCGTCGCCACCGATGGCGCCGGCCCCCTTTCATGCCGGAAGTTGGCGAAGATCGCCATCAACACCGCCCCCAATCCCCAAACCGTGGCGATGCCCAAGACCATGAAACCGAGAATGGGAACCATGTAGAGAACCACGAATATCCCCAGGCCCAACAGGAAACTCAGCGCGGGTTGCCGCAAACCGGCGAGATTGAACTGCCGCCCAATCTGTTGGCCGGTCGAGCAGTAGATCGAGAGATTTCCAAAGAACACCGCCGCCAGCATCGCCATAACCATGAAGGGAACCGCCAAAATCCCGGCGACCGAAACCATCAAGAGCAGGACCACTGGACCAAAGAGAATCAGACTTAAGACTCCGACGAAAAACGAACCGGTCGGCTGGGCCTCCAAAACACTCACGCATGCTTGGACGGGTCGGGCAAAGAGGACGGCGGCCAGAAAACTGATCAGCGCATAGACACCCAGCAGCGCCCACACCCAACTGAGTTGGGGCGGCAGCGGTCGAGCGCGCAGAAACCCTTGCTTGAACCAGTCTCCCAGCCAATGCATGTCCGGGAACAGGCCGCCGAACACGTCTTTCAAAACGAACTCGCGCCGGTCACCTCCGACTCTGGCTCCAGGATCCAAATTCATCGAGCCGCCAACCACGATGGTGTCGCGCTCAATCACCGAACCGGAGTTCAAGGCTGCGGATCCAAGCACGACCACCACATCGTTCTCGACGCTGCCATTCACCTGAGCCGATCCGAAGACGGTCACGAGATTGCCTTTCACAGTCCCGTCGATCTTCGCATTTCCATAAATCACCACCACATCGCGGCTGACCTCGTTCGTTTTCAGGACAAAGTCTTTGCCGAAAACCACGATGTCGCGGGGAAAGACCGCGGGCGCGGAGTCTTGCTCCAGCAAAGTCTCCTGAGCCTGGAGGAACAAGCTGAACCCAACGATCAGCGCCCCACCGATGCGCCCCAGATCCGATTTCCGAAATAGGAATGTATGCTTCATAAAAGTTTCCTTCTAGCGTCGTTTCTGAATCACTTGAAAACAAACCGTCCCGACGCCAATGCAGGTTAAATACAAGCTCGTCACCACCGCGGCGCAGCCGATGACCCAGGTCTTTCCCATCGTCTTCCCCACCAGTGCGCCCGCCCGTCCGAGGGTTTCCGCGTAACTCGCCATCGAAGCGAAGAAACTCCCGGCGGCGGCGATCCCTCGAGCCAGCGCGTCTCCCGCAAACGCGTCCCAGACCCAAACACCGCCCCAAAACACGCCTCCGGCCACGGCGAGCAAAGCCACCGCCGACAAGGTCTGAACGGCGAACGGCCATCCCGTCCAAGGACCTCTCCACCACGGTTTCTTCGCCCGCAACTGGAGGGCCTCCATGACGAGGGGCACGAGCGTTCGGGGTGCCTCGAGCTCCGGCAAGCTCGCCAGCTCCTGGTGGATGATTTTCTCGAGGATTCGATCGGTCTTCTCGTCCATGGCCATAGCGGTGGTTAAGAGTTCATTTCGGTCAAGTGAACAGCAGGTTCTTGACGTCCCGCAACGAATGGCTGCCCTTGTTCGAGGCAGCGGGTGACGGATGCAGGCTTTCGGGCACGACGTGGCTCCATTCCGCTTCGCCCGCCGCATTCAGCTTCAGCTTTCGGCGAAGCGCTTCCCGTCCTCGAAAAATGTCCACTTTCACTTTGCTCAAAGAGATCCCCAGCTTGGCGGCGATTTCCTCGTAGCGCAGGCTCTCAAAATGGTAGAGGACCAACGGAACCCGCTGGGCCGCGGGCAGCGTCTGCAAGGCTCGTTCGAGCAACCGCCGATGATCGGCCCCATCCAATTGATCCTCGATCGCTTCCGTCGAAGGGATCTCCTTTGCAAAATCGCCGTCGTCATCGGAGGAGAACATTTCCGAGAATAAACGCCATCGCGCCCGGTAGCGCGTGAGGTGGTTCAAACATAGATTGGTCGCCACGGTCTTCAGCCATCCTCCCACCGTGGGACTCTGCCTCAGCTCGCCGTAACGCTCGAAGGCTTTCAGAAAAACCTCCTGGGAGATGTCTTCCGCCTCCACCGGGTTGCCCAGCAGACGCACGGCCGTCGTGAACACCATGTTCTGGTAGGCCCGCATAAAAACTTCAAAGTCGTCGGTTTCAGTCATCGTCAATCCCAGTCCGCCGGACTAGGCGCATGGTAAGCCTAAGACACAGGCGGCGCGACAAAAGTTGCGACAAGACTCGACGACAGCTTTCGAAGCCCCTTCATCACGGGTCAGATCGTCCATCCGAGAAAATTTGCCGCGCCAACGGCACGGAAGCTGCGACTAGAGATTGTGTTGACGATCCAGTCTTGGGTTCGACTGTAGCCCAAGCATGGATGAGTTTGATTCGGGTAGCAGCACGTTTCTTCAGCGGGGTTCCCCACCCCCACCTCCTTGGCGTCTGCTGCCCGAATCTTTTCCTATTTACCTCGATTCCGGCAAATTCACCGTTGACTTGCCCATCTGGTTTTCATAGTTTCGCGGACCCCTTGCGGGGGTGTAGCTCAATTGGTTAGAGCGCTGCCCTGTCACGGCAGAGGTTACGGGTTCGAGTCCCGCCACTCCCGCCATTTTTCTCGCGCCCATCCGCCCTCCTGGTGGATTCGGATGCCCCCAGTGGCCTGTCGTTCTCCGTTCCGACGTCCACGGCGGCGAATCTCCTCAGAATGCCCGCGTCTCAAAAAGAGACACCCGGTCGGCGCAGCTTCCAAGAATGAGACACTCGATCCTCCCAATGCCAAACGAAACTAATCCGGATTGAGCCGGTCAGTGACATACTCCCAGATTCTCGCATTCCCTCATCTTTGGCCCAAAAGGACGATTTGCTCGGCTGGACGATCCAGGCTAACGTCTGCTGGGACGAGTCGATTTGGCCGGCCAGTCCCTGACATGAATGACCCATTTGAACCACCGTTTGACGAAGGCCTGGACGATGTCAATGAACTTGAGAAGGCCAAGTCCAAGCTCATCACCGATTTTGGGTTGAAACAGCGTCTGCCCGGGCGAGTCACCATCGAGGTGCTCCAGAAGATGATCAAGGAGAAGCCCGACCGGATGACCCGTGCGATCCGGGAGTGGTTGCGTCCAGACTAGGCCGAGGTCGAATCCACCTTCAGGCCCGCTTCTCCCGGAAAGATCCTCGGCCTCCGGAATCCGACCACGGCAAGGCCCGGACATGGCATTGGATAGGGTGACGCCCTTCCTCGTCGAGCTTCAACTCGAGGAATCCGCCATCCTTGAGCAACTGAATCCCGGCCAAGGCCGGACAAAGCTGGACCCGGAACGATTGCCAAACACGGGCCTCGTTCAGAGCCGAACTCATCCTTCGAATTGAAGTGCCGAGAAATCGGACGGTGGGCATTCCCGCCAGAAGCCGGCTTTTCCAGAGAAACAGGTTCGAGTGCAAATGCCCGATCACGGTCCTGCACACCTGATCAAGTTTGGACCGAACTGAATCCTCCCGCCAAAGAAACGGCAGCGCCGTGGGGTCGTGACAAAACAGAATGACTCGCTGCTCCGGTCGCAAAGCTCCAAAGCAGGCTCGAATCCTTTCCAGATGCTCGCGCCGGAGAGCCCGCCATTCGTCGATCTCGTCCAGCAGTGCCTCGGGTTCGAAGATGGGCAACGCCAGCAGTGTGGAAGTCACACCGACAAATAAATATCGGCCAAACGCCAATTCCCAGAACGGCGGCATGGCCAACCCCTCGACCGTCCGACGCCAACTCGCGAGCCGCAGTCCGCCCTGCTCCCCAAACAGACTCGTCTTTCCGAGTTCGTGATCGCCAATCGTCAAGCGCAGCTTTGAACCGAACCGGTGGCGGAGCAAGTTAAGGCATTCATCGGCACTCTGGTAGGCAGCGGCGTCACTCACGCCGACGAACGCGGTGTCGCACGAGTAATCCCCATTGATGAAAACTCCCTCGACCTCCCCCGCCTCCGAGAGAAAGCGTTCGAGAACTCGGTTGTGCCCGAATGGATTTCTCCTCCAAATGAAATGACGATAGCCCCGCACCAGCCAGCGCAAGACGAAATTGTCGATCAGGGCGTCTTCCTGCCAGCCACGCTGCACTTCGGCCGGCCCGGCGTAGTGAATATCGCTGGCGATAATGAAGGTGCGGAGTTCACTCATGCCCAAGCCATTCGAATCTCATCGGCGCACCCACCGACCTCACGGGGAGAAAATTCTCCGAAACGATTCCTCGCACCTGGAACCTCCGAACCGGGGCGGAGACGGCTCGTCCCCCGCGAGTCAAGCAGGGACGAGCCGTTCCCGCCCCGAAGTTCACGGGCCGGGATCTCCCTTCTCATCAAAAGCGGTAGTTCACCGACACGTTGAACGCGTTGTTGAAGAAACGGTACTGCCCGTCCGCCGACTCGCCGATCAACGAAGCGGACTCGCTCTGACTCACCGTCCGCCACGGTCCCGTGATTAATTGATACGCGGCGGCCCAGCTCCAGCGAGGGCCCTTGCGGCCCACACCCAGGCTGAACACATGCTGATCCGTATCAGGCACGGACGGATTGAAATTCCGGTCCGAGGTCGAATTCTCGCTGAAAAAGTAACCGCCACTGACAAAATAGCCGTCGGACAATCGCCGCGTCAGGCCAAACTCATACATGAAGCTCGATCGCCAGTTGAACGGAAGAGGCGAATCCCCCGAGGGCTTGCGGAAGACCAGGGTATTGAGGGCATCCCAATCCGTCCAATCCACATCCACTTCCACATTCCATCGGTCATTAGGCCGAAATGAAACTCCGGCCACGACGAATTGAGGAAAATCAATCTCCGCCGAAGTACGTTCCGCGGACAGGTACGGCTTGGGTTCGGAATCGCCGGTGAAGTTGATACTCGAGGCACTCCGATAACTCACCCCGAAAGACCACTGCGGATGCGGTTGCCAAAGAACGCCCGCGTTCCAGCCTGCTCCCACCCCATCGCCCTGGAATTCAAATCCATCGCCCGGGGTTCGGATTCCCTGACGAAAGCGCACCCGTCCGACATTGATCGTCGGCCCCAAACCCACCGCAAGGGTCGGATGAATCTGCCAGGCGAAGACCGGATTCAGGCACGCATACGTCAGCCTGGCTTCGAGGGCCAGCGTGCGGAAAGACGCCGTTTCCGGCCACTCGAGCCCGAGACCGTACGGCGCATAGACACCCAAACCGACCGCGAACGGCTTGTTCTGCGGCGACAACGCATAGTAAAACTGCGGCACGCCCTGAATCTCGAATTCCGTTTCCGACCGGTCGCCGGAGGGAGACTTGTAGCGCGAGTTCACGGTGATGGCGTAAAGCCCGGCCTGAAGGTTCTGCCCTTCCAACTGGGTGAGACCGGCGGGGTTGTAGTAGATCGCGGAGGGATTATCCGCCGTCGCCGCGAACGCATTCCCTCGAGCAATCGCCTCGGGATCTTGATTGGGAAGACGGAATCCCACGCCCCAAACCAGACCGGGCATGATGAGTAAAGTGAAAGCCGTCCAAAGCGGCCCTGCATGATGGGTTCTTGTTTTCATGAACGCTTGGGCATGGATGAGCCTACATCCTTGTAGGCGAATTCTGTCTCCGACGCAAAGAAAATGGCAGATGTTCTCATTTGGGCAGCGGGCGAGTTTTGTTACGGCCACAATGAGAATTGCTGAGAGAATGGAAGGAAACGAAGCGAACAATTGCCTCGAGACTCGGGTAAACGTGAATCGTGCGTTCCCCAATCCAGTCACTTTTGGGCGAGCGGTAGAGCTCTCAGCGGAACCTCCTTTCCTTCGTTGCCTTCTGTGAAGGACTGAATCGATACGATTAAGGCGAGGTCTCGGAGCCGGGAAACAAGCGGCGCAAGAGCTCTCGAGCCACCGGCCGATTCGGCTGCGCCTCCGCCAAACGGCGCAACAGCCCGCGCGCCATCTCGGGATTCGACTGCGCCTGCTGCATGGCCAGCGTCAGGCCGTGCGCGTAACCGGTGGAGAAATGTCGGCTGATCCGGGCGCTCTCGACGTAGGAGTCGATCGCCGCCGCGGTTTGTCCAGAGGTTTCCAGGAGCAGTCCCCGCAGAAAAATATTCCGGGCCGCGATGAAGTCGGCCAAGTCTCGAAGGAACCCGCCCCCGGCGGATTCGCCAGCGTCGCTGACCCAACCACCCAGCCCTGGGGTGACCCGATCGAGCAAGGCAAAGAGACGCCCGTGGGCCGTTTCGCCGCGCTGATAGGCGAAACGGGGCGCGGAAAAAAGGACAACAGGATGCAGGTCGGAATTGACTCGGCCCCGGCCCGCGTAGGCCCGGAGCGTGTCGGCGTTGGCCAGCCACGTCCCGAAAAGCTGGAAGCGATCCGTGAGATTCAGGGGTTTCAGTTCCCGGGCCAGCTCGGAATCACGCACCCGCTTCTCCAACCAGTCGGCGTGGTAACAAACCGGTTCGAGCGTCGCAATCAAGCCAAGCACGGGAGTGTCCACGTTGAAACGCAGCAGATGCGCTCGCGTCTCCGGAAACACCTCGAGAAAGGTCCGCAAGATGACCCGGAGCGTCGCCTCATCGAGCTGAAACAAAGGCAGCCATTGACAGAAAATGCCGCCTGCCGCCAAACGATGTCGAATCGCCTGAAAATGCTCCAGGGTGTAGAGCGCGCCCGCGCCGTCGCGGGCCGGATGAAACAGGTCCGCGACAATGACGTCATACTGCTGACGCGTGGAGCGAACGAATCGGCGCGCATCCGCGGTGTGAATGCTCAACCCCGGGCGGAGGGCGTTCTCCGGCTCGAAGTAATGGAGCATTTTGACGATTTCGGGCACAAGTTCCACTCCGTCCGCCTTGAGGCCCGGGTGCACTCCCGCCGAGGCGAAGGTGATGCCAGTGCCCACTCCCAGAAACAAGGCGCGCCTGGGATCCGGGTGCAAGAGCAACGGAATCTGAGCGTGGCGTCGGGCCGCGTGGGCCGCGCCCGTCCCGCCCATGATGAACCGGTTGTTAACCAGCAGACTCCGCTGGCCGTCGAAGTGGCGAGTGACCGCGACTGATGCCATCACGCCCTGGCGATACTCGAGAATCTTGCCGCCCGGTGGCTGGTCCACCCGTTGCAGACGCGCCGGCAGGAACGCGATCAAACTGAGCGGGAGCAAGGTCGCAACCCAAGGCCGTCCGGCCCATTGATGTCTCACCACCGACTGGCCTTCCGGGAGGCCTGGTGGGGCGAGACTCGGTCGAGCCTTGACTTTTTCCCCCGTCAAAATTTCAGAGCTCGACGGGAGTTTCGCCCCACCCGTGGACGGGCTCCTCGCCCCCAGGCGTGCGCCAAGCGCAACGAGGCTTTTCAGAAGACTGCTCGATCCCGGCTTCACCTCCACCCGAGGCGGCCGCACCAACACCGAACCGCCCTGCCACGGCACCAGCGCGAGATAGCCCACCGACACCACGACCAGACTCCACTTCGACCCGACCGCGGGCAGCAGCATCACTCCGAACAAGAGCGGCGCCAGCGCGCCTCCGAGTGTATTCAACGCCGCGGCGCGGCCCACGCCGCCCTCGGCCCGACGCGCTCCCTGCACCAAGTGACTGTAAACTGCTCCCATGAAAAAAGTCGGCAATCCGAATACCGCCACCGCCACGATGGCCTCCGCCCCCGGCCCGGCGAACGGGCCGTCGCCGATAATCCCACGCGCGCTGTCGTAGATGGTTCGAGCCTGGCTCATCGCCCATGCGCCCAACAGGCTGGCGGCCGCCAGGGCGCTGAGAAGAAGATCGATCGCCGGGGACGGGCCTCGGCGAGTCCATCGCTGGGAGCAAGCGGCGCCGAGCGCCGTTCCCAGCAGATACACCGAGAGCGCCGCGGCAAAACTGTAGATGGTGTTTTCGAGAACTTCGGCCAGCACCCGCACCCCGAGAACTTCGTAACCGATCCCGAGAAGCCCGGTCATGAAGACAGCCAGGTGCGTGCGGCGGATGGATGCGGAGGATGGCGGAGCGCACGCCCGGGTCGGCCGCAGTCCCGACCCTGGACGATCCAGCGCCCAGGCCGCTGCCCCGCAGACCAGATTCAAGGCGGCGAGAATCGCCAGCGTCCCGATGAATCCAAGGGCCGGCATGACCACAAACGTGCCCAGCAACGTGCCCGCCACCGCGCCCAGCGTGTTGACCGCATAAAGCTTTCCCACGCAGCGTCCGTCTTCCTCCAGAGGTGCGGCCCATCGTTCCATGGCGGGAAAGGTCGCTCCCATCGCGATGGTCGCAGGGAGCAAGGTGAGAAAGGGCAAGAGAAAGGCAATGGCCCAATGGCGAAACGGCGAAGGTTCCAGACCGATCCATCCTGCGGCCCAGTCAGCGCCGCCCGGGATCAGAAGGATCGAGGCCAGCCCCCACCCGCCAATCACGAGCTCCAGAGACGCGTACCATCGGCCCGGCCGGCGGCTTCGACTCACCGGCCGATCCAAGATCCAAGCGCCGAGCGCCCAGCCGGCGAAAAACGCCGCCACGACCGCGA
>CAYHFE010000044.1:0-10962 GCA_964355375.1 uncultured Verrucomicrobiota bacterium
GCTGAAGCCGGGACTACATACGTGTCAAAAGGAGAACTGCTGATGATTTGCCGCTTGCCTGCGAATTGAAGGGACCTACATTGATCGGATGAAGAAGTTTGTGACGCTCATCGTCGGCTGGCTCGCCGGTTCCGCCGTGGCACTGGCCCAAGGAGTGACCGCCGAGTTGGTCATGGATCAGGAATACTTTTTGCCTCACGAGGCGATGATCGTGAAAGTCCGGATCACCAATTTTTCGGGGCAATCGCTCGAACTCGGCAAGGATGACGACTGGCTGTCTTTTACGGTGGCCAGTCGAGATAATCGCGTGGTCTCGATGACCGATCCTGTCGCGGTCAAGGGCGAGTTTTCCCTCGAGTCCTCGAAAGTGGCGACCCGTTCGGTGGATCTGGCGCCGTGCTTTGATATGTCTCGCCCCGGCCACTACACTGTTCGGGCGACCGTCAAACTGCCGCAATGGCAGAATTCCCTCCAGACCCAGGCCAAGGGCTTTGACATCATGACCGGAGCGAAGCTTTGGGAGCAGGACTTTGGCGTGCCTGGCACGGCGAGGGTCGCCGGAGGTCAACCGGAGGTCCGCAAGTTCTCGCTCACCCAGACCATCCATCTCAAGCAACTCCGGCTTTACCTCAGGCTCTCCGACGCCGCTGAATCCAAGGTGTTTCGGGTCTTTCCCATTGGCCCGATGGTTTCTTTCAGCAAACCCGAACCGCAGTTGGACAAATTCAGCAACCTCCACGTCCTGTATCAAACGGGCGCAAGGAGCTTCAATTACTCCGTCATCAACCCGGATGGGCTGATCATCGCGCGTGAAACCCACGAGTACAGCAACACTCGTCCGGTCCTGCGCGTGGATAAAGATGGCCGGATCGCCGTCACCGGCGGCACGCGGCGCAGTTCGCGCGATGACTTGCCTCCACCCGAGAAATCCCTTTCCGCCGTCAGCGATGAAACGCCCCCTCGTTAGGGCCAGCCAAAGTCAGGCGGGTTGGCCCTGGATCGTGGCGTGGTTCCTCATGCTGAGTCCATGTTTGGCTGACCAAGTCACCCTTTACCTCCAGAATGGAGATCGGATCACCGGGACCATCGTTCCTCAATCGACGAATGCGGTGCAGATGACCACCTCGTTCGGCGCGGTCATGACTATTCCGGTCAACCAGATCGTTCGCCGGGAGATCCTTCCTGTGACCTTGCCGGTCCAGCCGCCGGCCAGCCCCGCAGTCTCGCCGAAAGCGGAGGTGACGGTCGCCCCCACCGCCAGCCCAGCCGCCATTGCGAAGCCGCCTCCACCTCCGCCGCCGAAACTGGCGACGCCTCCTCCGACCGCGGCCAAATCCGGACCCACCAATGCCACGGCGGCGGCGATCTTTCGGAGGTTCTTAAGGGAGTGGAGAGGCAACGCCGACCTGGGGCTCAATCTCGGCTTCAGCACCAAGGATCGCCAGACCTATTCCGGGCGGTTTCAAGCCGCTCAAACCCACACTCTGGGCAACGCCCGAGCGTTGAGGAACACTTTGGATTACATCGTTTCCTACGGCCAGATTGAAGGTGTCCCGGCGGACAACCGCATGGACGGGAATTGGAAAATCGAGAACGAGATAGGCAGACGGTTCTCTCTCTATAACGTCGTCGGCGCAGGCTACGATGAGATTCGACGCATCAACCGTCAATTCGACCTGGGTCCCGGCCTGGGTTATCGGTGGATCACCCGCACCAATTTCGTCCTCGCCAACGAACTAGGCGCGAACTACCAACGGCAGATTTATACCGGCGGCATCACCAAGCAACGCTACTCGCTCCGTGTGGCTGAGGAATCCTGGTGGCAAATCTCCAGCAAGTTGCGGCTCGACCAAAGGATGGAGTTCTTTCCCGACGTCAGCCAGCTCTCGGAATTCCGAGCCCGCGGCGAGGCCAATCTCAGTTATGCGCTGCGAAACAATCTGAGTGTGAAATTGACCGTGATTGACCTCTACGAAACGGACGCTCCACCCGGCGTGTCCCACAACGACCTGCAGATTCGCTCTTCGATCAGCGTCCGGTTTTAGCCCTCGGGATCGCCCCAGTATCGGTGAAACGTTTGATACGAGGCAGAACAGAACCACGTTCCGGGAACCAGTTCGTCTCCAACCCCAAGGTTCGGCAAAAGCTAAGGCTCGGCGCGGATTCGATAGAGGCGGTTTGGCACGCCCGGGCCGGCGATGACGCGCTCGGCCACCGGACCACGGCCTGAGACAACCGCCAACACGTTCCAAGGTTGGCCGAGATCTCCCGTGGACTCGAGCGTGTAGCTCCCGCCCTCCGCCGACGGCCAGCTCAACCGCCAGAACCCGGCGGCCAATTCCGTGAAATCGAGACGCAATTCCGTGTTCCTTTGTGCTGGATTCGTCCCCATCGCCTGCTCGCGGGCATTGCTCAGGCCATCGCCGTCCGAATCGTCTCTCGGGCCATGCTTCAGGGTCCCCAATTTCTCCAACTCCCACGAGTCATCGAGTCCATCGCGATCGGAATCGGTGATCGCCACTCCATCCACCAGGAGCTCCGCGTAAATCACCGATCCGATGGCCGGCCGGTTCACTCCGCCGACGCGGACCGTGGTATTTCGCTCATCACTGACCTCGACCCGCCACTCGCCCGCGCTCGACTCGGAGAAATGCTGGGCCGACCAATATGTCCAGTCCGTCGGCCCGCCGGAGTTGTCCAGATTGATGGCCTGGAGAACCGAGCGGGTGCCCATCGGTGAAACAAGGGTGATCCGCAAATCGGCGCGGCACGTGTGAGTCGTCTTTAGGCGAACACCGACATGTTCGCAGATCAAAGTGTCGGCCACGGCGAATCGGATCACCGCGGAGTCGAGGTTCAATTTGGCGGTCGTTTCCGGATGCGCGCTCAGAAAATCTCGCAAAGCATCCCCGTCGCCTTTCGAGATCCCGACAGCCGGGATGGGAACGAAAGTCGTGCCGCCCATCGGCTGGATCTCGGTTGTTCCGGTATGGTTGAAGATGACCGCGAAGGCGGCTCCGGCGCGCGCGGCTCGGGCAATTTTGTCGGCGAACGTGCTGGTGCCTCTCTGAATTAACGCCCCTTTGCCGTGCAGATCCTGGGTCAATTCCTGAGTCGCCAGCCCCACGTAAACCAGCGGCACAACCGCCATCGCGTCGTCGGGATGGCGGCCGAGCGTCGGCAGACAGCGAATCGACGTCAAGGCCGACGCGAGGCCCGGACCCTCGACGACCACGCGGAGCGCGTCGTCCGGAATGTTCACCGAGGCGTTGGCGATCGAGCTGATCCGCCGGGCGGCCGGCCGACTGGGCCAGGTCCGGGCGAGCTCCACCGCCCGGCCCGCGTCGGGCACGCCAAAACCCACATTGTGACTGAAGCGAAAACCGGCGCCGTTGACCCGCAAATCCGGATCCGCCAAATCATAATGCCGCGCGCTGTGGATGAGAATCTGTTGCACGTCCCGGTAGGTCAGGTTGGGGTTGGCGCCGAGAATCAAGGCGGCGATCCCGGAGATTTGAGGTGCGCTGGCTGACGTGCCGTTAAAACCGGTGTAGCTCCCCTCCTCGGTCGTGGCTGAATTGAGGCCGTTCCGACCGGTGCGATCCGTCGTCAACACATCCGGCGCGGACGGATCCTCCGCGTCCACGACGCCGTCCCCATCCGTGTCAATCGCATCCCCGCTGGGCGCGGCTACGAGCAGACAAGCGCCGGGACTGCTGTAACTGCAGGCCCGTCCATCCTTGCGCACCGCCGCCACCGCGATCGCCCGCGGATCACAGGCCATGCCGTCATCGTTGGCGTTCGTCAGATCCTCGCGTTGGTTGCCCGCCGCCCGGACGATGACCACGCCTTTCCCGCCGCGCCCCTGACGGATCGCCTGGACGATTCCCGCGTCGGAAAGGGTGTCGATCGCGAGCTGAATCGTGCTGGAGCTGCCCCAACTGTGATTCTGGACCGCCACCCGGTCCGATGAATACTGGAACATGTCCATGAGCTGCTCATCGCTGGCGATGCTGTCGCCGCCAAAGAAAGAGCTGCCAAAGATCACCCAACTGGCCAGATGCGCGCCCGGCGCCACCCCAGCCACACCCTGCTTGTTGTCCTTCTCCGCCGCGATCAATCCCGCGACCGCGGTAGCGTGATTGGCTTCCGCGGACGCAGGTCCGCCCCCGGCCCGGTTGCGATAGAAATTGAAGTGCGGTCCACCTTCGGCGCGACTCGTCAACTCCGGATGATCCAACTGAAATCCGTCATCCGCCACGGCCACGAGGACGCCTTCGCCGCGAGTCAGCGGCCAGGCGGCGCGGACGTTGAGATCCGGCCCGGCGAGATTGTGATCGGCGCCGCGATTTTCCAGATTCCATTGGCGGACGAACTTGGAGTCATTCGGTGCTTTGGCGTAAGCATTGTGCAATCGCCACGGGCGGCGCATCACCGGGTAGCAGGCCACGACGCCGGGCTTTCCCGAGAGCTTCTCGGCGACATTGATGGCGGTGTCCGAGTCGGCAGCCTGCAGAATGAACAAGTTCGGGAGAACCGTTCGGCTCAGGACGGCATCGGCGCCATCGACATAAGAAAGAAGATTCCGATCCGGCGCCAGTTCCAGGACAATTCGGTTGCTAAGCTCGACCGCGTCGGCTGCGCCGTCGTCCCGTTTCGCGAGAGTCCAGGATTCACCCGTCGCACTCGAAAGGCGGGCGGAGCTGAGGGCGGTCCTGGTGGTGTCCGGACTGATCCAGTAGGCCGGGCCGCCCGGCTCGAGAAATTGGACCCGGCGGGCGGAGTTGGTTTCGGACGCGCCATGGGACCAGACGCCGGGCACGAGAACGGCGATGACCCAGCTCATGAGGGCGAGGCCTGGGCGCATCGATCGGAGAACGCAGACGGATCCTCTCCGCCGACGCGGCGCGCCAAGCACGCCAGGCTCAAATGGGCCATCGTTTGAGGTTGTCCTGCCCGGCTCGAGGTTGCGGTTGTTCTCCATGTTGAGCAAAGTTCTAAGAGCCTACGGCAAAGCAGGAGACGACGTGAGGAGACTTTCTTTCCTCCGGGTGAAGGCAGCGGATTTCATCGAAAACCAGAGTTTCGTCACCTCGACTCCTCCGCGAGAAAGGACTTTCCAACAGCCGCTAAGTGATTCAACAGCGGGCTCTCTCATTATTTCCTTGGGCTCACGGCACCGTTCGGGCAGTGGTCATTCTCGGGCCAGGACGACCCGGAATCCAATATCGGTGCTCATCACGGTCTGCCAGGTGAAATTCCGCAGCGCCGAGCGGCAGAGCTTGGCGGCGGTTTCAAAACAACCGCCGCGAAACACTCGGAAGTTTCCGGAGGCCGGTCCCCGCGGATCGGTCGCGCTCCCGCCGGGGTAGGCTTCATAATAATCCCAGCACCACTCATAGACATTGCCATGCATGTCATAGAGTCCCCACGCGTTCGGCTGGAAGCTTCCCACCGGGCTCGTTCGTCCCAAGAAAAGACCGGCCTGGTTCGTGACCGAGCCAACATTGCCGAAATACTCGATGCGACCATCAAAGTTGGCCAGACCCGATCGGAGATCATTGCCCAGGTTGAAGACGGTGGCCGTCCCGGCCCGGCAGGCGTATTCCCA
This sequence comes from uncultured Verrucomicrobiota bacterium, assembly GCA_964355375.1. Lineage (GTDB taxonomy): Bacteria > Verrucomicrobiota > Verrucomicrobiia > Limisphaerales > SIBE01 > CAYHFE01. The sequence continues at coordinate 5,612 of CAYHFE010000044.1, forward strand.
TTCCGCCTCGGTCGGGAGCCGATAAACCCAACCGGCCGGCAGGCGTCCCAAAGAGCGTTCAGCCCCCGAAAGCTTCGCGCAGTAATCGGTCGCATCCTCCCAGCTCACCGCTTCCACCGGCCGCCGGAGATCCTCGGGATATCCGAACGCTTTGGAAAACGTGCTGGGATTATTCGTCATGATCGCCAGATACTCAGCCTGGGTCACCTCGAACTGCCCCATGAAAAAACCCGTGCTCAACGTCACGGCGACCTCGGGTCCTTCGTCACTGTCCCGGCCCTTTTCCGTGGCCGGACTGCCCAGTGTAAATCTTCCCGCGGAAATCCAAGCCATCCGCGCGGGGGCTGCAAAGGGCGGTCCGGAGATTGAGCTCGCCCGCTCCTGGACGAGTCCGAAGAAAACGTTCGTCGCGCCTCCCGGCACAGGCAAATCCAGAACTCCGGACGGGCGCGACGCGGCGCTGCCGGACAAAAGGACCTGACCGGAATTTCGCAAGTTGTGAACCTGTCCGCCTTGGAGCAGAAAAAACACTCCGTTGGTCTCGCGGACCGCGTAATGAAGCCGCCATCCGCCCGAGCTTCGCTCCAGCGTCAGCGTGTTCGTGAGAGACTGGGCGGGACATGTTCCGATCGAGATCCACCACGCCAGAGCCAACGTGATGAAGAATCGATTCAGGCCTGCGCTACCTTGACCCCGGCCCTCTCCATGAACCTGCGGTGGAGTGAGACTCTGTCGAACCCTGACTCTATTGCCGACCAAGATTCCAGGGCTTGACGGCGTCTCGCCCCACCGATGGATGGGTTCATGGTCCTGAGGAAGCTCGGGTGGGAGTCTGAACGGCTGGGTCGCACCGTTTCCTGCCGCCAAAAGACGGGACAGACGAACCCGCGGCGCTCGAGGGTTGCGTCGTGTCCCGCCCATTCCAAACATCGTTCCAGCCATGGTGCGCGGAATTTAGCAATGCCTGTGCCACGAATCGAGAACTCAATGATTCAGGCGCTGCCCTCACAACCCCGCTTTCTTCACTTCCGCATGCTTCAACAGGAACTGGCGCCGTTGATCGGCGAAACCCTTCAAACTGGCCGGGCGCCCCCCGCCAGAACCACCCGCGGTTCCACTGACGACCTCGCTGTCCAACGATCGGTTGAACTCCTCGGTTGAATTCAGCTTCCGCGTATCCTTCGCGACGTCCGCCGCGATCAACGAATGATATTGCTGCGCCACCGGTCCCAGCTTGTTCCAATCCAGCCATTTCTCCGCGATGTCCTTGACGTATCCGAGATAGCGCTGACGCAGCGCCGGGACCGCGACCAGCTTCGAAATCAGCGGCTTGCTCGTATCGTTGACATCGATGAGCGGATCGAGATCGATGCCGCCACCGCGAGGGCCAAATCCAGGACCGCCGCCGCGCATACCCCCGCGCCCGCCACGTCCCCCGCGCCCTCCGCCGGGCCCGCCAAAATCGGGCGTGGGCAGGGCCGCCGCCAAGCCGGCGCGCAACTTCTCTTCGTTCAGCGAGCCGGCTTTGTCCGAATCCCATTCCGTCGCCCACTTCTCGAACGTCCCGAGAAATTCGGCCCGGGTCAACGAACCATCTTTATCAAGGTCGGTGGCGGCAAACAAGCCGGTCGCGATGAACGGGCCTGGGCCAAAGCCGCGTCCGCCGCCTCCCGGACCGCCATTGGGACCGAACCCTTGGGGCATCGTGATCACGCCTCCGAACCGTTCGCCAAACTGTTCCAGACTCACTCGGCCGGTCTTATCCGGGTCCATTTTGTCAAACCAAGCCTTCGCCAGCGCGCTCCATTCGTCTTTGGTGAGCTTCTGGTCTCCATCTTTATCACCTTGCGACAACATGGATGGTGCGATCATGGCACCCGGCCCGAAGCCATCCGGTCCGCCGGAGTCTCCGCCCTGTCCACCTCGTCCACCCGGACCACCAAATCCTCCGGGCCCTCCTCCTCCAAATCCGCCACGCCGGCCACCCGGACCGCCCGGACCGCCGCCCGTGCTGAATGTTTCGTTGGCGTCGTGCGGGACAAAATGAAAACGGCCCTTGATGTCGAGGTAGATGCTGTAGTCGCTGGCTCGGGTCCAGAATCCGTCGTTGTTCACCAGGGCATTGTCCACGGCGAGGAACTTCAAGACGCCGTCGATGTCCAGCAGCGGCGCCAGCGCTTCCTCCAATTTGTCGGGAGGCGTGCTGTCCAAGACTTTGCAGAGCTTGATGAGGGCCGTCCACGATTTCGCATCGTCTTTGGTTTTGATTTCGTAGATGCGCTTGTAGGCTGCGGCATCGTCGCCGAGGTAGTTCAGTCCGCCCTGGCCATTGGGGCTGCCGGGCACTTTCCAGCGCGCGCCGTCGGTCGTCTTGAACCAATCGCGGACGAAATCCTTGTTGAATTGCTGAGCGTTCACAAACACGCCCCAGCTCTCGCCATTGATGACCACGCGGACGAAATTGGCCTGGGGTGCGGGGATGTAATCGCGCGTCACCTGCAAATAGAGCACCGTCCGAAGAAACGATGCGTCCTCATGCGAGTTGAGCAGGTTGAGGGTGTGATAGCCGCCCAGCTTCTGGTCTTTGTGGACAAAATCCAACGAAAGATTCAATGGCCGCTTCTGGCCTTCGCCTACCCTCATGAACGACGTCTGTCCGCGGAAATGCACCCCAACATCCGGATAGACCTTGCCATCCACGCTGAGCTTAGCCGGCACTTCCACATCGGTGTTATTGAAGTCGCCCAACTCTTTTTCCCAATCCGCATTGTCGAATTCGAGAAACAGAGTGCGGAGTGTCAACGGATCATACAGCGGCGCGTCCGGGAACGATTTCACGTCGGCCGGAGTGAGCTTGAGCCCCGGGCTGGCTGGCTCTTGACTCCCGCCGCGACCTCCGAATCCGCCACCGCGTCCTCCAAAACCACGCCCGCCCCGCCCCCGCCCTCCTTGCGCCGCCATCGACTCGCGCGCGGCTTTTCGTTCGGCCGAGTTCAAGCGCTTGTCGCCATCCTTGTCGAACTTTTCCACCAACTTCGTGACCTGCCCCATCCCGCCGGGGCCGCCAAACCCGCCGCGGCCGAAACCGCCGAAACCGCCGGGGCCCGGGCCAAAGAAATCCTGGTCTCCGTCCGGCGGCGGACCGTCTCCGCCGGGCGGACGGCCGCCGTCGCGCGGAGGTGGATTGTTGGGGGTTTGGGCAAACACGACCATCGCCACGGTCAAAGCCAGGGCGATCGTCATCCATTTGAGTTGGGCGGATTGGGTTTTCATAAATTTGGACAATGAGTTCGGCGAGGGCGCCGACCACGGCCCGCGAAGGCGCGTGCGCTCCCCATTTTAACGGCATCGATCCGGCCTAGGTGCCCGGCCTTTTCACGGGAGACTCGCCGGAGCGGGAGATTGATTTGGGCCATAAATTTCGGTGCTCTTAGACTTCAATGCGAAATTCCGCGCCCAAAAGGATCGGCGTATAAAGCGTTATGTTCAAGGATTGGGGTTTCCCGGAGTGGGCGCCAGGACTTCAAAAACCGCCGCGTCGCGCGACGGGCGCTCGGAGGAACGATCCGTCGCCTGTTCACCAAACGTCACCGTCTCGAGCACGGCATTGAGCTTCGCGTCGGTGTCCACGAGTAAGACCTGTTCGCCGCCGGCGTCGAGCTTGAAGTTGGCATGCAACCCCGGTGTGTCGCCGCCATCTTCGTCCGCCCACAACGAAGGAAATCCTCTGCCCGAAACCTTGGTGCAGTCGGGGAAGCGCCATTGGCGGGGATTGGTCGGATCGTCGGACATAGAACAGCCCGTGAGATCGTGCTCCAGTTCGCGTCACCCCCCACGGTCGCGTTCGGTTCTACCATCGTCCACCAATCCGGCACCATCAGGGAAACCGCCGAAGGCACCGGATGGCGTCCCTGCCGAGAAAGGCTGTAACCGCCCCAGGTGGCTCGCATTCGGGCGCCAGCAGTTCTCATTTTGACTCAGGACACTGTCCACTCCACGCAGGTAGTCCCGGCTTCAGCCGGTTTTCACGTGGCGACCGGCTGAAGCCGGGACGACATACTTGTCAAAATGAGAACGGCTGTTCGGGCGCTGATTCACCTTGAAAAGCCCTCTCCATCCACGCATGTTTTCGCCGTGCGACTGGGCAAATCCTTATGAGTTTTCTGCGATGGCGGCGGGATCAATTCCCTGGACCTTGATTCAAACTCGCAATTAGGTCATGGTTTTCACCACTCAGGTCTTCGTCTTCTATTTTCTGCCGCTGTTTCTGCTGGTCTATTACAGCCTGCCTTTGCGCTGGCGCAACCTCTGGATCACGCTGGCCAGTTATGTCTTTTACGGTTGGTGGGAGCCGTGGTTCGCCGGCCTCATGCTGTTCACGACCGTCATGGACTTCATTTGGGGCCGGGTCATCACCCGACCGGGTGCCACCCCGGTCCAGCGGAAACTCGCGGTCCTGGCCTGTGTGGTGACGAATCTAAGCTTCCTTGGATTCTTCAAGTATTACATGTTCGCCGCCGAGACGTTGAACCAAATCCTCGCGGCGGTCGGGGCGACGCAGTTCCGCGTGCTGCAGGTGATTTTGCCCATTGGCATTTCATTTTACACGTTCCACTCGCTGACTTACATCCTGGATTTGTATCGCGGGCATGCCACGCCGGCGAAGTCGTTCTCGGGGTTTTCGGCCTTTGTGGCGTTGTTTCCGGACCTGGTGGCGGGACCGATCATCCGCTACAAGACGCTGGCTGAACAGTTGCAGGAGCGCGAACACACGGTGTCGCGGTTTGCTTCCGGCGTGGCGATCTTCATCGTTGGGTTTGCCAAGAAGATTCTGCTGGCCAATCCGTGCGGACAGGTGGCGGACGCGGTGTTCAACGCGGCCCATCCGTGGGCGCTCGATGCCTGGGTCGGGGTGCTGGCTTACGCGTTCCAAATCTACTTCGACTTCTGCGGTTACTCGGACATGGCCGTGGGGCTGGGGCGGATGCTGGGGTTCGAATTCCTGAAGAACTTCGACGCGCCCTACCGTTCGGAGAGCATCACGGAGCTGTGGCGGCGCTGGCACATCTCGTTGTCGAGCGTGTTGCGGGATTATTTGTATTTTGCCCTGGGCGGTAACCGGAAAGGAGAAGGGCGCACCTACTTCAATCTCGCGGTGGTGATGGTGCTGGGAGGCTTCTGGCACGGAGCGAAGTGGAATTTTGTCTTGTGGGGCGCGTTCCACGGGCTGTTCCTGGCCTATGAAAGGTGGCGGGGCAAACGGAGCGTTTATGAGGCGCTGCCGCGGCCGGGGCGCATCGGTCTGACTTTTCTCCTGATGCTGTTTTCGTGGGTTTTGTTCCGAGCCGACA
>CAYHFE010000044.1:10972-24184 GCA_964355375.1 uncultured Verrucomicrobiota bacterium
GGCGGCGATGGGGTACTTCCGCTCGATGCTCGGCCTCGTCCCGGCCGGGAACGTCGCACCGTTGCTGGCGGCCACGATTTACACGCCCTACCACCTGCTCATTCTGGCCGCGTGCGCCGGGCTGGTCTTCCAACCCGTGCAGGCCCACGACTGGGCGCGGTCGCCGGTGACATGGGGGCGGGCCGCTTTGCTGGCGCCGCTGTTCGTCTTCGCGCTCATGGCGATGTTCTCGCAGGCCTTCAACCCGTTCCTCTATTTCCAGTTCTGAATGACCATGAACCGTCTCCGCGATCCCCGGTGGTGCTTGATCCTGATGTTTCTTGGGATTATCGCCAGCGTGCCCTTGATCCAAATGCTGGTCGAAGCCCGCGGGGAGGACGGAGTGCGCGTGTTCGAAGTGTTCAGCCAAGCGCCCACCGCGGCCAACTTGCGCGCCTACGAGCGAAGCCTGGAAGCAGCCAATTGGGCGGCGCGAGCGAGCCGGCCTTGGATTCAGTTCGCCCAGTTCGCGTGGCTGAAGGACGGCGGAGAAAAGGCGGTCATCGGACCGGCAGGATGGTATTTCTACAAACCCGGACTAAATTACATGCTGGCTCGGCCCGAGAGGGCGAAGTTGGCCAGCGCCACGAATGATCCGCTCGCGGCGATTGTGGATTTTCGCAATCAACTCGCGGGGCGCGGCATCCGGCTGGTGGTCATGCCGATGCCGAACAAGGAAAGCGTTTATCCGGACCGGTTGACGTCGCGGGCCGAGCCCCGGCGCGGTGTGGTGGCGCCACGCACGCAGGATTTGCTGGATAGGTTGCGCGGGGCCAACATCGAAGTCATCGACCTGTTCAAAGCGTTTGGCGAGGCGCGGCAGCTCGGCGGGACAACTTCCCAGGCTTCCCTGTACCTGGCGCAGGACACCCATTGGTCGCCGGCCGGCGTTGATCTCGCGGCCAAGACGGTGGCGCGTCGTCTCGTGGAGCTGGGCTGGGTGCAGCCCGGCCAGGTTGATTACAGCGAGCGGTCCGCGCCGCTGCCGCGGTTGGGCGACGTCGTGCGCATGCTGCAAGTGCCGTTGATCGAGCGCCGCGTGAATCCCGAAACCGTGCCGTGCGTTCAGGTGGTCCGTCGCGACAACGGCGAGCTCTACAAGGAGGCCCCGGACGCGGAGATTCTCGTGCTTGGCGACAGCTTTGTGCGGATTTACCAACGGGACGAACCCGGGGCGGCGGGTTTCATCGCGCACCTGGCCAAAGAACTCAAACAACCCTTGATGGCCTTGGTCAACGATGGCGGAGGGTCCACCCTGGTGCGACAGGAGCTTCGCGGGCGTCCCGCCTTCCTGAAGAACAAGAAGGTGGTTCTCTGGGAATTTGTCGAAAGAGACATTGGACTCGGCCTCGAAGGTTGGAAGCTTGTGCCCTTGCCGCCGGCGGTCTCGCCGAGTTCGCCTGCCCCTGTCAACGATCCGGCTGGTCCGGGCATGCCAAAGACACCGGCACGGTCGAATTAGGAACTGTCCCATTCGGTTTTCGAACTCTGCTTGCTTGGGCGGCGGGCAGCAAAGTCCAAGATCCACGAGCGACAGGACTCTCGTCACGACTGCGAACCGCTGAATCGCTCAGAGCGCCCAAGCGGTTTGACATGCTGAATCTGAAATGGTTGAATCAATCAATGTTGATAGTCTTGAGGTGTGGGGAACCCAATCGCCAAGATTCCATTGGATTCACCCTGATCGAACTTCTGGTTGTGATCGCCATCATCGCCATATTGGCAGGCATGTTGTTGCCCGCACTGAGCCAAGCCAAGTCCAAGGCGAAGCAGACTCACTGCTTGAGCAATCTCAAGCAGGTCGGGCTTTCTGTTTTGCTCTATGCCGATGAAAACAAGAACCACGTCCAGATCTCTTCTCCGCTTGAAGTCCAGTTCGCTTGGGGCGGGCTTTTGTATTCCAATCAGAACGTCGGCTCGCAGACGGTGTTTCTTTGCCCCGCCTATCCGCCGCGTCAGTTTACCAATTGGTTTCGCACCTACGGTGTTTGGTCTGATCCGCCCAAATCGGTGACGGTGGGCGAATTTGACCAGGATGTCGTCGTCTCCGCGATTCTCAATCCGGTCGAGTATGTTCATCTGGCCGACACGACGAGCCGAGGCCGCATGGGTTTGGGAAGCGTCCAGTTCCACAGTTTTCGCACCAACGCGCAAAATGAAGTGCATGCGCGCCACCTCCGCTCGGCGAACGGGTGGTGCTTCGACGGTCATGCCGAGGGGATGAGGCGGCCTCGCATGGAGTCGTTGGGCATTTCCGCACTTTTCGGTCCAGACACGATTCCCAGCTACGTTCCGTGAGTGCGAAGAGGAACATCGTCTTCACTTCCGGATTGGCGGTTGTTGCCGTAGCGGCGATTGTTTTTCTGACTCGCCCTTCCAGCCCTCAGAACGCTGCTTTGGCCGCGAGGCAGCGTGCCATGGAGATGCTGGGCGCGCGAATTGCCAAGCTGCGTCCGGAATGCAAAGTTCTTGTGCTGTCCAATCCGTTCACGAAGAAGTCAGGGTACCTCGATGAGAAAAACCAATACGAGCGAGCCGGCCTTCGCGGCTTGCGCAAAGGGCTCGGCGGGCGCTCTCCCGTGACGGTCGTGTTTCCCGAGATTCGCCCGGAATTCTTGGCCAATCCCCAGTCCGTCGTCATCCCACCCGAATCCCGGACGCCCCTGAGCTTCCTGATGCAGCCCGCTTCCGTGGATCATCTGGCCGAAGCCCATGCCGAATGTCGCGTCATCGTGAGTTTGATCGGGTTGCCGATCGGAGTGAACCGGCTGAAGATCTGGAATGAGAAGGATCCCCGATGTTTCGCGCTGTTGTTACCCGATCTTCGCGTGCTCGGCCCGCCCGACCAGGCCGTCGCGGCATTTGAGCGGGGAAAGCTTTTGGCGGCCGTCGTCGAGGATCTGAAGTCCGGCGATCCCGTGATCGTCACCCGAGACAACATTGTGAAGGTTCTGGAACAACAACCGCGAGCATTCGGTTACTAAATTGATCTCCGCCCCATGTATCGAAGTCCAAGACACCTTTCGCTGATTGCACTGTTCGTCGTGGTCTTATTGACAAATGCCGCGGTCGGCCAGTCGATCGCCATCTACCGGAATAGCACGAATAGAACGTGGCTCGAAGCGACTTCACCCCTGGATATGGGCTACCGATTGCAGGCCAGCGTGGAGTGCCAAAACTGGGAGGACGTCAGTGATCAGGCGTCGGGACCACTCTCCTACCGGATTGACCAGACGAAGGAGGCGAATCGCTTCTTCCGGCTGCGAACGTGGACCACGCAGGATGCGCCCATGACCCTGGTGATCCTGGGGGATTCCACGGTGGCCGATTTTGCGGTCAACAACAGTCAGCGTTCCGGCTGGGGACAGGGCATCTATGGATATCTCAAGCCCAACTTGCGGGTCATCAACCTCGCCGTGGCGTATCAAAGCACCAAGGTCTTCCTCTCCTCGATCCAGATGCAGTATTTGGTCAAGATTAAGCCCGATTTCGTGCTCATCCATTTCGGCTGGGTCGATTCGTCGAAATGGCTCCCAGACCCCTACCAGACTCTGATCACGGAATATGAAGCGAATCTGCAGACGATCATTCGGACCATTCGCGATTTTAAGGGAACGCCCATCTTGATGACGCCGGCGGGCCCGAGAGAATTTGATGACCAAGGAAGAGTTGTTCCATCCATGGTGGATCGATGTGAGGTGGTGCGCCATCTGGCGACCGAATCCCAAGCCTATCTCATTGACCTCAATCAACTGAGCAGAAACCTCTTCGCTGAACTGGGCGAAAGCAGGAGCGCCTACATTTCATGGAGTGAGGAAGATCGGGTTCACTTTTCGCTCAAAGGCGCGGAGGTCATTGCGGGGCTTGTCGTCAACGCGTTTCCCAGCATTCTTCGTTCACAGGTCCTAAATCACTGAATTGAGCAATCGAGACAAGGAATGAGGGGTTTCTGACCTGCGCCCTTGTCCAATCCCTCCCTCCGCCCCCGATCGCTGGCCGGCTCAGCTATCGCCTCCGCTACAGCTGACTTGAGGCCAGGACGACACGGAATCCAATATTGCCGTCCCAGTAGTCCGGGAAGTTGTAGTAGCGGTAGGCTGACCGGCAGAGCCTGGCGTAGTAGTACCAGCTACCCCCGCGAATCACGCGGGACGCGCCCAAAGCCGAACCTTGAGGATCGGTCGCGGTCCCGCCAAGGTACGAAGCACGCCCGTCCAAACACCATTCTCCGACATTCCCAGTCATGTCATACAATCCCCACGCATTCGGATGCTTCTGCCCCACCGGATGGGTCGTGTTGGAACTGTTTCCGATAAACCAGGCGTACTCCCCGAGTTGCGAATACGACGGGTCATCCCCATAGTAGAACCGCGTCGTCGTCCCCGCCCGACACGCATATTCCCATTGCGCCTCCGTGGGCAACCGATACTCCCACCCCGCCGGCAGCCGCCCCGCCGCCCGCTCCTGTTGCGTGAGTTTGCCGCAGTACATCACCGCATCGTTCCAACTCACCCACTCCACCGGACGACTCAAATCTCCTGTGAGTGGAGGGGGCAGCACCAATGGTGGCGGAGTTGTGATGACGACCCTGCCCTCCGTGAAATAACTCGGATTGTACCCGATCACCGCCACATACTCCCGTTGCGTTACCTCATACTTCCCCATGTAATACCCTTTGGTCAGCGTCACCACCGTCGGCGGACCCTCCCAATCATAACGGTCCTGCTCCTCCGCCGAACTCCCCATCGTGAAGGTGCCCGGTGGTATCCATGCCCACCGAGCAGGATCGGGATGGGTCAGCAAGTCTCCCGTCACCGCCAACCTGTAAAAACGTTTCCCAACTCCCGCGGCGTTCAGGTCTTCGAAAATATGAGGAATACTCGTCACCACCACGTTGGTCAGTGCTTTCCACATACCAGACTGAATCGCGTCCGCATATTCAATCGTGAGGGTCTTGCCCAGGTCGCCTTGAATGAGCAAGAGCGGCACCTTTGAGACGTCGTGAGGCACCATCCAAATGCCTTCAATTGTGGCGGCTGCCAGACGGACGGCACCGGCCCCGGCCCAAACGAGGAATCCGAGACAGAGGAAGAGCATCCCCTGCGTGGCCTTGAGGAACACCAGTCCGCCGGGAATTGTCCAAGTCCGAACAGGAATAGACCCAATCCGGACAGGTTCGCCTGTTTTCATAATTGATTCTTCGTTCTTAGAGGACTTCGGTTCAACGCCTATTTCTGGCAACAAATAGCCGGGTCGATGCCGCCCTTTTCATAGTGACGCCCGGCGCAGTTTCTCGTTGCCTGACGGTCCGCCACAACATTGGAGCAGCTTTCACTTATTATCGCCCCAACCGCTCTTTTGGAGTCTGTAGTACTGGCTTGCACCTTGGGGTTGCACGGAAATCGGACTGTCGGTCGCGCCTTCCAGATCGCGCCACGGACCTTCGATTTCGTTCGCCGATTGGAGCAACCACCCGCTTCCGTCCCAGCGCAAAACGATCCCCTCCCCCGTCGAGCGAATTTCGAGTTTGACCGTGCGCGCGACCGGCTCGATGCGGCTCAACTCAAGACCGAAAGTAATGTCGGCGCTGCGGAGATTGTAGTTATGCACCTCCACCGCCAAGACGTTGTCGCCCACCGCGAGACTCCTGATCGACTCCACCGGGATGACAAACTCGTCGCGGCATGTGGCATCGCCATCGCAGGGATAACCCGAGGCGAGCGTGGCCGAGGTCGGGCGCGCGGGCAGGCGCAGCCGGGCTACTTCTGTGCCGTTGATATGGAACACCGCCCCGTCATCGACCAAACCGGAAAACGCCAGAGAACTGCCCGGAATGTCGTTCGTAAGAATGAAATGAGTGCGCAAGTAATAGGTGACATAGGGATAGCCGGCATTCCCGGGGTTGGCCGGCATCGCGGTGTTCCGCGGCTCGATCAAGGCGTTGGGTCCGGCGGCGCGCACATCCACCCACAGCAAGCCGGGCCCCGGTCCGCTCCACGCCGAATCGTCGTAGGCGCGATCGGTCCAATTGCGGCCATCGAGATTGGCGGTCGTGAATTTCCATGAGTTCGTCAGTCCAAAAATCCGGTTGGTGGTCACGTAGTTCGTGGTGACGAAGGAGAAGGTCGGCGAAACGTGCTGTTCCGCGCCATCGGAGGAAATGGCTCGAAAGAAATAAACCGTCTTGGGCTTGAGACCCGTGAGCCGAACGGCATGGTTCGTCACCATCTCGGCCGCCGCGTCCAACCGACTGCCCAGGGCGCCGGTGACGCCGTAGTCCACGGCCGTGCTGGCGGGCGCCACCGTCGTCCAGGTGATTTGCGCGAAATCTTCGTCCGGCTGGGCGACCACGTCATTGATGAAGCCGGGCAACGGTTTGGCGAAAATTCCAAAGTGGCCGCCGACGGTCCGCTCCCGTCCTGAATCCGCCACGGCGCTGGATCGGTTGACGCGAATCGCCGTGCCCGTCGTGTCCTGGAGCACCATCGTGGTCGAGCCTCCGCCATCGAGATTGATGGCGTCGGACGCGCCGAAGATCAGCATCCATCCGGCCGTTTCGTAGTCGTAGGCGCCATCGCTATAGCCCGGCTGCCGGCCATCGATCGTGACCAGATAGAGAAACCGGCGATCTTCCGAAACGCCCAGCGCCGTCCGGGGATTCGCTTCACGCACGAAACCGCGGGCCGGAAGATCGTAGGCCACATTCTTCCCGTTGACCAACAAGGAGTAAATTCCGGTCACGGCCGTGAACGCGCCGTCCACGTTCTGGGCCGGCCAATTCGTGTGAACAACCGTGGCCTGATTGCGGACGTCGAAAACGAACGAGGACGCGTGTTCGGCCTCGTCCTGCACGGACACCACCACGCCCTCGCTGATGGCCAGGCCAAATAAATCCATCGGCGTCCAGGCCGGGAGATAATAATTGCGCTGATCAAAAAAATTCCCGTTGACCGCGGCCTGCAAGCGATAGGCCTTGAGAAAATCGCTGACGGTCAACGCCCCCACTTCGCGCGATCCCGCCACGTAATTCGTAAAGCGGGGCGTGGTCAAGAGGCGGACGTCCGGATCATGCAAATCGACTCGCAGCGCGTGGACCACGTGCCGGTTGGGGAACGCGGTGCCACCGGGCAAGTTGGTGCTCACGGAATGATCGACCCCTTTGAAGATCGGAACCCATGGGCCGATGATTTGCCCGGCCTGAGCCGGATGAATCCAAAACATCAAAACGAACAAGAGTGATAGAGCGATTCGAGCTGTACCCACAAGTTGGAAGGTCCGTCTTGCAGAATCCCAACGGGATTCCGGAATGAAGCCCAGGGTTGCGAGGCACGAGCTACCCTGGGAAATCGACACGAAATGGGTTTCAACCCCAACGGGGTTGCGACGGACGCGCACTGGGTCTTGACGCAACCCCCGTGGGGTTGGTCCGTATGGCGATGTCCTCCCAGGGTAGGCGCGATGCGCCAACCCTGGGCTTTGGGACGGAATCCCGTTGGGTTTCAGCAGGGCGGACTCTCTAACTTGTGGGCGATGTACAGGGAGAACCGGCGTACTCCAAGGCGCGGGCGGGTCCAATCTCGGCTCCTGGAGATTTGAGTAGGCCGCATGCCGACCCTCCCAGACGGGCTGGCTCATGAGTGAACTATCGGCCGCTGTATTTGTAGTCATAGCCAGGAATGGGATCGCGGGTGTAAGCCGCGTTGAATCCGTCATAGTAAATCCGGGTCGATTTCGCGTGGCCGTCCGCAAAAGCCACGACACTTTCGGCGTCACGATAAAAGGGAGCGTTGACCCGACCGGTCCGGCTGCGGTGCCACGAAAGCGGCGCATGAGCCGTCCATTCCATGACCAACAACGTGCGCTGCGGCTGCTGGATTGCGGGCAGTCTCCAGCCCGCGACGTGGGGCGTTCCCAGCAGCATCACTCCATTGAAGACGTAGCTTCCAAAGTCGAAACGAGCATTGCTCCAAAACGGCCCAGGATCCGAATAACCGCGATCCGACGGACAGGCAAACACCCGGTCGCTGATCGAGGAAGGCCCGCTCAAGCCGATGTAACCCTTGACCTGCTCCTTATACCACCACCAGTAATCACCCTCGGTGCGGCGCACGGGAGCGGGCAAGGTTTGCCCGTGATCTTCCGCATACAGGATCACCGACCGCGCCACCTGTTGCAGGTTTCCCAAGCACAGCACCATCCGAGTCCGACCTCGCAGTCGCGTCAGCGGCACCATGATCAAGGCTCCGAGCACAGTCCCGACCGCCACCAACACCAGCAAGTCGGTCCGAGTGAAACCACGCCCGGCGGCTCGGCGCCGCCAACCATCTGCGGGGACTTCAACCTTGTCTGCCGTGGACCTCATAAAGCCGCTCCCGACACCGACGTCTTCTTCGAGGCATCCGTTCCGGGCACCGTCAGGTAGAGTTGGTCGAAAGTCTCTCGGAATTTTGCCCCCGTCACCGGCGCGCCCGTCGGCAGTGGCCGGCCGACGATCGCCGCGTGCAATAACCCCGCCTCGAATAAGCGGCGGAGATCCACCATTCCGGCGATGTTTCCCGAACAGAAGGCAACCACCTTGGGCTTGACGCGGCCGAGTTTGGTTCGCTGTTCGTCCGAGAGTAACGGCGGCCCCAGCAAGGAAATGATGACCTGACCTTCCGGAGCGCGCCGGATCGATTCGAAAAAATCACCGGACGGAACTTCGACCGGTCGGAGCGGATCCACCTGCACCAATTGGATCAACGCGGGAGGAATGGTTTCGCGGCGAAGCTCACGTTGGATTCGCTCAAGGACGATTTCCATCGCCGGCTGCGGGAAGGAGACGGTGTCCCGGGTGATGATGACAATCTTTCCCCCGCGCCCGATCAAGCGGATGGCTTCCCGGGCCAGCGCCTGGCCGATGGCCTCGGGCACCGTGCGATCGACTCGGGGCGCCCGATCCCATCCGGTCCAAAGAACGGAGATGATCGAGGCAACCGTCATGCCCACGGCGGCGATCTCGGTAAAGTGGCGATGGGGCATTCCTCGTCTGAACCGGTTCGGTCATTCAGAAGACTCCGCGGGGCTTGGAGAAGATGACGTTGGTCAACCCGGAAGCCAGAGCCGCGCTGATCTGGGCTCGCAACGCGGCGGTCTTGGTCAGTTGCACGCTCCCGTCGGCCAACCCGAGATGGCCTTGGCGAACATGGATGAACCGATCCCAGGCCGCGTCGATCGACGACCCCAGAAACCGGCTCCATCTGGGGTCCAAACCACCGTCGCCCCCGGTGACATTGCTGTCGCCCAGCAAAATGGTTTGGGGATGATCCTCGCTCGAGTTGAGCCCGATGAAATAACTGACGTGTTCGTCACCCGCGACCGAAACCCAATTGGTCGCCGCCCTCTTCTTCAGATCGGCCGGACACAGCAGAATCCGCGGCGTGCCCATTTCGCTCGCGCAGATCCGGAAATGATCCGTCCAATCGTCGGAATCAAGCGTTCCCCCGTTGGTCACGGACAAGTTCCACGGGTACTTGTCCGCGTTATCGCCGGCCCAAAGGCGAAAGCCGAGGCTCGTCTGTTTCAGATTATTGACGCAGACGATTCGTTTGGCCTTGGCCTTGCTGGCCGCCAAGGCGGGCAGGAGCAACCCTGCCAGGACCGCAATGATGGCAATGACCACCAGCAGTTCGATCAGCGTAAAGGCCTTGCTCTTGATCCTCATACCATGTCTCAAACCATCAAATGCGAACTGACTCGTCTCCCGGCATCGATCCGCCAGACGAGAGAACTTTAGCAAACCCTATGCCACGAAACCATGCCCCTGCTGGTAGGTGCGTCACTCCCATTCTTCCACGACCACTCCACCGTGGTCATCGGAGCGCGGACAGTTTTGTCTGCTTCCGGGAGTCGGTCAATCCAAGGGCGGACAGGAATCCGCACTCGGAACAACGTGAGTCGCGCCCCAGCAGTTCTCATTTTGACAAGTATGTAGTCCCGGCTTCAGCCGGTCGCCACGTGAAAACCGGCTGAAGCCGGGACTACCTGCGTGGAACGGACAGTGTCCTGAGTCAAAATGAGAACTGCTAGTCGCGCCCTGCCGGCACTTATTCCAGACGTACGAGCGCGAGGGAGCGTTTCTCAAAATAAGCGCGTCCGGTCGAGGCGCGCAGTTCGCAGACCAAGCTGATCTCCGTGTCCGGCGCGGTCACCGCGAATTCGGCGGCCAGCGATTCCCAAGCGGTCGTGTTGAGGAGGTTTTTGGATCGCTCATTCGTCCCCGCCACGCGCAGACTCGCCCCTTGATTCTTGCCGAACCGCAACGGAGCTGCCCCTTCCACGCGAGCGTTCCCCTGGAACCGATATCGACCCGGGTCGAGCCGCACCGAGGTTCGCCAGAATTCGAACGTGTCGGATCGAGCGATGATGGCCAAAGAAGGTCGGCCATCGCGCGAGCTGACGTCCATCAACATCGCCGACCCGCGCCGACTCGACTTCCGCCAACCGTTCAGGACGGCGACCCCATTCTCGAACTGCGGAAGCGCCGGTGCCGGTTCACTCAATTGGTGCTGGAGATCGATCTGGCGGCCCGTGATTTGATGGCAAAGTTCAGCGGCTTCCCGTCGCAGCGATTTCAACTCGCCGGATTTCAGAAACGGACGGAGATCCTCCACAAGTTGATGAACCCGATTGGTGAGCCGCTCCGCCTGAAATAGCTCCGCAAAAAGTTGGCGGAAAGTCGCGGCATAAAGTTCCCGGCCCTCCGGCGTTCCCATGAAGGCTCGCGCCACCAATCCCGAAAACTCCGGCCGCCACGGCAGATCCGTCTTGACCAGAATCTGGTCCATTCCGGACGGCAAAAAGACGATTCTGTCCGCGTCCGGATCGTGGTAGATCCGGAAGTTGTTGCGACCCATTCCGTAGCCATCCCAATGGCCGATGAGAACTTCCATGGCCAGGAAGCGGGCGAACCGTTCGAGGTCGAGAACCCGCCGCAGGCGCTCCCCACGTCGGACGAGGTTGGGCTCGGACGCCGCCGCCGCGAGCTCTTGGAGATCCTTTTGCCCAGCCTCGGGTGCCGTTCCCTGATGGCGTTTCATGGCTTCATCGACGTCGTGGCCCCAATCGGTGTCGTAGAGATTGCCGTCCGCTCTTTCAAAATGACGGCTCAGGAAATCGGCGGTGAATCCTTCTTTCATCACGTAGAGGCCCAACGAGCGGCCGTTCCACTCGACTCGAGCGTGGGCCACGCGTGGCACCGGAATTCCCGCAGCCGCAAACAGCTCGCTCCCCAATTGTTCACGGAGGAGGGTTGGGTCTTCCACCGAGTTGTTGAGGTGAATCTTCACCCAATTCCGGGACGGCGGTTCGCGAGTACTCCGTGCGAAATCCAAGGTCAAACTGGGCCGATCATCGACTTCGCGAAAACTTCCCCCGGAACCCTTCAAATGAATTTGCACCTCCTGGAAAATCTCCTCGCCCATCCGAATCGTCGCCGGCACGTTCTTCCGGCCTTCCGTCCTCAATCGGGCCAAGTTCTCCGGTGAAAGTTGAATCGCCATCCGAGTAACCGGAAGAGCCGGGAAGGAATTCGAAACCACCGTGGCCGCGGCTCGCGGCTGGATTACGAGCCACCCCGCGCACAGGATGGGGATGAACCGTTTTTTCAATCTTCAAGGCGCCGGGGCGATCGCCGCCGTCCGGGCGGGTGCTTTCTCCGTCGTCGGAGTTTCTTTCCGTCGAACCACCACCACTGAATTGGCGATCATCCGCTCGTAACTATCGCAAGGGCTGTTCCGGACCTTGCCATCGTACCAAAGTGTGGCGGAACCCCCGCCGTCCAATCCCATCGCCTCCCGACAGCCGAGTCGAATCATGTAGGACGCCAGTTCACTCAAGGTCATTCCGACGGAGAGATTCCGTTGGCGGCCGTCCACTTCGACCAAAAAATAGAAGTCATCATTCCATCCCAGCGCGGCTCGCGGATGCCGTTCCAACATCGATCGCGTCTGATACGAATCCCACTCGGGCATGGCAATACGCTGCCGTCGGCCCTCCCGAATCAGGATCGGTCCGCCGCTGATGGCGGTGCGAGCCCCTCGCAAACTCGGCTGCGTTGCCGTGGAAATGACCAATTCCGATCCCACCGGAATGCGCGGCAGGCTCCGGACCAAAGACGGACCGACCGACAACACCATAGTCCCGGGGAAAAGACGGGAATCTCCCGAATCCCGAACTTCCCGGACCCGCCCGCGATAGATCCGACCGGGGCGCAAGGGCAGCCAGGGATTCTTTTCCGTCTGTTCGAGAATGAATTCCCGACCTCCGGAGGTTTGAGTCGAAGATCCCAACGCGGCCGTATAAAGCTCGATTTCGTTTCGGCCCCGCTCCCCATTCAACCCGATCCCGGAACTTCGGCCATCCGGCCAGATCACCTGGAACTCGGACATCGTGTTCGTCGCGTGCGGTTCGCCCACGGCGTCGATCCAGAAGCTCACGCTTCCCGAAGGCGCGCTGATCAGGTCCCCATCGATCATTTGCAGTCCGCGTGGATCCCCCGCATAGGCGCCCCCGCGCTGATAGAAATCACCGTTGATCGCCGCCATCGGCTGGGCCAGCGGCGAGACCAACGCCGCCGCCTGCTCGCTCAGCCGGCCGAGCCCGACGGCCTTGCCCCGGGCATGGGCAGACCGAAGCTCATACGACTTGCCCCGCGGCACGCGCACCACATGGATGGACCAGGGAACGCTCGAGTCGCGGTCGTTCAGATAGGAAATCTCCGTTCCAGCATTCGGGGCGCCGCCGGGCAAGTCGGCTGCGCGCGAACCGATCGTCAGCCCAAGCACGAAACTCAAAACGGGCGCATAGACCCATCGTTTGGATCGTCCCAACCCTTGACTCACCTTGCCATCTGGGCCAACGATTCGCTCTCCGGAACTCGGTTCTTCACTCATGGTCTTCAAACGTCAACACTCGCAAAATCAGCAGTTCGCGTTCCTCGGAAGCGTTTCCGACCCGCCGGCCTGGCCCGCCGCTCCCGCGGTTCAAGGACATTGCCATCGGGACGTTCCGAAAATCAAGCGGCGGATGAAAAATGCCAGCGGTCCTCATTTTGACTCAGGACACGGTCCGTTCCACGCATGTAGTCCCGGCTTCAGCCGGTCTTCACGTGGCAACCGGCTGAAGCCGGGACTA
>CAYHFE010000045.1:0-23941 GCA_964355375.1 uncultured Verrucomicrobiota bacterium
CATCTGGGACCGCATTCCGTAGGTCTCTTCCTTGGGCAGGCGTGGTGCCAAGCGATAGATTTCCCGCGCCGCTTCCATCGCCTTTTGCCAGACCGTCAACTCCCTGTAATGCATCCGCGTCTTCCTCCCTTCTCTTTTCTGTCTCCTCTTTTCTCACCTCCACGTACAGCATCCGCTTGGAAATCACGCGCCGTTCACCCGTGCGCGTCAGGCTCGCATCCTGGATGGCGTGTTCCAGGTAAAACAGCACGCGTGGCGCGGTCCCTGTGTCCCGCTCATCCACCAGCACCGCCCCCCGGCGGAGAAGGTCGCGGTGTCGTTCCAGCGTCAGATCAATGGTGGCGTCCAGCAGCGGATGCCCAGGGCAGAGGAACGCTGCCATCGGTTGACCTTGCGGAGCTACCAGCGCCTTCTCGAAAGCGACCCGTTCGTAGCGCGGCAGCACCGGTTCGCCCGCGCCAATCAATCGGTCCCGGTTGCGCACCGGCGCGGGCACGTGCGTAATTTGGTACCGGCGCGGCTCCCGCTGTTTGGTCGTGCCGCCCAACTGTTGAAACGCTTCCAGGAAGAAAGATTCGATGTAGTGGGGTTGGAGCCGCCGCGCTTCGGCCCGCTCCATTTCCTCCCGGATGCGAAACACTCGCGTCGAATCCATGGCGTCATGCGCCAGCGCCCGTTCCTCGAGCAAATCTTGGAGTTGCTGCCGGTCGAACGCATGGGCTACCACCTGGGTCAACCGGGCCCGCACTTCGGGCCGGTCGCCATAGCGAATCGCCTCAATCAGCAGGTCCCGCAGCGGTTTCCCCTCGAACTGCAACTTGCCCAGCACGCCAAACACTTGCCCCCCGAGCGCCTGCCGGGCTTGTTCCAGCTTTTCCAGCAGGGTGCGATACACATCGCCCTCGCGGGTTTCTTCGGCCACCAGGTTCCACAGGTGGCACACTTCAGTCTGGCCAATGCGGTGGATTCGCCCAAACCGCTGTTCAATGCGGTTGGGATTCCACGGCAGGTCGTAGTTCACCATCAGGTGCGCCCGCTGGAGGTTGATGCCTTCCCCGGCCGCATCCGTGGCCAGCAGCACCTGCACTTCCGGGTCGTGCTTGAATGCCTCCTGTGCCTTGGTCCGCTCTTCCCGGCCCATGCCACCGTGAATCAGCACCACCGCTTCCTTCCGCCCCAGCAGGGTGGTGATGCGGCTTTCCAGGTAGGTCAGCGTGTCACGGTGTTCCGTGAACAGCACCAGCTTTTGGTGCGGCGAAGGTGTGGGCGGCTCAATCGGTCCGGTGCGCAAGGGCGGTGGCGTCTCCGCCAGCCGATCCCCGTTTCCGCCGGGCGTGAAAATCTCGTTCAGCAAGCGGCCTAGCTCGCACCACTTCCGGTCCTCGCCGCTCCGCCGGAGGGTTAGCGCCAGCGCTTCCAGGCGTTTCAGTGTGCCGATTTCCGCGTTCAACTCCGCAATCGTGCGCGCCGCGGTGGACTGGTCCAGTATCTCTTCCTCGGCGGCCTGCACTTCGTTGTCAGGCGCCTCCTCCAAATCCTCCACGTCTTCTTCGTCCAGCGTCGGCACCGTGCTGGCGATGGCCGTCGCGACCTCTGCCCCCCGTTGCAGCAGTTCCATTTCGCGCAGCTTCTTCTCCAGCCGCTCCTTTCGGCGGCGGAGCGACTGGTAAATAGCCTCAGGCGATGACGCCAGGCGCCGTTGCAGAATCGTCAGCGCGAAACCCACCGTGCCCGCCCGCTTGTCGTTCTGGAGGGCTTCCGCCCGGTTGAACTCATCCCGGACGTAATCCGTCACTTCCTTGTAGAGCCGGGCTTCCGCATCGGAAAGCTTGTAGGGGACGGTGTACGCAATCCGCTCCGGGAAAAGCGGCGTGGCGTCGAACTTCAGCAGGTTTTCCTTCACCATCCGCCGCATGAGGTCCGAAACATCCGTGGCATGGACCCCGTCGCGGAAGCGCCCCTCGAAGCGGTCGCCATCCAGCAGCGCCATGAACAACTGAAAATCCTCTTCCTTCCCGTTGTGCGGCGTGGCCGTCATCAGCAGGAAATGCCGCGTCAGGGTGGAAAGCAACTGCCCCAGCCGGTAGCGCTTGGTGTACTTGATCTCGCCGCCAAACAGGCTGGCCGACATCTTGTGCGCCTCATCGCACACAATCAGGTCCCACCGGCAGTCAGGCGCTTTGAGCTTCTCCTGCACATCCTCGTTGCGCGACAGCTTATCCAGCCGGGCAATGACCAGGCTCGTCTCCAGGAACCAATTCCCCGTGCGCGCCGCTTCCAGCTTGTCGTTGGTCAGGATTTCAAACGGCAGATGGAAACGCCGATAGAGCAGTTCATTCGCCACCTTGCCCGAGGCCGTTTTGGAAGTGAGTTCCAGCGCTTCGGAGCCGAACCACTGAACGGAAACGACACTGGCGAGGCCATCCGGCAGGATGCCCCTCACAGCCGCGTTCGGTTTCAGTTCTTCGAGCTTGCTCATCTCTGACGATTCCTCTCACCAACACTAAACGCCAGTTTTGACTGGGAAAGGCCGAGCCGCTTCAGCCCTAAACCGACCGCCACGCTAGCGCGAGGTCCCGCTCAAACAATCCTAAACCAAAAGGAATCTGCTTCAATCGAGAAGATTGAACTCGAGATCAGACCCAGCTCCGCGGCCAGCGCAGCGACGCAACATCCAGGATCTCCGTGAATGCGGCCCACCGGCATCCGCTCGCCTATTGACTTGAATCAAGGCGGCGGCGCTGGGCTTGGGCATGATCTCCCGCACTTGAACCCGGGATTGAGTATCGCACCCGTGTTCGCCGCGGCATGGCGGCGAGGCGCGATGTTCGTCCATCGAAAGGATCTCGCCATGAACTCTGAAATCAAATCGGACTCCTCCTCCACGACGCGCCGCGAATTTATCAAGAACTCGGGCAAGGCCGTGGCCGGCGCCGCTCTGACCAGCGCCATTGCCGCGCGCAGTTACGCGGCCGAAAACAACACCATCAAGATCGCGCTCGTCGGCTGCGGTGGACGGGGCACGGGCGCCGCCGCGCAAGCGTTGTCCACGAAAGGCCCGACCAAACTCTGGGCCGTGGCCGACGTCTTTGACCAGCGGATGCAAAGCAGTCTGAAGAGTCTCCAGCAACAGTTTCCCCAACAGGTGGACGTGCCGCCCGACCGTCAATTTGTCGGACTGGACGGATTCCGCAAAGCCATCGATTCGCTCGACAAAGGCGACCTCGTCCTCCTGACCACACCGCCGGCGTTCCGGCCGATTCATTTCGAGTATGCGGTGCAAAAGGATCGGAATGTCTTCATGGAAAAATCCTTTGCCGTCGATGCCCCCGGGATCCGCCGAGTGCTGCGAACGGGGGAACTGGCCGGGCAAAAGAATCTCAAAGTGGCCGGCGGCTTGATGAGCCGCCACAACCGGCCGCTCGAGGAAGCGATCCAGCAGATTCACGACGGGCTCATCGGCGATGTCATCACCACTTGGGCCTACCGGATGCACGGGCCGGTCGGCGTCAGTCCCCGCCGGCCCGGAATGAGCGAGCTGGCCTATCAGATTGCCAACTATAGCTGCTTCACCTGGCTGAATGGCAGCTTCATCGTCGATTGGCTGATCCATAATATCGACGTCTGCTGCTGGGTCAAAAATTCCTGGCCCGTCTCCGTCCAGGGCACGGGGGGACGCCAAGTCCGCACCGATGCCGATCAATTGTTCGACCATTATCAAGCGGAGTACACCTTCGCCGACGGCACCCGGCTCATGGCCCAGGGGCGGCATATCGCCCGCTGCTGGGATTTTTTCGGCGACGTCATTCAGGGCGCGAAAGGTTCGGCTGTCCTGGGTGAGGGAATTCCCAAGCCGCGGATCTTCCGGGGTCATCAGCAAACCCCCGAGAATCTCCTCTGGCAGTACAAGGGCCCGGAGACCAATGCCTACCAGGTCGAGCATGATCTGCTCTTCGATGCGATTCGAAATAACAAGCCCTACAATGAGACCGAGCGATGCGCCAAGTCCTGCCTGACCGCGATCATGGGGCGAATGGCTTGCGAAAGCGGACAGAGGGTCACGTGGGATGACGCCCTGGCTTCCACCATTGAACTGGCGCCGGCCCTGGAAAGCTGCACCTGGGATTCCCCCGCCCCAGTCATTCCGGATGCCAACGGCCGCTACCCCATCGCCATGCCTGGCCAAGGCCAGATCATCTAATCGTTCCAGGGCTTGCTTTCTCGCCGTAGTTGATGGCCATCACTCCGCCGAGAAAGCTCGCGATGCGGATCTTCTCGAACCCCATTCGCGTCATCAAAGCTGCGACGCCATGCTGAGCGGGATAATGTCGAAGCGACTCCAGGATGTAGGCGTAGAGTTCTGAGTCGCCACAAAAGACCCGCCCAAAGAGCGGAACCATCCATCGAAGATAACCAAAATAGGCTTGGCGCCACCTCGCGTGGTCCGGCTTGCCAAAATCCAGGATCAACAACCGGCCGCCCGGCCTCAAGACCC
Organism: uncultured Verrucomicrobiota bacterium; assembly: GCA_964355375.1. Taxonomy (GTDB): domain Bacteria; phylum Verrucomicrobiota; class Verrucomicrobiia; order Limisphaerales; family SIBE01; genus CAYHFE01. The sequence continues at coordinate 4,496 of CAYHFE010000045.1, forward strand.
GGGCCATTTCACGCATCCCGGCTTCGAAATCAGCCAGGTTCCTCAAACCATAACTGATTGTCACGACGTCAAACTGCCCGTCCTGAAACGGAAGGTGCAGGGCGTCGCCGCGCAGGAACACGACGGACGCCCCCGTTGGCCAGTTGGGAGGATTCGGAAGCCCGGGCATCGCCGGACCTTCCGCCGGGGCGATGTCTCGCTGGGTCTGCCGAGTTCCGCAAGGCCCGGCGACCGAGCCCAAGCCCTCTTTCCACTCGCCGCCATTTCTATCCGCGCGCGGCTCGCGCGTCGAACGGCGCAACCGATTCTGGGCCACCGCCAACATCCGCTCGCTGAAATCCAATCCAATGACGAAACCCTCGGCGCGAGCCATGGCCAAAGCCACATCGCCAGTGCCACAGCAGAGATCCAAAGCCCTTTCCCCTGGTCGCACTCCTGCCCATTGCACCAGCCGACGTTTCCACCAACGATGCAGGCCGAGGCTCTGCAGGTCATTGATCAAGTCATAGCGTGGCGCGATCGTCGCAAACAGATCGCGCACCCGGCCGGCTCGCTCCTGACCCGGAGCATAAAATCGATTGGCCATCTGACGGAAAGGCTAACATAGCCATCGCACCGCGGCCAGTGTCGGTCATTGTGACGGGCCGGCTCACCAACCCAAATGAAGATGCGCCCACTTCGGGCCGCCCGGCGCATTTGCCCGAGGGCCTGCATCGGCAAAACTCAGCCGAAGACGACGAACCCACTCTGCGTCCTCGCTGGGGCCGGGCCTGCGAAATATTTCCTTCCCTTTTGCGGATTCGATTCCCCATCATCGGGCGCTATGCAACCATCGCAGGAATCGCCGCTGCTGGTCCGACCCCGTTCCGGATCGCCGGAATACACGCGCGTCACCCCGGAATCAGCGGGCTGGGAACATCTCCACTTCGCCGCTCGACGGATGGGCAAAGGCGAGCGATGGGAGATGGCCACGGGCGATCTGGAATACGGCCTGGTGATTTTGGGCGGCGTCTGTTCGGTCGAGTCGTCTCGAGGAACATGGCTCCAAATGGGCCGGCGACCCGACGTCTTTCACGGCCTGCCTTACGCCCTCTATTTGCCGGTCCAGACCCAGTTCACGGTCACGGCCGAAACCGATGATTTTGATCTCGCCTACGGGGCCTGCCGGGGCGAGGGGAATCATCCGCCTCAATTGGTGAGGCCCAGCCAGGTCGCCGTCGAAATCCGCGGCGGCGGATGCGCCACCCGACAGATCCATTCTCTTTTTCCACCGGGATTTGATTGTCACCGACTCATCGCCGTGGAGGTTTACACCCCGGCCGGCAATTGGAGCTCCTATCCCCCGCACAAGCATGACGTTCACCGCCTCGATGCGTCGGGACAAATCCTGGAGGCGGACTTGGAAGAGACCTATTTCTACAAGACGGAGCGGCCGGAGGGTTACGCCATTCAGCGGGTTTACACGACGGACCGGCGGCTCGACGAAACCGTGGTCGCAAGAAACAACGACGTCGTCCTGGTCCCGGAAGGGTATCACCCGGTCGGAGCCGCCCCTGGCTACAACATCTACTATCTCAACTTCCTGGCCGGCAGCGCGCCATCGCTGGCCAACGCGGACGATCCGGATCACGCCTGGATCAAGCAAACTTGGACCACCCGAGATCCGCGCGTCCCCGTGGTCAGCGTGGCCATGGAATGAACGAGATGAGGCTCAGAGCTCCTGATCCCCCGGAGAAGAGATGATCGTGCTCGATCCATCTGACCCGACCTTTCCCCTCACCCCACCCCTCTCCCTCGGGGAGAGGGAGCCTGGTGATCCCCGTTCGTTGAGAATCCGCACGGCAATTTTGTCAGGAGCGGAATCGGATCTTCCCTCTCCTTGGGGAGAGGGGCAGGGTGAGGGGAAAGGGAGCTCAGGCCGATTTCACGCCGCCAAACTTCGCCGGCGGCGGATCAGGATCTCTGACGCTGAAAGACAAGTCCCCGTCGGGGCGACGAGCTTACAGGCCGCATCACCACATCATTGAATCCAACCTTCGATCAATCCCCAAACTCCCAACCCATTCCCCATTCTCATGGCTACCTCTTCCCCTCGTTTCGACCTGATCACGATGGGTCGTTCCTCGATCGATCTCTACGCCAATGAGGTCGGCGCGGCGTTCGCCGACATCAAATCATTCGCTGCCTACGTCGGAGGCTCGCCAACCAACATTGCGGTCGGCGCCCAGCGCCTCGGATTGCGCGCGGCCGTGCTCACGGCGGTGGGTGAGGACCCGGTGGGCGATTTTATTCTCAAGTTTCTCCAGACGGAACGGGTCGAGACCGAGTTCGTTCGGCGCAAGCCCGGCACGCGCACCAGCGCCGTCGTCCTGGGCATTGAGCCGCCCGACAAATTCCCGCTCGTTTATTACCGCGACAACTGCGCGGACAACCAACTCTCGATCGACGATGTCCTGAGCACGCCGGTGAGCGAGTGCCGGGTTTTTGAGTTTTCCGGCACCGGCCTGAGCCGGGAACCGAGCCGCAGCGCCAACGTCTTCGCCGCCGAACAAGCCCGGGCGGCCGGCGCGACCGTGGTCTTGGATCTCGATTTTCGCCCCAACCAATGGCATGACGCCCGCGCCTTTGGCGTCACCGTGCGCTCGGTCTTGCCGGTCGTCGATATCGTCCTCGGAACCGAAGACGAATGCAAAGCGGTCACGCTGACGGATCCCTCGCAGGTCAACGTCAGCCATTCGCAGATCTCGGGGGCGCGCGTGGCGGGCGATGTCGAAGAGGCGGTCCGCTCGATGCAGCGGCGGGGCCCCCGGCAGATCGTGGTCAAGCGCGGCGAAAAAGGGGCGACCCTTTTTCCCGCCGATCAACCGCCGCAGGACGTGCCCGGATTTCCCGTGGAAGTTTATAACGTGCTCGGCGCGGGCGACGCCTTCGCCGCCGGCTTTATTTACGGCCTGGTCAAAGGCTGGACACACTACCAGGCTGCCCGCATGGGCAATGCCGGCGGGGCGATCGTCGTGACCCGCCATGGCTGCGCGAATTTCATGGCTTACGAAGCGGAGGCCTTGAAGTTTATTGAAGAGCGCGGCGGGTTCTGAGAAAAAGAGCGCGACACATCATGAAAACCAAACGCCTCACCACCGCCCAGGCTCTTGTCCAATTCCTCATGCATCAGCACGTCGAGCGCGACGGCCGGCGTCAGCCCTTCTTCGCCGGTTGCCTCGGCATCTTCGGCCACGGCTGCATTGCCGGCGTCGGCCAGGCCTTGCAGCAGTATCCCCAGTTTCCTTATTACCAAACCAAGAATGAACAGGCCTCGGTCCACATCGCGACGGCGTTTGCCAAAGCCAGCCATCGCCTGCGCACCTTGGCCTGTCTGAGCTCGATCGGACCCGGAGCCACCAACATGATCACCGGCGCCGCCACCGCCACGGTCAATCGCCTCCCCGTCCTGATCCTCCCGGGCGACATCTTTGCCCGACGCAATGTCGGCCCGGTCCTCCAGCAACTCGAACACCCGTCCTCGCAGGATGTCTCGGTCAACGATTGTTTCCGGCCGGTCTCGAAGTATTGGGACCGGATCAACCGCCCGGACCAGCTGATGAATGCCTTGCCCGAGATGATGCGGGTCTTGACCTCCCAAGCCGAAACCGGCGCGGTGACCCTGGCCCTGCCGCAAGACGTGCAAACCGAAGCCTTCGATTATCCGGTCGAGCTCTTCGAGGACCGGGTTTGGTACATTCCCAGTCCCGCGCCCGAGCGCACCCTCTTTGCCCGAGCAGTGGAATGGATTCGCGCCAGTCGCCAGCCGCTCATCGTGGCCGGCGGCGGCGTCTTGTACAGCGAAGCGCACGACGCCCTCGCCCAATTGGCCGCTCAGACCGGCATCCCCGTCGGTGAAACCCAAGGTGGCAAAGGTTCGCTTCGCTTCGATCATCCGCAGAACCTGGGCGCGATCGGAGTTACCGGCACGTTCGGAGCGAACATCCTGGCCCGGGAAGCGGACCTGGTCATCGGCTTGGGCACGCGCTACAGCGATTTCACCACGGCTTCCAAGACGGCCTTCCAGAATGCGAAAGTCCGCTTCATCAACATCAACATCGCGGAGTTCGACGCCTTCAAACATACCGCGCTGCCCGTCGTGGCGGACGCCCGCGCCGCGCTCGAAGTCCTTGGCCAGGGACTGAGCGGCTGGCAGGTCCGGGCCAGCCATCGCCGCCGCGGCGAGAAATTCAATCGCGATTGGGATGCCGAGGTCAGCCGCATTTACGGGATCAAGGACACGCCCCCCGTGAGCCAGGGCGCGGTCATTGGAGCGGTCAATGAATTCAGCCGGCCGCACGACGTGGTGCTGGGGGCGGCCGGAAGCCTCCCCGGAGATTTGCACAAGCTCTGGCGGACCCGCGACCCGAAAGGCTACCATCTCGAATATGGCTATTCCTGCATGGGCTACGAAATCGCCGGCGGCTTGGGCGTGAAAATGGCGGAGCCGGAGCGGGAAGTTTATGTGATGCTTGGCGATGGTTCCTGGCTCATGATGTCGAGCGAATTGGTGACCTCCGTGCAGGAGGGGCACAAGCTGACCGTCATTCTCCTGGACAATCACGGCTTCCAAAGCATCGGCGGCTTGTCGCGGGCGATCGGGGCCGGCGGTTTCGGCACGCGCTACCGCTGTCGCAATCCCCAGACCGGCCATCTGGACGGAGAGGTGATGCCGGTGGATTACGCGGCCAACGCCCGGAGCTTGGGCGCGCACGTCATCAGCGTCCAGGATATCCCGGAGCTGAAGGCCGCGCTCGCCGCAGCGCGCCGTCAAACCAAGACGACCGTGATCGTGATCGAAACCGATCCGGAAAAGCGAGTGCCCGGCTACGAATCCTGGTGGGACGTGCCGATCGCGGAGGTGTCCACGATCGCCTCCGTGCGGAAGGCCCGCCAGGCCTTCGAACGAGCCCGGGTCAAAGAACGGTATCATCTGTAAATGGAAGACGCCGCCCATCCCATGACTGCTCCACCACCGGACCGATTGCTCAATTTCATTCAGGGCGAATGGCGCATTTCGCTTGCGACCGAGACCCTGCCCGTTCTCAATCCCGCCACCGGAGAACTCCTGGCCCAGGTTCCGCTGTCGTCAAAAGCCGAGGTGGACCAAGCGGTCCAAGCCGCCGCCACCGCCTTTCCGGAATGGCGCCGCACCCCGGTGAGCGAACGCATTCAGCCCTTGTTCAAACTCAAGCAACTTCTCGAGCAGCACTTCGAGGAACTCGCCCGCACCATCACCACCGAATCCGGCAAAACCCTGGCGGAATCGCGCGGCGAAGTCAGACGCGCCATCGAAAATGTCGAGGTCGCCTGCGGCGCGCCCATTCTTCTCCAGGGGGAGTTTTCCGAAGACATCACCGGCGGCATCGACGAATTCATGATCCGCCAACCGCTCGGAGTCTGCGCGGCAATTTGCCCCTTCAACTTCCCGGCGATGATCGCGTTTTGGTTCATGCCCTACGCCCTCGCCTGCGGCAACACCTACATCGTCAAACCCTCGGAGAAAGTCCCGCTCACGATGCGGATGATCTTCGAAATGCTCCGTCAAGCCGGATTCCCCAAGGGCGTCGTCAATTTGGTCCATGGCGCCCGCGAAACCGTGGACGCGCTCCTCGATCATCCGGACATCCGGGCGATTAGTTTCGTCGGCTCCACCGGAGTGGCCAAATACGTCTATGCCCGGGCGGCCGCCCAGGGCAAGCGCGCCCAATGCCAGGGCGGGGCCAAAAATCCGATCATCGTGCTGCCGGACGCCGACTTTGAAATGGCCACGCGAATCACCGCGGACAGCGCCTTCGGCTGCGCCGGCCAGCGTTGTCTGGCGGCCTCGCTCGTCATGACCGTCGGCGCGGCGCGGCAACCGTTCACCGAAGCGATGACCGCGGTCGCCGAAAGCCGGGTCGTCGGAAACGGCCTGGATGAGAAAGTCCAAATGGGGCCGGTGATCTCCGCGCTGAGCAAGGCGCGGATCGAAGGGATGGTCGAGAAAGCCCTCCAGGACGGCGGTCGGGCGCTGGTCGATGGACGGAACGCCCAGATTGCGGGATTGGATCGGGGCCATTTCATCCGGCCCACCCTTCTGGATAATCTCAGCCCGCAAAGCGACATCGCCTGCACGGAAGTTTTCGGCCCGGTCTTGGGGCTGGTCCACGCCCAAACCATCGACGAGGCCATCGAGTTCACCAATCGCGGACGCTATGGCAACATGGCTTGCTTGTTCACCAGCAGCGGCGCGCACGCCCGCAGATTCCGCTACGAAGTCGAGGCCGGGAACATCGGCATCAATATCGGCGTGGCCGCGCCCATGGCGTTCTTTCCCTTCAGCGGCGCCAAGGAGAGCTTCTTCGGCGATCTGCACGGACAAGGCCGGCACGCCATCGAGTTCTTCACTCAAACCAAAATCGTGGTCGAACGATGGCCCAAGGAATGGACCCGGAAATTCTGACTTATGACCGCACCCACTTCCATTCCCGTCGCCAACGCGCCCTGCTCCTGGGGCATCTTGGAGTTTGACCTGCCCGGCCCGGCGCTGGGTTACGCCCAAGTCCTGGACGAAATCAAAGAGACCGGTTACGCCGGGACCGAACTGGGCGACTGGGGCTTCATGCCGACCGATCCAGCCGCGCTCAAGCTCGAGCTGAAATCCCGCGACCTCGCGCTCCTCGGCGCGTTTGTCCCGATTGCTTTTGCGCGCGCAGACTCGCACGCCGAGGGAGAAGAACGGGCGGTCAAAACGGCTCGTCTCATGGCCGACGCCGCGGGCGCTCTGCCCTTCGTGGTCTTGGCCGACGACAACGGCAAGGATCCCGTCCGCACCAAGCTGGCCGGCCGCATCGCCCAGGAACACGGCTTGTCCAAGACGCAGTGGGAAACCTTCGGCCAGGGAGTCAATCGCGTCGCCGAAGCCGTGCGGCGTCGGACCGGTTTGCGCACGGTCTTCCACCATCACTGCGCCGGCTTCGTGGAAACGCCCTGGGAGATCGAGACCCTGCTGGATGTGACCGACCCGTCGCTGGTTGGCCTGTGCTTTGACACCGGCCACTTCCGCTTCGGCGGCGGGGCGGATCCTTTGGCGGCTTTTCGCGAATTCCAAAACCGCATCTGGCATGTCCACTTCAAAGACTGCAACCCTCGGGTCCAGGAAGAGTCCCGGCTCCAGGAATGGGATTATTTTCAATCTCTCCAGCACGGGGTCTTTTGCGAGCTGGGCCAAGGCGGGATCGACTTCAAGGCGTTGGCGGAGACGTTGCGGAACGAGAGGTATTCCGGCTGGATTGTCGTGGAACAGGACGTCCTGCCAGGACTCGGCGAGCCGAAAGAATTCGCTCGACGCAACCGCGAATACTTGCGCACCTGCGATCTGTGAAAGGCGGTGAGATTCGCCATGCGAACAACTCGAAATTCCTTGTCCGGATTGATGTTGGGTTCAGGGTGGAACGGGCAACTTGCCCGTTCCTGTGGGCTACCAGCCCACAGGCTCTGCTCCCAGAAGTCTCCCAGAATAGAATGAGTTCAAGGGCCGGGCCAGACTCGGCGGCAAGATGCCTGCCTGTTCCGCAGACCGGCCGCCGAGGACGGGCTGGTTGCCCGTTTCACCCCATTTTCAAACGGATTCTCGTACCCTACCGACATTGATATGACCTCTCTTCAAATCGGCATTATCGGAGCCGGACGCATCGGCAAAATCCACGCGGAAAACCTGGCCACGCGCCTCCCGGGTGTCGCGCTCGTGGGAATCGCAGACGTCCAACTGGCCGCCGCGCAGGAACTGGCTCGGAAACTAAACGTGCCCTTGGCCACCGCCGATTACCGGCAGTTGCTCGGTTTGCCGGGTCTCGACGCCGTCGTCATCTGCTCCGCGACGGACACTCATGCCGAGATCGTCCAAGCCTCCGCCACGAGCGGAAAGCACATCTTCTGCGAGAAACCGATCGACCTCGATCTCGCGCGCATCGCGGCCACCTTGCAGGCCGTCGCCCACGCGGGTGTCAAATTCCAGGTGGGTTTCAACCGCCGCTTTGATCCCAGCTTTGCCAAAGCTCGCGAGCTGGTGGCCGCCGGAAAGATTGGCGTGCCCCACGTGGTTCGCATCACGAGCCGCGATCCGGCCCCGCCGCCGCTGGCCTACGTCCGCGTCTCCGGAGGCATCTTCCTCGACATGGCGATTCACGACTTCGACATGGTCCGATTCCTCACGGGAAGCGAAGCGGTCGATGTCTATGCCATCGGCGGCGCCCTGGTCAATCCGGAGGTCGAACGCCTGGGCGATGTCGATACCTGCGTGATCACCATGCGTCTCGCGAACGGCGCGCTCGCCACGATCGACAACAGTCGTCAGGCCGTTTACGGATATGATCAGCGGATCGAGGTCTTTGGCTCGGCGGGTGTGGTCAGCGTCGGCCATCGCACCCCGGACAGCCACGTCCTCGCCGACCTGGAGGGGGTCCATTCCGCCAAGCCGCAGTACTTCTTCCTGGAACGGTACGAGGAATCCTACATCGCCGAGCTGCGGGCCTTCATCGAGTGCGTTCGAAACGATACCGCCCCGTCGGTCACGGGGATCGACGGCTTGATGCCGGTGCGAATGGGTTTAGCGGCCCGGAAGTCGCTCACGGAGAAACGTCCCGTGAGTTTGAGTGAAATCCAGTGAGTGGATGGCGCTCGCCCAGAGCCGATCCTATCAAGCTCAAACCCCGCTTCGGCGGCCGCGCGAACGCGCGCTTCCGTCATCGAGGCACTGGCCCCTCGCCTCAACTCTCGCCCGTCAGGAGAGGGAGGCTTTCTTCCTCGCACTGCGACGATCGCAGATCGTGAACCGGCTCCTCGGCGGTGGCCCGCCTGCCCCGAATTCTTGACGCCCAACGCTCAGGGCGAGACCGCGCGGTAGAAGCGCGCGGCCGAATCCTTCGCCGCCGTTTCCATGAATTCAAGGCTGCCCGAAACCGACGGCTGGGCGAAACCGAGCGCAGTCCATTGCCGCAGATCCACCGATGTCTCGATGCGCACGGCTTGGCCGAGGGGCGACGCGAGGCGAAGCAGGAAGCGCTGGCCAGCGGAGGAAATGAAAATCACCTGAACCGCGACCGGGTTCTTCAGAACGCGGAGCACACCCCCGGAATCCGCCGTCTCCGGACCATCGGGACTGATGGACACGGTTTCCGCCGCGCCGCTCACCGTCCGGGTGACGGTGTAGCCCGCGCCCGGCCTCAGGCCGGTGATCAAATGCAGCGTGGCGCTCGAGGATGTCGTGTAAGTCGTGCCCTTGAAGGGTGCGTCGAGATTGACCGGAAACAGAATCACCGTGTCGCCGACCGCGGCGCCGCTGAAGGGCGTGCCGGTCGAGGATTCGATCAGCTTGGTCGCATCGGCGGGCGCGCCCGCATCGGCACCCTGCAACAGATGAAGGAAGCGGGTTTCCCGGGGATTTCCCGGAGCGTCCACGTGCAGCCGGTGGGTCATCGGCTCGCCTTTGGCCACATCGCCTCGGATGGACAGGGCGGCATTCGTTTCGATCACCGGTGTCGCGCCAGCCGGCAGCAGGGTGGTGACGAAGAGCTGTTGGCCAGCGGCGGTGGTCAGCGCGGCCCGGCTACCCGTGACCACGGCGTTGGTGGGCAGGTTCAGCCAAAACTTTTTGAAACGATCCGCAGCCAGGGTGGCGGCGCGATCATACACAATCACATGATCCGGTTTGAGCCAAACGAGCGAGCGGCTGACGTGGGTGATGTTGGTGACGCCGGCCTCGGGATAGTTGTAGAGCGCCGTCGCATCTCCAAGCATGTAAACGAAACGGTCGTTGAGACTGCGGGCTCTTAAAGTTGGGTCGCCCGCGACGTAGAGAAACTGGGAACCCCGCATCCACTCGATCTGGCGGTAATCCTCCGGGTCGCGGCCGGGATTGTCGTTCTGCACCGTCAGGGTGTTGTGGTTATCGGACGCTCCGGCGTCGAGGTCGTAGCCGGCGCGTTCTTTGGTCAGCCATTCCCCACGCCGATAGAACTCGAACTGATTGCCGTCGCCGTTGAGATGATCAATGCCCGGCCAGCTCAGTTTGTAGGTGAACCACGTCGCGTTGGTCTCCCAGCTTGTGCGCGTCAACAGGCGGCCGATGCCGGGGGCGAAATGCGTCGGAGCAAACTGCCCGCGCCGATCCGTCGCCTCCGCGGCGGTGGGATCAAAGAGCAGAAAATAGAAAATGCCGGGAGTGGACGAATTCGAATCACGCACCCGGCTGCCCAGGTTGTCGCTCCCGCCCGGTTGGAGGTGCTCTTGAGCCCAGCGCAGGGCCGTCCATCGGTCCACGTGACCCGCGCGGCGCTCATGCAGACCGAGCGGTCCCAGCAACGTGATGCGGTCCCGCGGAAAATACTCCTCCTGATCTCCGTAGGACGCAGTCTCATAGACCGGCCCCAGGTAATCATAGTTGGGATTGACGCGGCGGGCCGGCGTGACCGAGTTGAAATAGGCCGGCAAGACCTCGTTCCAAAACGGATTGGCGTCCCACCGAACTTGGGCTCCCCACCGGACGGCGTCATCTTCCCCAGCGGTTTCGAGCGCCCACATGAATTGCGCGAGGTAGCCCGTGGACGCCGGGCTGTATTCCTCGCCCTCGGCGAACATTCCGCCCTGGCCGTCGGTCCTCATCATGGCGTCGAGCAGGTACAACCACGAGCCGGTGGCCACACGCAAGGAGTCCCGCAGTTGACCCGCGGGATCATCGACCGGATCGAGGGCCATTCCGAGCAAACCGAGGTTGCGCGCAAAGGCGGTGAAGTAATTGTTGCAGCTCCAGCGGACCTGAGAGCGATCGGCCAGCAACACCGGGTCGTTCACAACTCCGACCGGTTCGGGATGATGGTAGCCCTCCCGCACAATCTCGCCCGCCCAGCGAAGAAAGACCGCGCGGATGGTGACCTTGTCCGTCGCCGTGAGATAAGGATAGATCCAGTCCACGGTCAACGGGAACGCCTCGCCCAGCGCCCGGGCCCGGTTCGAGTCCTCGGTGAAAAAGCCCGGCTTGCGGAAGGGCACACCCTCCGCCGGACCCAGGACGGCCCGATCCATGACATGCATGAGCAGACTCCGGGCGCGACGCGCGTAATCGTCGCGCCCGGCTGCCTCCGGACTAATGAGCGACATGAAGGCAAAGAGCTGCGCGTATTTCTCGGCCGCGTAAGTTTCCGGTTGCCAGTCGCCAGTGTCTTCCTGCGGCACCCGGGGCGGCTGAGCGGGCGTGCCGGCCGCAGCCGGTGAGCCGTCCATGTCGGCTTTCCACTGCTCGGCCAACTCCATGAGCGCGCTGTAAACAGGATTGCTCGCGGTCGCCCAAGCGCGCAGCCGTGGCAGATCATCCGCCCGCAGCCAGAGGCGTGGATGCCCAGTGACGGGTTCAGCCGCCGCCAGCCGGGTCAGACCGATGGCCAGGAGCGCGCCGAGAACCAGAACCCGGCGCAAATTGGAACATCCCATGATCATTGAAGACAGACGCCACTAGCGGATGGCCTCGGACCAAGTGTGGCGATCGCGGCGGCAGGGTTGGATATTTTCATGACCCCGAACCCTTACACCTCTGTGCAACGAGTCAAGCTTGGTCAAGGCAACAGGTCTCATTTTGACAAGTATGTAGTCCCGGCTTCAGCCGGTCGCCACGTGAAAACCGGCTGAAGCGGGACTACATACGCGGAACGGACAGTGTCCGGAGTCAAAATGAGAACTGCTGTCTCATTGGGGCGTATCGCCGAATGAGGAGAGAAGGGTCGATGACATTCTGGGTCGAGGCGATTCATTCAGTTCCAAAAAATGTCCTCATCCGGGGAGGCGCCCGACGGGCCGGTAACCTTCAGTTCGCGAGGTATTCGCGGATCAGGCGGATGTTTTCCGGCGGTGTCTCCAGCGGCATGGCCCCGGTGCCCATGACGCACTGGGTGCGTCCGCCGACGATTTCCAGCACCCGTTCGATGCCGCGATGGATGCGCTCGGGCTCCCGGCAGGCGACGACTCCCGGATCGAGGTTGACGCGAATTCTCACGTGCGGGTGCGTGCGACTGACCGATTCGACAAACGCGGCTTGGTTCGTCTCAATGTTGCAGACGAGGTAATTCGTTCCGGTCGAGAGAATTTCGGCCAGGATGGGATAGGTATTCCCGCCCATGATGCACGGCACCGGATGGCCGATGGCTTCGGCGGCGACTTCCATGGCGCGTTTCAGAGCAGGCAATTCAACCTCGCGAAAGGTCCGGGGCGAGAGAATCGGCGGCGCGGCGGCCGATTCAAAGAACGCAACATCCAGACCGGCGCGGGCCACGGCCCGGCAAAGCCCGACCTGATTCTCGGCCAGACGCATGAGCATGCGGGCGGTGTCTTCGGGACGCAGCACGGAATCCTCGCAGAGCGGGCTGATTCCGCGGAGATTGAAAGCGATGGAGAACGGCCCGGCCACCGGGATGCGCACGTCGGCTTCCGGGAATTCGTTTTTCAGGCGTTGACCGACCTGGATGAGCATCGCGACCCGTCCATCGCGCTCCGGGTCGAATGGATTCACCTCCAGGCCCTCGTCGAGGGACGTCCAGAGCGGTTCCTGGATGGCAGGGATGGCCTCGCCATCGCCCGCTTCCACTTTTGCGCCGTAGGCCTCAGCCTCGAGATTGTAGATATCGATGCCCACGGCGATCACTTGCTGGCGATACTCGAGGTAGGCTCGGCGATGGCCTTCGAACATGAGATCAGGATCACGCGAAACTTCCCAGGGCGTTCGCCCGACGAAACGCGCGGCGTGTTCATAGATGACCGGAGTGAAGGCGATTTTCATGGTTCTTGGTGAGATTCTATGCGCTCGGTGCAGGCTTTGGGACCTTAATCCGAGATCTGGCGGGCCTTCACGCTTTTTCGAGCGCGTCTTGGCACCTTGAACCACTCTTCCTCTGGAGGAGACGACGTCAGGAGACTCTGAATTTCGGCTCGAAATAGTGAGTCACGTTACCTCGTCTCCTCCCACCTTCATGGAGAGGAGTCTGAAACGTCTCGAAGGTAACGGGAGCCGACCGGCACGACGCGAAGGCCATTCGTTGCGAAAAACGCTTCCAGGCTCGATTTCAATTCTGAGACCGTGAGAGAACCGTCACCGTGATAACTGATGCCGATGTCTGCGGCGGGGGCGCGTTTCACGAACCGCCAGCGGCTGAGTTGTCTGTGGAGGAGATCATCGAGGCGGTCGATGGGACGGTTGGTGCGCGGGAGCAATTGTCGTCCGGTGAGGTCCGCGTAAACAGCCAGCGCCAGGGTTCGGTTGGTCAATCCAGGAGTGACGGTCAAACGATCACTTGGCGACAGGTCAGGTCGCAGGGGAATCGCATTCGCGCCGGTTTCCGGGGTGTGGGGTCGAACGGCGAAAATCAGAATCACGACGAGCGGACCGAAGATGGCCGAGCCTTTTAGCCAGCGCATCATATCACGCACGGGTAGGGGTCAGTCCTAACTTTTGACATTTTTCTTTGCTTTCGCCAGGCAGTTCGCGACGTTCGTCCCCGTTCCCATGGCCAAGCGCTCGGCAATCCACTTCAACGTCATCGTCGTCTCGCGCCGATCTCCGGGATTCATGACGTGGTCAATGGCTCCCGGATAGTCCGCTCGAAGTTTTCGCGCCATGCCGCCGAACGTGCATTGTCACCGGTTATATGTCAATAAACGGGACTGACCCCTGAGCGGTTGGCGCGGTTGCGAGCGGCTTGCCATTCCGAGGCGGCGGGTTAGCATGACGGCATGAACTTCACCCAATCTCTTACCCAAGCCATTTGGCGAATCGTGACGAGGCCTCTATTCCGACGGCTCTGCGTGGCCGCAGCTTGGGTGGGCCTTTCCATTCTTTCCGGAATGGTGAGTGCGCCGGCCGCGGAGAAGACGGTCGATTTGATGAGCATGCACGTCCCGAAAAGGGTGATCGTGCCCCGGCTGTCGGGTGATCTGAAAATCGATGGAGATCTCAATGAACCCGTTTGGGAGCGAGCGGCTGTGCTCAAGCCGTTTTTGCTGAACGACGGTTCGGGTCGCGAACGCGAACAAACCGAGGTGCGGCTCTGGTATGATGAGGCCGCCTTGTATCTGGGCTGGACATGCACGGACGCGGACATCCAAGCGACGTTCACGGCTCGAGACAGTAAGTTCTGGGAGGAAGAGGTGGCGGAGTTCTTCATTACTCCGAGCGACCTCACCCAGTACTTCGAGCTGCAATGGAATCCGCTCGGCGGGGTGTTCGATGCCATCATCAAGAATGAACTCGATGACCGGGGTGTCTCGAAAAAGATCGACGGAGACTGGAGTTATACCGCCAAGGGCATGACGAGCGCGGTGCGGTGCGTCGGGACGCCGGCGAATTCCGCGGACCGGGACCAGTATTGGCGGGTCGAGGTGAGGATTCCCTTTGTGGATTTGGGCGTAGCCACGCCGGGCCCAGGCTCCGTGTGGCGCGGCAATTTCTACCGGTTCAACCGCGAGAAAGGAAAGGCCGCGGAGCTCTTGAGTTGGTCCCCGACCCTGCTCCCGAGCTTTCACCAGCCGAGCCGATTTGGATTCCTGGAATTTGGGAAGTGAGCTGACGCGGCCCCGGGTAGGAGCGGTTCGTGCGAAGCTCGCGCATTGGACCGCTGATCCCGTTCTCCGGCGGGGCAAGACTCCCTCGAACCCGAGAATCGTGGCTCGCGGAAAAGTCAGGTCTCGACGGAGTCTCGCCCCACCCGTTCGAAAACTCAGCGAGACTACTGATAGCAGGATCTGTGGACTGGTAGCCCACAGGAACGGGCAGGTGGCCCGTTCCACCCTGAATTCACTGCATAGAGACGCCTCAGGGAATGCAGAAACTCGCCACTCTGCATGGCGGGCTTTTTTGGATTGGCCATGCGGTCCCTCTCTGTGGCAAACGCTCACCCGCGCAGCCAGCGGTAATTCTCCATCTTCCGGCTTTTCAACCCGCCAGGCCTCGCGTAGCTTCACCGCACTCTTAGCCGGTATGCCGAGTGTTTTTATCAAGACTTATGGATGCCAGATGAACGAGCGCGATTCGGAGGCCGTCGCCGCGCAGCTCGTGACCAAAGGCTATTCCCTGGCGGCGTCGGAAGCGGTCGCGGATGTGGTCCTGCTCAATACCTGCAGCGTCCGCGACACGGCGGAACAGAAGGCTCTCGGCCGGATGCTCCACCTCACCCGGAGCTTGCGGCGGGAGCGCCCGGAGGTCGTGCTCGGTTTCCTGGGGTGCATGGCCCAAAGCCGCGGCCGGGAATTGATCGATCGCCTCCCCGACGTGGATCTGGTGGTTGGGACCCAGAAATTCCATCGAACGGCCGAATATTTGGACGAGATCCTGGCCGGTCGGCGGAAGAAAGTCTGCGATATCGAGGCCGAGGCGGGGAGCGAAGCCACGATCCGGGAACATATCCTGGGAGGCGTGACCGGAGCTCGGGCTGCGACCGCGTTTGTCAGCATCATGCAGGGCTGCAATCAGCATTGCACCTTCTGCATCGTGCCGCAGACCCGCGGGTCGGAACGGAGCCGGAGCATCGAGGACATTGTCGCCGAAGGCCGGGAGTTGGTCGGACGCGGCGTTCGAGAAGTCACGCTGCTGGGACAAATCGTGACCAGCTATGGCAAACGGGAGATCGGAAGCCACGAGGGCAAATCCCCGTTTGTCCAGCTCTTGGAGGCGGTCCATGAAATTGAGGGCTTGGAACGAATCCGCTTCACCTCGCCCCATCCGAAAGGGTACGGCGACGATCTGATCGAGGCCTACGGGCGGCTGCCCAAGCTTTGCGAGAGCGCTCATTTGCCGGTCCAGAGCGGCAGCGACCGGATCCTGCAAGCGATGCATCGCGGCTACACGCGGGAACGGTACCTCGGAATCGTCGAGCGGCTCCGTCGGGTTCAGCCGCACATCGGTTTGACCACGGACGTCATCGTGGGATTTCCCGGGGAAACGGAGGCGGATTTTGCGGAGACGTTCGAGTTGGTGCGGGAGGTCCGGTTCGACAACGCATTTGTGTTTAAGTATTCGCAGCGGCAGGGAACTCCGGCTGCGACCCTGCCGGAACAGCATTCGGCCGAGGTCATCGAGGAACGTCATGCCCGTTTGCTCGAGTTGGTCAACGAATGCGCGCGCGAGAAGCTTCGGCGGTTCGTCGGTCAACCGGTGCAGATCCTCGTGGAAGGTCCGAGCCGAAAAAATGCAAGCCGCCTGGAAGGCCGAACGCGCTGCAACAAGATCGTGGTGTTGGCAGGCTCGGAGCGTCACCATGGGCAGCTTCTCGACGTGAAGATCGAGCGCTGCAATTCCTTCACGCTCTACGGTGATCCGGCGATGATTAATCTCGACGAATGAAACTTTCGACTTTGGCGCTGGGCCTCGGCTTGGTCTTTTCGCTGCTCCAGCTTTTTGGCCTTTTGAAACCCGCCCAATATGCCGCGGCGATGCGCAAGTTTCCGCGGTCGGTGCCTTGGGGATATTTGCTCATGGGGGTGGGCACGGCGTGGTTTCTCTGGAATCTGAATGCCGAATCCATTTCCGATTTCGCCGCCTACAAGAAGATGATGCTTCTCGGATTTGGACTTCTGGGATTGGCGACGTGCGTGTTTGTGAAGGATTTCCTGGCGGTGCGCGGGCTGGCGGTGGTGATGTTGCTTCTGGCCAAGCTGACCCTCGACACGGCGCGCTGGCACGATTCCCAGTGGCGCCTGGTCTTGGCCACTTGGGCCTATCTCTGGATCCTGGCCGCGATTTGGCTGACCATTTCTCCCTGGCGTCTGCGCGATCTGATCGGCTGGGCGACGGCCAATGAACGCCGCATCCGTCTGGCGAGCGCGGTGCGGTTGGCGTTCGGCCTGTTCATCGCTTTCCTGGGCTTGACCGTGTTTTGACTTGAGCGGCGCAACGGAAAAAGCCCAAGGCAAAATCCTCGTCATTCGCGGTGGCGCGATCGGCGATTTCGTTCTGACACTGCCGGTGCTAGCGGCGCTCCGAGAGCAATTCCCGCGCGCCCATCTTGAGGTCTTGGGCTACCCGCATATCGCCCAATTGGCCAAAGCGGGCGGGTTGGTCGATCGGGTGCAATCGATTGAAGCGAGGGCATTGGCCGGATTTTTTGCCGAGTTCGGCTCGCTCGATCTTCGGCTGGCGGAGTATTTTGCGGGGTTCAGCCTGGTTCTGTCCTACCTTTTCGATCCGGATGGCGTGTTTCAGAGGAACGTCGCCCGCTGTTCCAAGGCTCAGTTCCTCGCCGCGTCACATCGCCCCAACGAATCCGAAAACACCCATGCGACGGAGGTGTTTCTAAAACCGCTGGAGCAATTGGCGATGTTCCATTGCGACGCCGTGCCGCGGCTGAACCTCAGCTCAAGGAACGAGCGCCTGCCCCGAGCCGCCGAAGTTCAAGTCGAGTCGGACGGCGCGGTTCCGATCGCGGGATCATCAGAATCCGCGCGCCCGGTCTGGTTGGCCATGCATCCGGGGAGCGGCAGCGAGAGAAAGAACTGGCCGGAAGCCCGATGGTCGGAGTTGCTTCGGCACTTGGTTGAGGCGACCGCCTGGAATCTGGTGCTCATCGGTGGCGAAGCGGAAGGGGAACGGCTGGCGCGCCTGGCTCCCCTGATCCCAGTCGGGCGGCGCGAGCTCGCGCAGAATCTTCCCTTGACGGAGCTGGCGGCGCGTCTGGAACATTGCAGCGCTTACCTCGGACATGATTCCGGCATCTCCCACCTGGCGGCGGCGGTCGGTTTGCCCGGTGTGATCCTGTGGGGAGAGACCAATCCCTCCATCTGGCGTCCCCGAAGTGATCGAATGAGAATCCTCACGGGAACAGGCCCGTTGACGGAAATGCCGGTGGTTGGTGTGCTCGGAGCTCTTCGAGCCCTTCCGATTTGAACTGGACCAAATCTTAGGCCAAATCGACTTTATGCAAGTCGGCTGCCGACAGGGGCGGCCGTGTCCGGCAAAGATTCTGCCAAGTGACCAGGCCGGCTCCGACCGCGATGACCGAGCAAATCACGAACGGAAGCGCTGGACGAATGCCGTAAAGGGTCGTCGCGAAGATTGGACCCACGATGCGGGCCAAGGTGCCGGCGCTTTGAGCCACCCCGAGCGTCGCCCCTTGTTCGCCCGGCGGCGAACTGAGGGAAATCAGCCCCATCGTCGGCGCACGATTCACACCCCATCCGCCCGACAACAGCGCGAGGCCCAGCAGCAGTTCCGTCAGATGCGGCGCGAATGGAATGACCGTCATACTCGCCGCCACCACGAGGAGGCTGCCAAAGATCAGTTGCGCCTCGCCGAATCGTTTGACCAGGCGGCCGATGACCCCGCCTTGAATGAAGACCGTGATCAGTCCGCAAAAGGCGAAAAGATAACCCACGTGTTTCTCGTCATAGTTAAACCGGTCGCTGAGGAGGAGCGGTAAAGTGCTCTCGAAACAGGCGAAACAAAAGGTGGCGAGAAAAAAGACGCCGACCAGCACGCCCAGCTTGGGTTGCCGCAAAGTGTGGCTCCACTGCGCCAGTTTGGGCCGGCTGGCCGCGTGTTCCGAGCTTGGTTGGAGGCTTTCGGTGAGGATGAAGCACCCGAGCACAAAATTGAAAGCACAGAGGACTGCGGCCACCGAACCGGGTCCGGTCAAGCCAAAGAGACTGGCGCTGAACGAGCTCAAGGCGGGGCCGATGATGAAGCCGAGCCCAAAGGCCACGCCGATCATGGCCATGCCTTTCGACCGATTCTCCGGAGTCGTGACGTCGGCGATATAGGCGGAGGCGACCGAGAGATTGGCTCCACAGATGCCGGCGAAGACCCGGGAGACCAGAAGAATCCAAAGGCCGGTTTGGTTTTGGAAAAGCGACCCCACGGCAAACAGAGTGTAGGAAATCGCCGAACCCGCGTTGCTGATCAGGAGCACGGGACGACGGCCGATGCGATCGGAAAGGCGGCCCCACAGCGGAGAGAAAAAGAACTGCATCAGGGAATACGACGCAATGATCAGCCCGATCTGATAGGGTTCTGCTCCGAACCGATCTGCGTACTTCGGCAGTTGCGGGAGCACAATCCCAAACCCGACCAGGTCGATAAAGACCGTGAGAAAGATGACCAATAATGACGGCTTTTTCATTCAACGTTTTTTTGCCGGGCGACAAACTACCTCAAGTCATTCCGAATGCTAAGGACAAAATCACAGAATCCTCGTTTGGCCGGAAATGAAAACGGGCGCCCGAAGGCGCCCGTCGATTTTAGTGTGAAGGTTCGAAGAACCCCGGCTTAGCTGCCCTTTTTGCTGTCACTCTTGGAGTCGGTGCTCTTGGAGTCGCTCTTGGAGTCACTCTTGGAGTCGCTCTTGGAGTCGCTCTTGGAGTCGCTCTTGGAGTCGCTCTTGGAGTCGCTCTTGG
>CAYHFE010000046.1:0-23873 GCA_964355375.1 uncultured Verrucomicrobiota bacterium
GTGGCGACCGGCTGAAGCCGGGACTACATACTTGTCAAAATGAGAACTGCTGCAATCCGTCTTTGACAAATACTCGGCCAAGCGGTTTCCTGCGACGGATGCGACCGACGTATTTCCGATGGGCTGCTATCTCGAACGAGAGACGCTATGGCTGGGATGAGTAAAGCCGCACTCTATGGCATCGCCGCGGTCATTCTGGGCTTTCTCTTGGCCGGCGGATTACCTCTCTTGCGCAAACACACCGCCGACCTGGTGGTCTTTGTCTCGTTTGTCACTGGGATTCTGCTGATCAGCCACGCCTTGACCCGGAATCGCGGGGGGAGAAAATAGCCAAGCATTGCCAAGAAATGCAGGGTATTGGGCAAAAATTGTGCAGTAATCGAATCAAGGTTCGCTATTCTCACTACTTTCCGAGAGAGAAAAGCCTATAAATCGGGTTGTAATATGATCTGCAACCACCCCGGAAGCGAACTCACTCAACGATGAGTAGGAAAACCTCCAGCCGGGAATCGCCTGAAAATCGACTAGGGCTCCGCAAGCGCTTAACCATTCTCAATCGGGCGCGCAAGGAGTCCCGGCTTCAGCCAATCGGCACGTGAGAATCAGCTAAAGCCGGGAATTCAGACGGCGAACGGACAGTGTCCTGGGCCAAAGTGGGAATTGCTGACAAGCGCCTCAGAGGTTCGTTTTTGGGCGAAGCTTGCACCAAGAGCAGGCTTGGTCTTTAATAAGGGTCGCCAAGGATTGGCGAGATCACAGGAACAGGGTCATCTTTGGCTGGAAGTATGCTGCTTAATGGCAGCGGAAGTGATGAAGGCAGAATTGGAACAGTTGATTCAGATGCTGCGCGAGGAATTGACGCAGTATGGGGAATTCCTCGCCCTTCTGGAGAAACAGCAGGACTTGATCGTGGCCCGTTCAGTGGAAGGATTTCTGGAGAACCTGGCGGCGATCAATTCCCACGTGCCCGTGATCGCCGCCGTTCGCGAAGCGCGCGATCAGGCCCGCAAGTCATTGGCGCTCGCGTTGGATCAGCCGACCACCGTCACGTTCCTGCAGTTGATCGAACTGATTCCCAGGGAATACCGGCCGCTGGTGCGGGCCTTGGTCGAAGAAGTGAACGATCTGCTGGCGCGCTCCCAGCAGCGCTTGCGTCAGAATCACCTGCTCCTGAGCCGATCACTCAGCCAAATGAAACAGATGATTCTCGAACTCTTTCCATCGACCGTCGCCCCGACCTACACCGAGAACGGCACGGTCAAGCCGGCACCCACGCCAGCCAGCGCCCTGTGCGAGGTCATCGTCTGATTCCAAGCCAACACGTCGCACTCCGGCCCGATCCATCGCGCTTGTTTGAGGGTTTTCTTCGCCGGCGGCGTATTCTTCAGTACTGTCATCAAACCCGGCCGGACCTTGCGGCCGGGAGAATGAACGACCGATGAAAACTGAACCACGCCTTGAGAACGATCCCGAGTTGCGCGCCTTGTTGCAGGAATGGGCGATGAAGATTTCGCTGCCGCCTGGCTTCCGCAGCCAGGTCTGGCGGAAGGTCGAACAGACCCAGCGAGCGCCCACGTCGGCCGCAGATAGCCTGTTCCGCCTGGCGGGTTGGCTCGGTCGGATGGTGTCTCGACCCGCGCTGGCCGTTTCTTATCTGACCGCTCTGATCGTCCTCGGCGGCTCGGTCGGATGGGCGCAGAGCCAGCATCGAACGGCAAGAGTGTCCGGCGAATTGAGCCACCGCTATGTTCAGGCGTTGGACCCGTACCAGACGCCACGTTGATTCATGAACCGGGGAGTGGCCATCCTTGTCGCCGGTCTGGCCGGAGCCGCGGTCGCCTATGCTGGCTGCTATCTCCTCGGCACATCCACACCTCGAACTTGGTTGAAAAGTCCGCAACCGGAACTGGCGTGGCTCAAACAGGAATTCAACCTCACCGATTCCGAACTGGCGCGTGTCTCCGGACTCCACGCGGCCTACCTGCCCCAATGCCGGGAGATGTGCCAGCGCATCGACGAGCAAAACCACAAACTACATCTCCTCGTCCGCACGGCCGCGAGCATCACCCCGGAAATCGAAAGTGTCGTCGCCGAAGCCGCCCGACTGCGCGGCGAATGCCAACGCAATATGCTCCGTCATTTCTTTGAAGTCAGCCGCACGATGCCTCCGGAGCAGGGAAAGCGCTACCTGTCTTGGGTGAGAGAGATGACGTTTCCTTCGGCCACGAGCATGGCCGGGCACGCGCATGATTCCCATCCATGAGTGCGGCCGATTCCGACGAACAGGATACTCATGACATGGAGGGCCTGGCGGGCGGCCACGAGGCCGCTCTCGACCCGCTGATGGAACGTCACGCGGAACGGCTTTTTCACTTCATGCTTCGTTCCCTGCAGGATGAGTCCGACGCGGCCGATCTGGTCCAAGAAACGTTTGTCCGGGTGTTTCAGAACCGAACGAAATTCGACTCCCGACAACGGTTCTCCACCTGGCTCTACGCCATCGCGACCAATCTGGTGCGGGACCGCTTTCGCTGGCGCTCGCGCCATCCGCAGGTTTCTCTTGAGCTGGAGAGTGAGACCACCGGACTTGGACTCCGCGAAACCCTGGCCGAAACAAAACCTTCCCCGAGCGCGGTCGCAGAAAACAATGAGCGCGCCGAGGCCGTGCGGCAGGCCGTCGCCCGCCTTCCCGAAGAGCTTCGGCTGCCGCTGATCCTGGCCGAATACGAAGAGCACTCGCACGCCGAAATTGGAGAGATCCTGGGCTGCTCGGCCAAGGCCGTGGAAACTCGCATCTACAGAGCCCGCCAACAACTGCGGGTCACACTCGGCAAGTGGCTCAAATCGTCCTGACGTCTGCCAAGCCCAAGTCAGGACCGACTGGATATGATCAACCGCCGGTCGCCGCGGCCTCCGAGGACTGGGCGGCGGCGGTGGAGCGGATCACGCGGGAACGCTCCCTGCCCAACCCGCGCCTGACCTTCGAGACCGACCTCACACGAATCGTCGAGTCGCTCATAACTCCGAATGGATGACCCGCGTCTCGTGTGCACTTTTGGGGCCCCGGCACGCGCCGGTCACAGCCACCGCAGTCCGAAGACGAAGAAACCACAGACCCCCAGACCCAACCCTGCCGCAATGCCTGCGAGCAACCACTTGGTGCGCTGCTCATAGGCCATCACGAGGCTGCTTACGACAAGCAGGATCAACCCCACCGCCAGCGCATCCATGGAGAAGCTCCACCAGCGCGTCAGCCACCAGTCGCGACTGCTCTGCGGGGAGCCAGGACGGACACCGGTAAAGGTATGCAACATGCGAATGACACCCCAACCGTTGACTCGGATCTCCTGAACCGCGGCCGTTTGCTTTCCGAAGTCGGCTTTCACGTCCAGAGTCCGGCCAGGACGCACCACGCGGAAATCGAACCGGTCTGGCGTCGGCCGGGTAGTCGTCCACTCAACCTCCCCACCGATACTCAACTGCTTCATCAGATCCTGCGCCCGGCCGAGGTCGGTTTCCGCCTGGGGTCGTGCGATGGTGTGTTCGCTCGTGGATTGCCGGCGTTGATTCCAGAACTCGGTGAAGCTCCAAGAGTGATTTAACAGCAGGCCCGACGCGGCAAACAACCACAAGAACACGATGAAGTAGAGACCAAGGTAGATGTGGAGCTTTCTGTTCCACCTCGACAGCCATTGGGTAGCGCTCAGGAACATAGGTCGATCAGTTGTTGGTGAAGATCAGAAGGAGCAAAGTGCGGCCACGAGAGCCCCAGCCGAGAGCACGCCGGCCCCGAGGAGTGTCCAACCGACGGCGCGCTCGGCCTTGAGCATCCACCAAAGGTAGAGCCCGGACACAGTCAGGAAGAGCACCGTGTAAACGACGGTGTCGGCCAGCGCGCTCCACCACACCGTGTAAATCCAGTTGCCGCGAGTCTTTACGTTGTGTGGCCCCGGCATCTTGTGCAAATAGATGAGCGTCGCCCCCAACCCCTGCGGCTGGCGTTGCACCGTCGCTGTCCTCGCCTTCAGATCGACCTCCACGGTGGTGACCTCCCCGGGCTTGGTCACGGGGATCAAGAGCCGTTCCTCCTTGGCCAGGTGGCGGATGTAATCGATTTCGCCCGTGACATCCAATTGGCGCAGGATGTTCCGGGCTTGCTCCAGGGTTCCGACTCCGTCCTTTGTCTTGATTTGAACGGCTCGCTTCGTTGGCGTGCTCCGGGGAGAGTCCGCCGAGGGTCGCGGTCCGGGATGGTTCAACAAAAGAGTACTAACGGCGAAGACGAGAACGAACGGACAGATGAAAAGTCCGAAATAGAGATGGAGATCCCTGGTCCAAGAGTAGAAACGCGTCATGCCTTTGAAGAATAGCGTCGGAGGCGGAAACAGGGAAGCCCGAGGATCGAATGCCGTCCGTGCCTCTGTGAAGGAACGTGATGCCTGAAACACGCAGTCAAGCTTGGCGAGAAGCTCAACTCCCCCCAACCATCGACTCGCGTCATTGTTCGCCGACCCGCTTACGCCGTGGTGGCGTAAATCCTTCCACGAAGCCTTCACGGGTGGTCTCAGACCGCTTGCACCCGTCCTGCGAAGTTGAGAATTGATCGGAATGCGGCTCCGAGACATTGCAAAACCGGGAGAAAAGAGCTGAGGGAGTAGCATGTCCGCAACGCAAGTAATCCATTGCGTCTGGCGTCCGACTGGTCCGGGGACTCCCTCACGATGGCTCGCGTGAATCTCGCCGTCTGGCCCGGTTACTCCACGGCGGTGTCCGCCATCAACGGCGGAGTGCCTGGCCCGACCATTCGTGTCCAACTCGTTCAAGAATTCGCCGCGCGGATTGAGAACGACCATGGCGAGCCACTGGTTCTCCATCGGCACGGAGTTCTTGCTCCGGAACGAATGGACGGTCACCCGCGCGACCAAGTCGCCGCCGGGCAGAGCGACCAAGTGCGGTTTCCGATCCGCCAGCGAGCAAGCACGTGCTGGTATCATGCTCACGCCGACCAACTGACGGCGGAGCAGGCTTACGCCGGCGTGGCTGGCTTTCTCATCGTCGGCCACAAACCGCACCAGGACTGCAAAGGCAAAGTGTTGGGAATTCTCGCCGTCGCCGACACAATCCGCCCGAACGCCATCGAAGCGATCAAAGCACTTCACGCTGCCGGGGTTGAAAAAGTCGTCATATCGAGTGGCGACAATCAGCGAACGGTGGACGCGATTTCCAAACGAGTCGGATTGACGAGGCAAAGGGCGATTTACTGCCCGAGCAAAAGACTGAGCGCATCCGCGAACTGATCGCACCGCACAAACACGTCGGCATGATCGGCGAAGGTGTGAACAACGCGCCCGCGATGGCCACAGCGAGCATTGGCCTCGCAATGGGCGGCGTGGGAACGGACACGGCAATTGAAACGTCAGATCTTGCGCTGATGCAGGATGATTTGAGCAAAGTTGCCGAGGCCGTTCAGCTTGGCCGCCGCACCGGCCGCATCGTTCAGGGGAACATCGCCTTCGCGTTGATTGTGAAGGCGATCTTCCTTTTGCTGGCATTGTCAGGTCACACAAGTCTCTGGCTCGCAATTTTCGCGGACACCGGGGCGACGCTTGTCGTCATGGCCAATGGGCTGTGACTCTTGAAGACCAAGTGAACATGGAACCGGCAATGGCCGGCGTGATGCAGCAGGTTAATCATTCTATTGGCTTGAACATCACCTTGGCCCGTCGTAGTTTATTCATTGTGCGGTGGCTCAAGACATTGACAGCGGCTTTGCTGGTGCTCGTATGGTTGCCAGCGACCTCTCTTTGTTTGCTCGAATCCGCCGGTCTGATCGAGAAGGGTGAATGTTGCTCAAAGGAGAGTGAGCATCCTGCGCCGGGCAAGACGGGTTGCGATGAACCGTGCGGAGTCGTAGCGGCTGGCCGTTATCTCTTTCAACAGGATCACTTCGTCTTGTCAGCGCCCGTTGTCGAGACTCTGGATTGCTGCGCACCTGCATTTTTGGAAATGCAACCACCCGGTGGTAGCGGATGCGCTGCTCCAGCGACCGCGCCGCCTGAACTCGCGGGGTGCTGGCATTTCGCCTTCCGCACGGCTTTGCCACCGCGAGCGCCTTCGTTCGTTTCGTAAGCGTCCCGTTCGGGACTGTCCTTGGCATGGTGTGTTCACGCAACGCCGTTTTTCCGTCTTGGTTTTGACCGTGTGTCCTGTTTATGAAACGAATCAATGTCTGTGGTTGGTCACTGCTTGCGGTGACGATGCTTGGAAGCTTGACTGACATTCGAGCGGAGGACGAGGGGGCTAAAACGCCGACGGCGACAAATGCCGTCACGCTTGATTCGCTCGTCGCTGAAACGCTGGAACGTAATCCTGAACTCAAGTTCTACGAGGCCGAACTGGCTGCCACGAAGGCGGGGCGTAAAATAGCCGGGGCGTTCGGCAATCCCGAAATGAGCGGCAGCTTCGGCCAAAAGACCATGCGGGGCGGTGGCTTGAGCGGAGAAGGCGCGGCGTGGTCGGTGTCGGTCATGCAACCGTTCGAGTGGCCGGGGCGCATCGGGTTGCGCAAAGCCATTGCCAATCGCGATGTTGAACTGGCCGAGCTTGGCTACGCGCGGTTCAAAGTCGCGCTGGCTGGGCGGGTGCGGACGCTGGCTTACGGCTGGTTCGCCGCGCAGGAGAAGGCGGCGACGGCGCGCGAAGTTGCCGACCGCTTTCAGGCATTGCGCGAAGTGCTCGTGCAACGTGATCCAGCGGGGTTGACTCCCTTGCTGGAAACCCGCGTCATCGAAGCGACTGAACTCACGATGCAACGCAAGGCCAGTGAAGCGACCCTGGCCATGCAGTCGGCGCTGCTGGAACTGAATCAATTGCGCGGCGTCGCGCCTGATACCCGCCTGGCAGTGTCGCAAACACAACTGGCGTTCCGTCCTGCCGAAAGCGCGGAAACTCTGCTCGCGTTGGCCCGCACGAACAATTTTGAGTTGCGCCTGCGCGCCGTGGAGCTGGCGCAACAGGGCTTCCGAGTGGACCTGGCTAAGAACGAGCGATACCCGGCGATCTTCGTCGGTCCAAGCTATGCCTCGGAACAGGCGGGCAGCGAACGTCAGGGCATCATCGGAGTGGGCGTGTCGCTGCCGCTGCCGCTCTGGAATCGCAACACCGGCAACATCGAAGCGGCCAAGGCGCGTCAAATGCAGGCCGAGGTTTCGTTGAACGTCACGGCTCGTGAGATCCAGCGCAAGGTCGTCGAAGCCGCATTGATTTATGAAACCAAACTCCGGGAAATAGCCAGGTGGCGACTCGATTCAGCGCGACAATTCAGAGAGGCAGCGGAACTGGCCGATCGACATTACCGACTGGGCGCAGTCCCGATTGCCACGTTCGTCGAACTGCAAAAGCAATATCTCGAGGCGGTCGAGAGTCTCTTGGACACGAAAAAAGAGGCGCTGGAATCGGCGCAACAACTTGAATTGCTCACCGGCTTGCCAACACCGTTGGCGGACACGAGCGCAAAGGAGGAAAAGAACTGAAATCGATTCTCGTAGCAGTCCACTTCAGACGAACGGCTTTCGGAAATTCTCACGATGAATCCCAAAGGGATTGCAGAAATCGGCGGGACTCTCGCTCTGCGGCACGGCTCTCCTCCAGTTGGAATTTCCGAAAGGCATTGCGGTTATGGAGGCTCTGGAAAAAGTTATGGCAGCCGTTGACGAAAGGGAGTCGGAGCCTCCTCTCGTCGGCTGCTCCGATAGCGGTTATGCTTGTCTTGGCCGTGCTGCTGGCCGGTTGCCAACGCAAAGCCGCTGAGACAACGGTTTCGGAAAATGCCGTCGCGCTCGGCCCGCAGTACAGCGCGAAAATGGGGTTGCTTTTCCCTGACGAGACGCGCCGGTCGCTCGGAGTCAATGTGGTCGAGGTCACTGAAGAGAAAGTCCCGACGACCATTGAGGTGCAATTACGCGTTTATCAGGCTGGTGACAGCGCCAGCCTCGCGAGCGGCACGGTCACGCTTGAGCAAGCAAAGCTGTTGAAGGCCGGACAATTGTTGCAGATCCGAGGCGGAGACGGCGAGCGCCTCAGCGGAAGAGTCACTCAATTGAATGACCAGTTGCGGAACGCAACGGGCCTGATTGAGGTGCTCGCGGAAATTCCGAATGCGTCCGCAGGATGGGCTGCGGGCACATTCTTGCAGGCCAGCATTGCGCTGCATTCAAAAGAAAGTGTCGTCTCCATTCCCCGCGCCGCGCTGCTTCAGTGCAGTGACGGCTTCAACGTTTACACCGTCAGCGGCGAGCATTTCGTACGCACGCCGGTCAAGGCAGGAGCTTTCGGCACCGAGCTCGTGGAAATCAAAGACGGCCTTTACGCAGGTGATCAAGTGGTGCTGCAACCCGTGATGTCGCTCTGGCTCACGGAACTCGCGGCGGTCAAAGGCGGACAGGCGTGCTGCGTCATGCCCGCCAAGGGGAAATAAGGCATGGTTCTCAAGATCGTCGAGCTGTCCATGGGGAAACGGGCGCTGGTGTCGCTCGCCACGCTCCTTCTCGTCGGCGTAGGCGTGTGGTCGGCGCTGCGGCTGCCGATTGATTCCGTGCCGGACATCACCAATCCCCAGGTGCTCGTCAACACCGCCGTCCCGGCGCTAGCGCCCGAGGAAATTGAAAAACTTGTCACGCTGCCGATCGAAAGCCAGATGGCCGGGTTGCCGGGAATGATTGAACTGCGCTCGCTGTCGAAGTTCGGATTGTCGCAAGTGCGGATGACTTTCGAGGATGGCGTTGACCTTTATCATACCCGGCAACTCGTCAGCGAACGGTTGTTGAGCGCGGCGGAAACGTTGCCGCCGGGTTTGCAGCCCCGGCTCGCGCCCATCAGCACGGCCCTCGGCGAGATCTTCTACTACTCGGTTGCGTTCACGGCGGACACCACGAACAAGCCGCCTGGCCGCTTTGAGCAGTTGCAGTCACTGAAACAGATTCAGACATACGTCATCAGCCCGTTGCTTCGCGCCACCCCGGGCTTGGCCGAGGTTAACACCAGCGGCGGTTACGAGAGGCAAATTGTTGTCATGCCCGACCCAGAACGACTCGTCAGCGTGGGTATGGCCATCGAGGAATTGGCGCGCACGATCAGCGAGAACACGCAAAACATCGGCGGCGGGTTGGTGGAAATTGGCGGCGAGCAAATCGTGATCCGGGCGAACAGCCGGGTGAGCACGGCGGACGAGATTGCGAACATCGCGCTCAAGTTCGCCGGTTCCGCGAAGCCACTGCTCGTGAAGGACGTGGCGCAAGTGGGCATCGGGTCGAGCTTCCGCACGGGCGCAGCCACAGTTAAGGGAGAGGAAGCCGTGATTGGCGGCGCGCTGATGCTCGCGGGCGGCAACAGCCGCATCGTCGCGCGCGACGTGGCGGCCCAGCTCGTGAAGATTCAAGAGAAACTGCCGCCCGGGGTCGAAGTGCGCCCGCTCTACAACCGCTCCGATCTCGTGAACCGCACGCTTCACACCGTCGAGAAGAATCTATTCGAGGGTGCGTTGCTGGTCGTGGTCGTGTTGTTCGCGCTGCTCGGCAATCTGCGGGCAGCATTTATTGTCGCGCTCGCCATTCCGCTCTCCATGCTTTTTGCCATTACGGGCATGGTGGAGAGCCGCGTGTCCGGCAACCTGATGAGTTTAGGCGCGATTGATTTCGGCCTCATCATTGATGGCGCGGTGGTAATGGTGGAAAACATCATCCGGCATCTGGCCCACAAGCAAAAAGAGCTTGGCCGCGAACTCACCGCCGCCGAACGCCTTCAAGAAGCGCGCTTCTCCGCGAAGGAAGTCGCCAACCCGATGTTCTTCGGCGTGCTCATCATCACGGTCGTCTATGTGCCTATTCTCGCGCTCACTGGCATCGAGGGGAAACTGTTCCGGCCTATGGCGCTCACGGTCATCTTCGCGCTGGCGGGTTCGCTCGTGCTGGCGCTCACGCTCATGCCCGTCCTTTGCTCGCATTTCCTGAGCGGGAACATCCGCGAACACGACAACTGGCTTATCCGCTTCTTCAAAGCGCTTTACACACCGCTGCTCGCGTGGGCGATGCGCTTCCGCTGGCTCGTGGTCGGCGCTACGGTGCTGTTATTCGGCTCGTCGCTGTTTGTGTTCACGCGGCTGGGCGCGGAGTTCATTCCCCAACTGGACGAGGGCACAATGCTGCTCCATTTCATCCGCAGCGGCAGCGCCGGGCTGGGTGTTTGCACTGAATTGCAGCAAAGGTCCGAGAAGCTGCTGTTGGAAACATTTCCTGAAATCGAGAGCATTTTCGGGTTGATTGGCACGGCGGAAATCGCCGTTGACCCGATGGGGGCAAACCTGTGTGACACTTACGTCGAGTTCAAGCCGCGCAGCCGGTGGCGCAAACTCGACGGGCGTCCCGCAACCAAGGAGCAACTCATCGAACTGATGCGGCGCGAACTCGCCGTCCACGCGCCCGGCCAGACCTATCTCTTTACGCAACCGATTCAGATGCGCTTCAACGAAATGATGGCCGGGGTGCGGGCCGACATTGCGGTGAAAATTTACGGCGACGAGTTCACCGAACTCGAACGCATCGCCACTGAAACTCGCGACCTGCTGCGAAAGATCGCCCCGGACAGCGATGTGGAGTTCGACGCTTTCGGCCGCTCGCCGCTGCTGGAAATCAAACCCGACCGCGACGCGCTGCGCCGTTACAACCTTCAGGCGGGAGATATGAACCGCGCCATCGCCGTCGCCTTGGCCGGTGAGGAAGTGGGCATGATTATCGAAGGCAACCGGCGCTTCCCCATCGTCGTGCGTCTCGCCGAGAACGCCCGGCGCAGCCTGGACACAATGAAGCGATTGCCCGTTCGCGCGGACGAGGGCGGGTTGCTCACGCTCGGCCAGGTCGCCCGCTTCGAGATGATCGAGCAGGTCGGTGCGGTCACACGCGAATCCGGCCAGCGCCGCACCGCCATTCTCGTGAACTTGCGCGGGCGCGACGTGGCGGGCTTTGTCAAAGAGGCGATGCACCGCATCAAAGCTGACGTGACATTCCCGTCCGGCTACTACTTCGAGTTCGGCGGGCAGTTTGAGAACCTCCAGAAAGCGCGGGCACGACTGGCGCTGATTGTGCCCATGGCGCTGGCCTTGATCTTCACCTTGATCTATATGAGCTTCGGCAGCGCGCGGCAGGCCGCGCTGATTTTCGTTTGCGTGCCCCTGGCTGTGACCGGCGGCGTCTTCGCACTGTGGATGCGTGATATGCCGTTCACGATTTCCGCAGGAGTGGGTTTCATTGCGCTCAGTGGCATTGCGGTGCTCAACGGCATCATGCTCATCAGTTTTATCAATCAATTGCGCCGAGAAGGGCACAGCGTCCGCGATGCGGTGATCGAAGGAACACTGACGCGCCTTCGACCAAAGTTAATGACCGCACTTGTCGCCAGCTTCGGCTTCATGCCGATGGCCATTGCCACCGGTGCGGGCGCGGAGGTGCAGCGCCCGCTCGCCACCGTCGTCATCGGCGGCATTATCACCTCGACTTTCCTCACCCTCGTCCTGTTGCCCGTGCTCTACGAGTGGGTTGAGCGAAATCGCCCGGCGCAGGCCGGAGCGATCAACGAAATCAAACCACGGGAAGCGACAAATCCAAACACATGAAGACCCTATTGCCTCTGATTGCCGCCGTCGCCGTCCTCGGCGTCGGCCTCGCCACGTTGAACGCCGCCAGCAAGAAACATCTCGCCGGGCCGAAAGGCGGTCGCCTGCTCGAAAAGACCGAGCCGAAAGCCGAGTTCTATTTGGACAAAGACCACGCCGTCATTGTCACCTTCTATAGCCCCGAGTTGAAACCCGTTGTCGCCACCAGCCAGAGCGTAACCGTCATTGTCGATGCCAAAGACGGCAAGAAGACGGTTGGGTTTGAGAAGAAGGGTGACGTGCTGGTCAGCAAGAGCGTGCTCCCGGAGGGTGATGGCTACAATCTCGTTGTGCAATTCAAGCAAACCGCCGCCGCCAAGCCGCAGAACTTCCGCTTCAAACTCGAAACCCACGCCTGCGCCACCTGCAAGCGCGCGGAGTATGCGTGCGTTTGCGACGAGTAGTTTCTTTTCGCAAGCGGGACTTCAATCGGAACGGGCATTCCAGCCTGTCCGTTCATGATGTGGGGTGGACGAAGGCAGATCCCTTTTCCTGTCCGAGGGATTCGGATCTCTTGGTCCGAAGTCCATGCATTCAGCGAAGCAACATGATTCATCGGTCAGGATTCTCCCCGCTATTTGCTCTTGGATGCCAAGGGAATCGTCGTTGGCCGGCGCACAGGCAGCCGTGCCGCGGTGGTGTTCACCGCGCTGCTCGACGAGGCTGAATCCTTGAACCCTCCCCACATCACTCCACGGCCATGAGAAAAGGCTGAGGGCTTTTGCCCGGTCTAGCGTATAGAATGTGTCTGGAGCGCGAGCGTTCCAGCGGGCGAGACAGTGTTTGACGCGCACGGAAGGGCCCCTTGTTTCTGGCGGCGCTCATGGGGTTGGAATCCTCGGGGCCAGGAGTCATGGAGGTGGGGTTTTGGAGTGCGGACAGGCTGACGGCATTGCGAACTTGAATCACACGATGACGGAATGAATACGAAGCGGTCCTATCGATTTCCCGCCCTGCTGGCCGGAGCCGGCTTGCTCGCTTCCGGGGCACTGCTGACCGGCTGCAAAGGCGTCCCCATGGCCAATGAACGTGCGGCGAGACGGGACGTCGCGTCGGTGGCTGGTGTTTATCGCCCGCACGGTCTTCTGCCCACCTTGCCGACGCTGACGACGAACTCCGGTCTCGCTGACTTCCTCCAGTTTGCCATGCTGAACCAACCGCGGGTGGAGGCGACCTACTACGACTGGCTGACCTCGGTCGAGCGCATCACGGTCGAGCGGTCCTTGCCCGACCCGCGGCTCACGTTCGAAATGGACATCAAGGAGTTGGTCGAGGTGGCCATGCCCGGTCTAATGATGGAATTCCCCGGGCCGGGCAAGTTGAAGGCGCGCGCGGCGGTGGCTTCGGCCGAGAGCCAGAGACGTTACTTCGCCTTTGAATCCAGCGTCCTGCAAACCGCCTTCGCCCTCAAGAAGGCCTATTACCAAGCGTATTTCCTCGACGGCAAAATCCGCGTGAACCAGGAAACGCTGCAACTGCTGGCGGACATCGAACAGATCGCGCGCCGACAGAGCGAAGTGGGCAAGGTCACGCTTCAGGATGTGTTGCGCGCGCAGATCGAGCAGGACCGGCTGCGAACGGAGGTCACAAATCTGGAGGACTCGCGCCTGCCGATCATGGCGCAATTCCATGCGGCGCTCGGTTTGAAAGCCGGCGAACCTGGTCCACCCCTGCCAGCTCGTCTTGAAACCACACCACTCGGCGTCGCATCCGATCAACTGCTGGCCACGGCCTTTCAGCGCAATCCCCGCCTCAAGACCATGGAGGCCGAGGTGGGCATGGCCGAAGCGGCCATCGGTTTGGCGCGAAAGAGCCGGATGCCCGATTTCAGCGCCGGCGTCGAGGTGGACCCGCTGGCTTCGCCCACGATGGTGCGCCCGTCCCTGGGAATGACGCTGCCGATCTGGCGCGACAAGATCGCGGCCGAGATTGCTGGCGCCCAAGCCAACAAACGGGCGGCGGAAGCACGCCTGTCCGCCGAGCAGATCATGGTTGCCGTGGACCTGGCCGAGCGCAGCTACATGGTGCGGGAGACGGCCCGCAACCTGACGCTGTTTGAAGACATCTTGTTGCCGAAAGCGCGCCAATCCCTGGAAGTGGCTCGGTCGAGCTATTTCACTGGCCGAACGGATTTCTTCAATCTGATTGACGCCTGGCGCACGCTCTTGGGCTTTGAATTGATGCGCATCGAGGCACAAACCCAGCGCGAGTTGGCGCTGGCGGAACTATCCTTGCTTATTGCGGGCACCCCGCCCGCCGGCGCGCCTTTCCTCCGTCAGACGCTCCCGGTCACTCAACCCCTGCCCTCCCAGAAATGAACACATCACTCAACCCGAGGGAGAAACTCATGCGGACTAATCTGATCAGATTCTCGGCTCTCGCCATGCTGACCGTCGTGCTGGCCGCCGCGATGATCGGTTGCAGCCGATCCGATTCGCCATCGGCGGGCCAGGCCTCGGGCCAACAGAAATTCCATTGCCCGATGCATCCGACTTACGTGAGCGACAAGCCGGGGGATTGCCCGATCTGCAACATGAAGTTGGTGCCGATCAAAGACGACAAAGCGAAATCAACGCCTGTCGCGCCCCAGGCAACCAACACCGATGAGGCCGACAAGACCGCCCACATCAAGGCTGGCCAGTTCTATTGCCCGATGCACCTGAACGTGGTCAGCAACGCGCCGGGAACCTGCCCGGAGTGCAAGATGAAACTCCTCGAGAAGAAAGAAGCGCCTGCCGGCCACGAAGACCACGCGACGAGCACAACGGCCGAGTCCGTGCCAGGCCGAATCAGCATCAGCCTCTCGGCCGACAAACGCCAGTTGATTGGATTGACTCTCTCGAAGGTGGAAATGCGCAACCTCACGCGCAGCGTGCGCACCACCGCCACCGTGCAACATGACGAGACACGCTACACTCGGATTGCGCCGCGCTTTGCCGGTTGGGTCCGCAAGCTCCACGTCAACTTCACCGGCGCGCCGGTCGAAAGCGGTCAGCCCTTGTTCACGGTCTATAGCCCGGAACTGTTTTCCACCGAGAACGAGTATCTCATCGCCTGGCGCGGTGCGCAGCAGTTGAAGGCCGACGCCGCGGCCGCTCAACGCAGTTCGGCCAAGGCTCTGCTCGATTCCGCCCGGGTGCGGATGGAGCTGTTTCAGATCGGCGACGAGGAAATCCGTTCGCTGGAGCAGCGCGGGGCCGCCACGGCCGAGTTGCCGTTCCGCGCGCCCTTCTCCGGACATGTGCTGGTGAAGAACGCCGTGGAGGGCAAGGCGTTCATGGCCGGCGAAACTCTTTACGAGATTGCCGATCTGTCCCATTTGTGGTTGCGCGCCTCGGTTTATGAATTCGAGTTGCCACTGGTCGAAGTTGGACAGGATGCCGTCATCCATTTCCCTTTCCTGAACAACGAATCGTTCCCCGCCAAGGTCACATTCCTCTATCCACACATTGAGGCCCAGACCCGCCGAGGCGAGATCCGGCTTGAGTTGGATAACCCCCGGCACGAATTCCGACCCGACATGTGGGCCAATGTCGAACTTGAAATCAAAGTGGGTGAGAAGCTCACCGTCCCCGCCAGCGCGGTCATCGATACCGGCCAGCGCTACGTTGCGTTCGTCGAGGGACAGGCGGGGCACTTGGAGCCGCGGGATGTGAAAATCGCTGCCAAAACCGATGACTACTACGAGGTCGTATCTGGCCTGAAAGAGGGCGAGCAAGTGGTCACGCGCGCGTTGTTTCTCGTGGACTCCGAGAGCCAGCTCAAGGCGGCCATCGCCGGCATGGGCAAGGCCGGCGAGCACAAGCATTGAGCGGGCGAATGGGCGAATGGGCGAGTCGGCGAAACGAAGAGACGGCTCACGCAAAACCAAAGTGAGGAGAACAGAATGAGCATCATCAAGCACTTCAGAGAACTGGCGCAGGTTTGGGCGGAGATTGCCTTACGCTCTGGCTATCTCAAGCAAGAGGTGTTCGCCCACCTCGATGATGCCTACGACAAGATCATTGGCCAGATCGTTCGCATGGCCGATCACCCGGAGAAATGGGTCATCGGCGCAAAGAGGACCGCATGATGGAATCGCCCACTCACCCACTCGCCCACTCGCCCACTCGCTCTTCCCTCATCGAGCGCATGATCGAGTGGAGCGCCCGGAACAAGTTCATGGTCTTCATGATGGTCGGCGCGCTGTTCGCCGGCGGCATCTATTGTGTCCGCAACACGCCCTTGGATGCGATTCCGGACTTGTCCGACGTGCAGGTCATCGTTTTCACGGAATGGGAAGGCCGCAGTCCCAATCTCATCGAGGATCAGGTGACCTATCCCATCGTCACCAAACTGATCGCCGCGCCGAAGGTGCGGGTGGTGCGCGGCTATTCCTTCTTCGGTTACTCGTTCGTCTATGTCGTGTTCGAAGATGGCACGGACATTTACTGGGCGCGATCGAGGGTGCTGGAATATATGCAAGGATTGACGGGCGGGTTGCCGCCCGGCGTCACACCGACGCTCGGTCCAGATGCGACCGGGGTGGGCTGGGGCTTCCAATACGCCTTGGTGGACAAGTCGGGCTCGAATGACCTGGCCCAGATCCGATCCTTCCAGGATTGGCATCTGCGCTACTGGATTCAAAGCGTGGAAGGCGTGGCCGAAGT
Organism: uncultured Verrucomicrobiota bacterium; assembly: GCA_964355375.1. Lineage (GTDB taxonomy): Bacteria > Verrucomicrobiota > Verrucomicrobiia > Limisphaerales > SIBE01 > CAYHFE01. The sequence continues at coordinate 16,354 of CAYHFE010000046.1, forward strand.
GGCGACTTATGGCGGGTTCCAGAAACAGTATCAAGTGGAGATCGATCCGAACAAGCTGCTTGCCTACAACGTGCCGCTCAACCGCATCGTTTCTGCCATCCGCAGCGCCAACAACGACGTGGGGGGACGCGAATTGGAGCGATTTGGCACGACCTACCTCGTCCGCGGCCAAGGCTATATTAGATCTTTGGAAGACCTGCGGCTCGTCGTGGTGGGCTCGGACGCCAAGGGCACACCCATTTTGCTCCGCGACGTGGCCAAGAACATCCAGTTTGGGCCGGAAATGCGGCGCGGCGCTGGTGACTTGAACGGGGAAGGTGAAACGGTGGGCGGCATCGTGGTGGTGCGCTTTGGGCAGAACGTGCTCCAAGTCATTGACCGCATCAAAACCAAGCTGGCCGAGGTCAAGTCCTCATTGCCGCCCGGCGTGGAAATCGTCACCACCTACGACCGCTCCGATTTGATCAATCGGGCCATTCAGACTCTGACTCGGACGATCCTTGAGGAATCCATTATCGTGGCGATGGTGATCATCGTGTTTCTGCTCGACTTCGGTGGGGCGGCGCGGGCCATCGTGACGCTGCCCATCGCCGTGGCTCTGGCCTTCATCCCAATGTATTTCATGGGGCTCACCGCCAACATCATGTCCTTGGCTGGCATCGCGATTTCGATCGGCGTGATCACGGACGAAGCCGTCGTCATGGTGGAAAACGTCCACAAAAAGCTGGAGCATGCACCGCCGGGCCTCAACCGCAAGCAGCGCCAGGAAATCATTATCCTGGCCTGCAAGCAGCTTGGCAAGCCGCTGTTCTTCGCGCTGCTGGTGATCACGGTCAGCTTCATGCCGGTGTTCACGCTGGAAGCCCAAGAAGGCCGTCTGTTCAAGCCGCTGGCCTTCACCAAAACTTTCACGATGGCTTGGGCGGCGTTCCTCTCGATCACCATCGGCCCCGCGCTCATCGTGCTGATGACCGGCGCCAAGGTCATTCCCGAGCACAAACACCCCATCAGCCGATTCATTCACCGGCTCTATTATCCGTGGGTCAGCGCGCTGATGACCCGGCGCATTCTCTCCATCGCCATTGCCGTCGCGGCGGTGGTCTCGTCCGTTCCGATTTTCCAGAAGCTCGGTTCGGAGTTCATGCCGCCGATCAACGAAGGAACTATTCTCTACATGCCGACGACGCTTCCGACCATCTCCATCACGGAGGCGACGCGGCTCATGCAAATCCAGGACCGCATCATCAAACAGTTCCCGGAAGTGGTCAGCGTCCATGGCAAGGCCGGCCGCTCCGACACCGCCACCGACCCCGCGCCGCTGGAAATGTTCGAGAGTGTCGTGCAACTGAAGCCGGAGAAGGAATGGCGCCAAGTGCCGCACCCACGCTGGTATTCGAGTTGGGCACCGGAGTGGGTGCAGAAAGGGCTGCGCAAAGTCTGGCCCGACAGTCGTCCCATCACTTGGGATGAACTCGTGCAGGAGATGGATGACGCTTTGCAGATTCCCGGCCAGGTCAACGCCTGGACCATGCCCATCAAGGCGCGCATCGACATGCTCTCCACCGGCGTCCGCACGCCCGTCGGCATCAAGATTTTCGGCTCGGACCTCGCCGTCATTGGCAAGCTCGGCGAACATCTGGAATCGGTCATGCGCAATGTGCCCGGAACACGCAGCGTTTTTTCGGAGCGCACCACCGGTGGTCTCTATCTTGACATCATTCCCAAGCGCGCCGAGATCGCCCGTTACGGCCTCAACGTGGAGGACGTTCTCATGCAGGTCGAAATTTCGATTGGCGGCATGGCCATCGCCCGCACCATTGAGGGCCGCGAGCGCTACACCATCAACGTGCGCTACGGCCGTGAACTCCGGGACGATCCCGAGAAACTCAAACGCGTGCTGGTGCCGGTGGCGCAAACAGCTCCGAGCGAGACGGGCGGAGGGGCCGAGGGAATGTCGGCGACAGGCGGTCCCGCCCGAGGCCAGCAAATCACCCAAGTCCCGCTGGGCCAACTCGTGGACATCAAGACCACCAGTGGTCCGCCTCTGATCAAGAACGAGGACGGCGCGCTCACCGGCTGGGTTTATGTCGATATGACCGGCCGCGACATCGGTGGCTATGTGGCCGACGCCAAGAAGGCCGTGGCGGAGAATATCGAGAAGGCCGGCCTTCTTCCGTCAGGCTATCGCATCGAGTGGACGGGCCAATACGAATACATGCTCCGCGTGAAGGAACGCCTGAAAGTCGTCATCCCCATCACGCTGGCCCTGATTTTCGTGTTGCTCTACATGAACTTCAAGAGCATCCCCGAGACGTTCATCATCCTGCTCTCCATTCCCTTTGCCATGACCGGCAGCATCTGGTTTCTCTGGATGATGGATTACAATCTGAGCATCGCTGTCTGGGTCGGCATCATCGCTCTCTCCGGCCTCGCCGCCCAAACCGGCACCGTGATGATCATTTACCTCGACGAAGCCTTCCATAGCTACCAAAAGGCGGGCAAGATGAAGACCCAGCACGATCTCTTCGAAGCCATCACCTACGGGGCCGTGCAGCGCGTCCGCCCTAAGCTGATGACCGTCAGCATGATTACCTTCGGCCTCGTGCCGGCTCTGTGGTCGCACGGCGCGGGCGCCGAAGCCATCCAGCGCATCGCCGCTCCCATGATCGGCGGCCTGATCACTTCGACGATCCTCACCCTCGAAATCGTGCCCGCCATTTACTCCCTTTGGCGCGGTCGGCAGGTCGAGTGGGTCAAAGGACCGAAGCCCCGAAAGAAGTCCTGGTCGGAACTGAGCGAGATCTTCGTCGCGATCGAGAAGAAAGAACACGAAACGATGCTGAGCCGATTTTGATCGGCGGTGCGGGTGAGCCGGATCAGGCGGTGGGTTCAGGATGGAACGGGCCACCTGCCCGGGTCTGTGGGCTCCCAGCCCACAGGTTTTGCTCCGAGAAGTCTCCCTGAATAATGAGTCCAATGGCCGGGCCAGCCTCGGCGGCAGTTCTCATTTTGACTCAGGACACTGTCCGTTCCACGCATGTAGTCCCGGCTTCAGCCGGTTTTCACGTGACGACCGGCTGAAGCCGGGACTACATACTTGCCAAGATGAGAACTGCTGCAGCCTCGGCGGCAAGTTGCCTGCCTGTTTGGCAGAAAGGCCGCCGTGCACGGCCAAGTTGGCCGGGCCACGAATTTCGTCAGACACGCTCTTCCACCGTTCCGTCAACAAAGGGGCAGAGAAAGGCAATTATTGTACAGCGGTCATGGCAGAAAAACTTAGGGTCGTCATGATGACGGATTTGTTTGATGTCAATCCCAGGAAGGGTGAGTTCCGCTGCTGGTTGAGAAGCCCTTCCGCGCCGTGGGACCACAGATGACGTTTATCGACCACCATTCCTAGCGAGCCATGCCAACACCCCTAACAGAATTCAAGCAAGCGGTCATTCTCAACGCCCTGCGAAATTGCCAGCTCTTCGTCGATACGCCCCACGTCAATCTCGACAGCATCGCCGCCATCACGGTGCTCAAGGCTTTGGGCCGGGGCGAATACCTGTTTTCGGAAGGCTCAGCCGTGGAGGGCTTCTACATTGTGCAACGGGGAGCCATTAAACTCCATCGCGTCAATTGGTCAGGCAAGGAACAAGTCATTCACGTGTTTCGTTCCTATCAGTCTTTCGCGGAAGAAACCTTGGTGTCCGATTACGGCCACGCGGCGGACGCCATCGCCATCGAACCATCGCAAGTCTTAATGGTGCAGAGGAACGAGTTTGTCAGCCTGCTCAAGCATCAACCCGAGCTGGGCTTGAGCTTGCTCAAGTCCCTGGGACAGCACCTCCAAAGCCTCCTGGAGCTCTTCGATGATTTGACCCTCAAAGACGTGCGGACGCGTCTGGCCAACTGGCTGATTCAGCATTGTCCAGATCCGGAAAGCTCCGAACCTTGTCAGATCCATCTTCCGACGAGCAAACGAATGCTCGCGGCGGAACTCGGCACCGTCAGCGAAACCTTCTCCCGCACCTTGGGCAAACTCCGTGATCAGAAGCTGCTCGCGGTGGATGGCAAGACGGTCACCGTGCTCTGCCCGATGAAGCTCACGCGCTTGCTGCGCCTTCACCTGGGTCTGCCTCGTTCGCATGCCACCGCCCCGTTGTGGAGCAACGGCACCGCCGGGCGCAATGGCCAGAAGGCCGCCGGATGCCAGGGCCAACCAAAGAATGTGGACAAAAAGACATTTAATGTTGAGCCGTTTGAGCAGAGTGGCTTAGTCTCCTTCGCAGATGAGCGAGCACACCAGTGGGCCGAAGCCAAATGCTGAATTGATGCCAAGCGCTCCGGAGGAAACGAGTCCGGAGTGCTCGGATTTGCCCGCCGGCCGCGATCGCCAGCGCTTCCTCAACGCCTGCCATTGCCGGTTGGTCGATCGCCCTCCCGTCTGGCTGATGCGCCAAGCCGGTCGGGTTCTGCCCGAATACCGCGCGCTCAAGGAAAAACACACTTTTCTCGAGTTGGTGCAGATACCGGAACTGGCCACGGAAGTGACCTTGCAGCCGGTTCGCCGATTTGGCTTCGATGCCGCCATTCTCTTCAGCGATATCCTCGTCATCGCCGAGGCTCTGGGACAGGCGTATCATTTCCGGGACAAGGGCGGGATCGAAATGGAATTCGCGGTTCAATCGGCGGCGGACATCGATCGCCTGGACGCCACGGCGGTGCGGGAGCGGCTTCAGTACGTGGCGCAAGCGATTGTCCTGCTCAAGGCGGCGCTGGGCCAGCGCACGGCGTTGATCGGATTTTCGGGGTCGCCCTGGACCCTGGCCAATTTCATGTTGGAAGGCGGCAGCGCCAAGGAATTCACGAAAGCCAAAGCGCTGTATTACTCCGATCCGGTCCTCTTCTCCCGGCTCCTTGAAAAACTGACCGGGGCCGTGACCGAATATTTGCGGATGCAAATCGAGGCCGGAGTGGATGCCGTCCAGATCTTTGACAGCCTGGGCGGCGTCGCGGCCGGCAACGCCCTGGAGGGGGCGTCCGTGTCGTGGATGCGGCGGATTGTCCGCGATCTCAACGGGCAAGTCCCGGTCGTGGTTTTTTCCAAAGGGGCTCATCAGAACTGGGAGGTGCTGGCCCAAACCGGAGCGAATATTCTGAGCGTGGATTGGAGTGTTCCCCTGCGGGCGGTGCGGGACGCCCTTCCGAAGAACGTGGGTGTCCAGGGCAATCTCGACCCCTTCATCCTGACGACTTCGCCGGCGGTCGTGGCGGCCGAAACCGCCCGGATTCTTGAAGAGATGCGCGGAACGAACGGGCACATTTTCAACCTCGGCCATGGCGTGCCGCCGACCGCGAAACTGGAAAACATCGAAAGTTTGGTCACGACGATTCGGAATTTCGTATGAGTGTGCTCAAGGTCGATCTGGCTCTGGTCCAAAAATACAACGTGCCGGGCCCGCGTTACACGTCCTATCCGCCGGCCACCCAGTTCAGCGATCAAGTGGCGACGGACGTGTTGCTGGAGAAGATGAGGCAGACCTTCGTCAGCGACCGCGATCTCTCTCTCTACTTTCATCTTCCATTCTGTTGGTCGCTCTGCTGGTTCTGCGGCTGCACCACGGTCATCACGGCCCAGCAGAGCAAGAGCGAGCTCTATTTGCAGTATCTGGAAAAGGAGCTGGAGCTGGTCGCTCCCTTCCTCAAGCGCGGACGCCAGGTGGTCCAGCTTCACTTCGGCGGCGGGACCCCGACCTTCTTGCTTCCCGCGGAGATTCGGAAGCTGGGCGAGATGATTCATTCCCGTTTTGACTTGGCCGACCATGTGGAAGCCGGGGTGGAAGTGGATCCGCGCCGGGTGACTCGCGATCATATCAAGGCCTTGCGCGATGCTGGATTCAATCGGGCCTCCATGGGCGTCCAGGATAACAACCCGATCGTGCAAAAGGCCGTCCATCGGATTCAGCCGCTGGAAATGACCCGCCAGGTGGCGGAGTGGATTCGCGAGGAGGGATTTCAATCTCTCAACGTCGATCTGATTTACGGCCTACCCAACCAAACCCCGGAGTCATTCGAGAAGACGCTCGACGAAATCCTGGAACTCGTCCCGGATCGATTCGCCGTCTTCAGCTACGCCCATGTCCCGTGGATCAAACCGGCGCAGCGCATCTTCAAGGAGGGCATCCTCCCGACGGCGGAAACGAAACTGCAGCTTCTCAAAATGACCATCGAGCGGCTGACTTCCGTCGGCTACGTTTACATCGGGATGGACCATTTCGCGCGCGAAACGGACGAGTTGGCCGTGGCCCAACAGCAGAAGAAACTGCAAAGGAACTTCCAAGGATACAGCACGCGCGGCGGCACTGATCTCTACGCGTTTGGCATGTCTTCGATCTCCCAGGCCGACGGCATCTATTGGCAGAATCAGAAAGAGTTGGCCGACTACTACGCCGCGCTCGACCGCGGGAAACTCCCGTTGGCCAAAGGCTATATTCTGAAGGACGACGACCATATCCGGCGCGACACGATCATGCGGTTGATGTGTGATCTCAGCCTTGATTACGCGGCGATGTCGAGGAGTCTGAACATCGATTTCGCGAGCTATTTCGCCCCGGAATTGGCTTCGCTGGCGGATTTGGAGGCGGACGGTCTGGTCCGCAAATCCAAGGACGATCTCGTCGTGACGGATTTGGGGCGTCTTTTCATTCGCAATATCGCGATGCGATTTGACGCCTATCTCGCGGCCCAGAAGGAGCGGCGCTTTTCCAAGACGATATGAATTCCGTGGCCATCATCGGCGCCGGCATCACCGGCTTGACCGCGGCCTTCCGCCTGGCTGAGCGGAAGGTGCCGGTCACGGTTTATGAAGCCAGCGGCCGCGTCGGCGGAGTGATCGAAACCCGCCGGGAAGGCGGTTACCTGGCCGAGTTCGGACCCAATTCCATTCTCGAAACCTCGCCCAAGATCACGGCTTTGGTGCGTGATGCCGGTTTGGAGAGCCGACGCCTCTATTCCGATCCGGGGGCCGAAAACCGCTACATCGTCCGCGGCGGCCAGCCCATCGGTCTGCCCGGGTCGCCGATGGGGTTTCTCGGCACCCCGCTCTTCTCGACCGCCGCGAAGCTGCGCTTGCTCATCGAACCGTTCATCCGGCGCGCCGAGGAATCGAAGGAGGAAAGCATCGCCGAGTTCGTCCGCCGGCGCATCGGACGCGAGTTCCTGGACTACGCCATCAACCCGTTTGTCGCGGGCGTTTATGCGGGCGATCCGGCGCGTCTTTCCGTCCAACATGCCTTTCCCAAACTGCATGCATTGGAACAGAAGTACGGCTCGCTGATTCTCGGACAGATTCTGGGAGCCCGCGAGCGCAAGAAACGGGCGGAAGTCTCGAAGGACCGGGCCAAGAAACTCTCGTTTGACGACGGGCTTCAGGTTTTGACCGACACCTTGCGCGACCGGCTGGGAGCCGCGGTCCGTCTCCAGACGCCGGTCTGTGAAATCCGCCGCGCCCACTCGCACTGGAAGGTCACTTC
>CAYHFE010000047.1:0-23645 GCA_964355375.1 uncultured Verrucomicrobiota bacterium
TGCGTGGAACGGACAGTGTCCTGAGTCAAAATGAGAACTGCTGGCGACTTTGGGCTGGTGTTTTGACCGGGAAGGTGCTGTCTTCGCCCTGGATGGGATCGATCGATGCGAACCGCCGATTTTGCTTATGTCTTGCCCACGGAATTGATCGCTCAAGCACCTGCGCTGGAACGGGATCAATCTAAACTCTTCGTGATCGATCGCGCTCGGCGCGAGTTCAAACACGGTCGTTTTGGAGATCTGGGTCGCCTCGTCCGAAGCGGCGATTTGTTGATTATGAACGATTCCCGGGTGCTTCCAGCCCGATTATGGGCTCAAAAGGAGTCGAGCGGCGGAAAGATCGAGGTTCTTCTCCTGGAGGAAAACTCTCCGAACGATTGGTGGGTCATGGTCCGGCCCGGCAAGCGGGTTCGCGAGGGAACATCTCTTCGCTTTCTGAACGTCCTGGGCCACGAAACAGAAATCCGTGCCACCGCGCTCGAAAAGAACGCCGAAGGTCACTGTCGTTTGGTTTTTGGCGGGGTCAGCGACATTTTGTCCGAGTTGGAAGACGTCGGAACGATTCCTTTGCCGCCCTACATTTATCGAGTTCCACAGAGTGGCGGGATTGACGACGCGCGGCGCTACCAAACCGTGTTCGCGCGTGAAGCCGGTTCGATTGCCGCCCCGACGGCGGGTCTTCATTTCACCGAGGAAGCGCTCTCGGCGATCCGCAGCCTGGGCGTGAGTATTCATTATCTCACTTTGCACGTCGGCCTGGGAACCTTTGCGCCGGTCAAGACCGAGAATGTCGCCGAGCATCCGATGCACGAGGAACGATTTCAGATCAGCCGGGCCACCGCCGAAGCCATCATGGAAACGAAGCGATCAGGAGGCCGGATCTGCGCGGTCGGGACGACCACGGTCCGCGCCCTGGAATCGGTCGCGGCACGGAACGACGGCGCCATTGTCCCGAGTCAGGGGCGAACCCGCATCTTCATTTACCCGCCCTATCGATTCCGAATCGTCGATGCTTTGTTGACCAATTTCCATTTGCCCCAGTCCACCCTGCTCATGCTGGTGAGCGCCTTCGCGGCGCCGGAGGCCACGGGCGGGCGCGAGCTCATTCTATCAGCGTATGCCGAGGCGATTCGGGAGCGGTATCGGTTTTTCAGTTATGGCGACGCCATGCTGATTCTCTAGTGCGACGTCTTTTTCATCGCGGAATATTCCGGAACGGTTGCCGATCATGAGATTCAAGGCCGACCAAGCCGCCGGTTCCACCCGGCCTTACGTCCTCATCAACATGGCGATGACCGCGGATGGCAAGATCGCCACCGCCAATCGAGCCGTGTCTTCGTTTGGCAGTCGGCGCGATCGGGAGCATTTGCTGGAATTGCGTGCGACCGTCGATGCCGTCATGGCCGGCGCCCGCACCGTCGATCACGATCCGGTCACACTGGGGCCGGGTCCGCTGAGATTTCGGCGCCGGCGATGGCGCGCCGGATTGGCGGAGTACAACCTGCGCGTGATCGTCAGCGGCTCAGCTTCGATCAACCCGGCCGCAGAGATATTTCGTCACCGTTTTTCTCCGATCATTATTTTGACCACGAAAGGCAGTTCCATGCGAAAGCGCGCCCGTCTTCAAGATCTGGCGGATGAGGTAAAAATTGCGGGAGAGCTTGAGATCGATTTCGCCGAAGCCCTGCGCTGGCTGCTCCAGCAGTGGCGGGTGGAGCGGCTTCTTTGCGAAGGGGGCGGCGCGTTGAATAGTGCTCTCTTCGCCGCGGGATTGGTGGATGAGATGCATCTCACGATCTGCCCAAAGATTTTTGGCGGCGCATCTGGCCCGTCCATAGCGGACGGGGTTGGAGCGAGCCGGTTAGCCGGCGCGCGCGCGATGAAACTCAAGTCGCTGCGGCAAGTGGGTGATGAACTTTTCCTGGTTTACGTCGCTGCCGGGAGGCGAGGATGAGCGCGGTTTCAGATCGCTGATGTTTCGGCGGGCCTGCTGTGGACGGGAACTCATGGAAATCCGCCTTTCGTTTCGCGTAGGCCTTGGGACCTTGAACTCGTTCAAAAGGTGGGGCGAGACTCCGTCGAGCCCTCCAATCTTGGCAGGCGGGAAAGTCAGGGCTCGACGGAGTCTCACCCCACCCCGGGCCATGGCGCCCTCCGGGTGCAGATCGCCCGCCGGGCTCTGGAAACGGGCTGCCTGCTCTCGCCCGATGACTTGGTGATTACTTGCGGAGCGACGGAGGCGCTCCACCTCTGTCTGCGGGCGGTCTCCAAGCCGGGTGACACGATTGCCATCGAATCGCCGACCTTCTTTGGAATTCTGCAGATGATTGAGTCGCTCGGGCTGAGAGTTTGTGAGATTCCTAATGAAATTTGTGAGCACCAGCGCGACGGCCTCGTTACCTCAGATGGCCATCGCGGCTTTCCTCGCGAACGGCGGATACGATCATCATCTGCGGAAGATCCGGCGCCATTACGCCGGCCAGGTTCGGCGGATGACTGAGGCGATCGGCCGTCATTTTCCGCCTGAAACTCGGGTGACTCGGCCGACGGGCGGCCAGGTGTTGTGGGTGGAGTTGCCGGAGCGGATCGACGCGATCGAGTTGTACCGGCGAGCGCTGGCCCGGCATATCAGCATCGCTCCGGGACCCATCTTCTCCGCCAAGCAGCGGTTTCGCAATTTCATTCGCCTGAACTGTGGCAACCTCTGGTCGGCGCAGATCGAGAACTCGCTCGTTCAGCTCCGGGAAATCATGGACGGCATGCCGTGATCTGAATCACCGGGCGCGGATGGGTGAACGAGATCCGGGCGATTGAGGCTGATCCGAATTCCCGCACTCGGTGCGGCGATTTCAAGAGGGTTTCAAGAGGGATTGCATTCGTCCGCCGGTCATCGTAAACCTCTTCCGCCGCCGAACCGTTGAGTCGGCGCCTGATCCGAAATTCATGAACACATCATTTCGTTCCGCAGCAGCGTTGGGGTTGGTCACGGTCCTTTTGGAGCTGAGTTCGGCGCGCGCTGAGGATCTGCGGCTCGCCTCCGGTCAAACGCTGAAGAATATCGAGGTCACGCACGTCGGCACGGATCACATCGTGGTCATGTCAACCGCGGGAACGCGGAAGATCCCATTGAGCGAGTTGCCCGAGGCGGTGCGACAGCGCTATTCCGCGGAGCACCTTTTTGTCGAGTTGACCCGCCAGAAGTCCGAGTTCGTCAGAGTGAAAGCCGAGTTGGCGGCGGCGAATCAGGAACTGGCCGCTCTAAAAAAGACGCAGACTCCGACGGGCCATAAAGAGGGGGCGACACCGAGCCCGACTTCTACCATCACCACCGCGGTTTCAAATCGCGTCGTTCCACGTCTCGATGGTCTGCCGGAATTGACGCCGGATGAGGTTGTCTCGGCCGAGGATTTGGCCGCGCAGTACAGGCTCGACCCCGTCGGAGCGGATCGCCGTTACCGAATGAAAACGTTTCGTGTTCAAGGCCGGATTGAGCGTTTTGAGGAGAGACTCTTTATCCGTTCCAGCGATATCATTTTGGATTCCGGCGAGCGATTCTTGCGAGTCGCATGCAATCTGCCCTATCCGGAGGACTGCAAAGCGGTGTACTGCCGCCAGGACGGGCAAAAGTTGGTGGGGATTTCGGCCAAGGGCGAGAGGCCTCTCCTGCAAGTTGGCGAGGCGGTGGTTTTTCGAGGGCGGTGCGTCGGAGTGCGGAATTCGGCGATCGTTTTTCAGAACTGCGAGTCGGCGCGGTGAATAGTCGCGGCGAGTTTTTTTGCTGTAGATTTTTGACAACCGCATTAGTCTGGTGCGATGAAATCCACACCCTCCAATCATTCGTTGTTCGACATTTCTCGAGAGTGCACTCGCCTCCTCAGGTGGGCTGCTCTTCTGTCGGCAGGTTTCGCGCTCGTTGTTCAAGCCGGGCAGTCCAGCAGTCCGGCGACGCCGGAAAAGCAACCGCTGCTCGCGAAAGTTCAGCCAGCCGCCAAGCCGGCGGCGAAATCCGAGGCGCAGTCTGCTCAAGCCAAAAAGGTTCTCCTGACCGGTTCCCGGATCCCGCAAAAAGTGAGACGGAGCGGTCTGACGACCGATTCGGCCAATTCTGTGATCATCATCGATCATGCTGAACTGGGTCGCAATGGAGCGACCAGCGTGGGCGATGTTCTGCGCCGGTTGCCGATTCGTTAGCTGAAACGAATGTCATGAAACAGTTTCTGTCGAACTTGCTGATCGTCTTTGCCCTCGCCCTCTGTGGATTCAACGCCTTCCAGTGGGTGAGGGAAGCGCATCTTCGCGCGGAGATAGCCTCCTTGACCAAGTCAGGCCACGAGAAGGAACAGAACATCCGCAATCTGCAAGCCACGCTCAAGCGGAGTGAAGGCGAAGTGGAGCGGCTCGATGGGGTGAAAACGGAGTTGACCGAATCGGTCAAGACCAACCGCCTCGCGGTGCTCGATCTGACCACACAGGTGGAGAAACTCGGAAAAGAGCTCGAAGCCCAGAAGACCCAGGTTGATGCCTACAAGGCGGCGGTGGAAACGGCCAACCAGAGAATCAAGAAGCAGAACGACGATATCCGAAAGCAGAATGAGGAGATGAAGCAACTTGGCGAGGAGCGGAACCAAAGTGTCGTCAAGTACAACAAACTCGTCGAGCAATTCAACGACTTGGTCAAGCAGTTCACCGAGTATCAGAATGAGGTCGCCACGGCGAACGCCGTACCTCCGGCCAAGGGGAAATAACCCGGTCCGGTTAGCGGTTGACCGCCGGGGGCTGAGTGATGGCGAACGACACCTTCTGGATTCCCGCCTTTCGGACGGAATCGAGGACATGAATCACGGCGCCATGGGTCGCGTCTTTGTCGCCGCTGATATAGACGGGAACGTTGGTATTCGCCCGAAATCGATTCGTCAGGAACGTGTGCAGTTCCGGAAGAGTCTTCCGGGTTTTCTCGATGTAAACGTCCCCCAATTTGTCCACCGAGATATTGATAATCTCCGGCTTGAAGTCGCGGCTCGCTTGGGTCGCGGTCGGCAAATCCATCTTGATCGACTGCATCTTGATCATGGTGAGGCTCACCATCATGAACGAGGCGAGGAGAAAGAACATGATATCGATCAGAGGGATGATCTCGATCCGGGCTTTCTTGTGGGGGAGAGGTGAGCCGATCTTCATAGCCGATGGAGCGGGCAAGCGGTGAACCGCATTCCGAGGTCCGAAATCACGTCAGGAAACGGGGTGGTTTTCTTGGCGGAAGAGTTGGGTATCGAAGCCTTTCTGCTTGGCCGCTGTCACCATCACTTCCACGTTCGTCGCGGCCGATTCCAATTCGAACTGCAGTCGGGCGGTTTTGCCGGTGAAGTAATTGAAGGGGATCAACGCGACGATGGCAATGGCCAAGCCGCAGGCCGTCGCGATCAAGGCCTCGCCGATGCCGCCGGTGACCTTCTCCACCGCGAGTTCGGCGCTGCCGATGGAATTGAATGAGCCCATGATGCCGGTGACGGTTCCGAGCAACCCGAGCAACGGGGCCAGGGTCACCAAGGTATCCATCACCGTCAGAAACCGGCCGGCCTTTTGCAGCTCAATTCCCGCTGCCACCTGCAAGGCCCCCTGCAACGAGGAATGGAAATGGTTCAGACCGTGCCAAATCACTCGGACGACGGGATCCTCCGAACCATTCGCCTGCGCCGTCGCCTCCTTGAAATCGCCATTTTCCAGGGCGGCGAAGATCTTCTCCAGCTTTTCCGGATCGCGCTTGAGGCTCTCCCGCCACCACCAGAAGGAACGTTCACCCACGACGGCGACCGCGACGGTGGCGGTGAGGAGGATCGGCCACATCACGGGTCCGCCTTTGAGGAAAAGTTCGACAACAATATTCGCTAGCATACGGCTTGGGCTGATTGATTTTTGCTGGTTCGGTTCTTCGTCACTCGGCTGAACTCGGCACGCTCACTCACTCGGACGCGACTTCGGCCCGGCGCCTCGAAAGCATCCAAACCTCTCCCCACCTTACCGAAGCCGAAAGCGGGGTGTCCACGGTTATTCGCGTTCGTCCGCACGGTCATCGGATCTGGTACTCGATGGGCACAAAGTAGTGGCGAGTTTCTCCCGCGGGCCAGCGCCACTTATTTCGGACCCAGTCCACAGAATGGGTGTCGAGGAGCGTGTAGCCCGAGGTGTCCCGGACTTCGACGGACGTCGGCGAGCCGCTCGGATCAACGATCACATAGAGCAACACTTTGCCTTCATTGCGTCGCCGCAAGGCCAGCGAAGGATACGTGGGATCGGGATAGGCCCCGCCGCTCTTGCCACTTTTGACAAACAGGGTCGGCTTCGGATTCGAGGTGGCCTTGGGTGGGTTCGGTGGCGGCGCCGACGCGAATCGGGCGGGGGCAAACACCACCGGACCTTCGACGGGCACCGCAAAAGCCGCGGCGGCCGGATCGGCCGCGACGACGGTGGCGATTTGCGGGGTCTCGATCGACGTATCCTGAGCGGGTTCGGGTTCGTCGGGACGGGGTGCGGGCTCGACTTTCGGTTCTTCCTCGGGTGGCGTGAAAACGACTGGAACAATCTCCGAGGTATCTTCCACGGCGTTGGTGATCAGTTCAGGGGCTTTGAGGCCGACCACGCCGATGATCACGAAGAGGAGACAAACGGAGTTCGTCCAGGCCAGCTTGCGGTTGGCATCCCGGGAAGCGGCGGGCAGGCAGAGTCGGGCCAAGTCCGATCGCAGCGTATAGTGCTGCGATGCGTCTTTTGAGACTTGCTCGAAAGTCATCGGGTTCGCGGTCAATGCCAGTTTACTCGATCGGAGTGGGTCGGAGAGGCCGGCCCGGTGCAGCGCGGTGATCCCCGGCAGGCCCAGTGCCCCGCCAGGCGAACGAATCGTCCGCGGTGCGCGTCGCCTCTCTCAACCCGGTTCGATCGCCCGCTGTTAAATTACAGAACCCGCCATGCCGTCAAGTCATTAAGCGCAAAAGACGTTCGCCCGCCAGCGCACCGGCGGGGTTCATTGCCCAGTCCACCGAGCCCATCAGAGTTTTGTCACCTTCGATTCCTACGCGAGAATGGGTTTTGATACAGGCTCGAAGCGAATTCGTGGGTTTTGGGAAAAAAACACTTCCCTTTTCTCAGCGCGATCACTAGCTTTCGGAAATCCGTTCACCCGAAATACTAGCGCAGACGTTTCTTGGAGAAGCGTACGGGAACTGACTCGTCGCACCGGCGGCTGGGACATGAAAAACCACCGCGGTGCGATGGCCACTTAAACCAAACCAACATCCTGACATTATGACCAACCAACGGAAGAATCAGAAAATGTTAACAGGAGCCGCTTTGCGCAGAGCCATCCTTGGAGGAATGACTCTGCAGTTGGCGGCGACCGCCGGTTTTGCCCAAGAAGCCGCTCGACCGGCCGAGCGCATGAAGCCCGTCGTCGTTACCGGATCCAACATCCCCACAGCCGACACGGTGGGCGTGGCTCCTGTCGAGGTCTTCAGCACTGAGGATATTGAACGGCGCGGGGCCAAGACCATCGAGCAGTTTGTCAAAACGATGCCGAGCGCGGTCGGGGGCGGAAACTTCGGCGTATCCCGGGGCAACGGCGGCGATGGAACATCCTCCATCTCTTTGCGCGGCATTCCGGGTGGAACGCTCGTCCTGATTAATGGGCGTCGC
This sequence comes from uncultured Verrucomicrobiota bacterium, assembly GCA_964355375.1. Taxonomy (GTDB): domain Bacteria; phylum Verrucomicrobiota; class Verrucomicrobiia; order Limisphaerales; family SIBE01; genus CAYHFE01. Next base: position 7,687 of record CAYHFE010000047.1, read on the forward strand.
ACCGCTCCTCAGGGACGCATCGACAACGGCTCCAACGTCGATTTGAACGCGATTCCACTGGCGGCCGTCGAGCGCATTGAAATCCTCAAGGATGGCGGATCCGCCATCTACGGAGCCGACGCCATCGCCGGTGTGGTCAATGTCATTTTGAAAAAGGATTACAACGGGACGGAGATCGACGCGTCCTACGGCAACACGACGAGCACCGACGTGGGCGAACAGAAGTACTCGTTCGTGACCGGCCTGGCCAAGGACGGAACCTCGGTCCTGATCGGAGGCAGTTTCTACAAGGCGAACTCGCTCTACAGCGTCGATCGCGAACGTTCGACACCCGATATCACGGATCCGGGCAACACCAGCGGCACGAGCAATCCCGGTCGTATTCGGACCACAACTCCGGGCGCCAGCGGCATTCCGGCCGGCGGATTGGTTTATCGGGGAGCTCCGGGCTCGACCGGCATAAATCCCGCCCAATACACAGCCTTCAACGCTTCGACCGACCGTTTCCCTTTCCCGCTCTATACACCGGCCGTTCGCCCGTCGGAGCGCTACAATATCTTCGGCAATGGCGAGCATCAACTCTTCGGCGAACATCTGACCTTCTTTTCCGAGGCGTTCTACACCCACACCACCTCGTTCAACCAACTCGCGCCGACCCCGATCGTGTTTCAGAATCTTTCGACCGCGAGCAGTCCCAATGGAATCATCGTTCCGGCGAACAATCCGTTTAACGTGTTTGGGGTGCCGATCGATCGTCTGGTCTATCGCACGGTTGAACTTGGGCCGCGCACCGAGAATGTCACGGCCGACATCTTCCGTTTTGTCAGCGGGCTGAAGGGCAAGATCGCGGAATCCTCGTGGAATTGGGAAGCCGCTCTCCTTTTTGCGCAGGATGAACGGAACGAGAAGCTGGGTGGCGAATTGAGCCGTGCGGCCCTGGAGACGGCGGTGAAAGACACCGACAAAGCGACCGCTTTCAATCCTTTCGGCAATCAAGGGAACACTCAAGCCGCGTTGGACCGCGTCCGGCAGGAACTTTTCACGGTCGGTAAAGCCACCTTGTTCTCGCTCGATGGCAAGGTGAGTGGCGAGCTCTTCGACTTGCCGGCAGGCCCGGTATCGCTCGCGCTGGGCGGAGAACATCGTGAGGAACGGGGCGAAACGATCCGCGACGGGGCGACGGGCAAAGGGGACACGGTGGGCTTCAACTCGGGCGTCGGCTTCACGGGCCAACGCGACGTCGAGAGCCTCTTCTCCGAAGTCAACATCCCGGTCTTCGGCCAGGGCTTGAACTTTCCCGGCCTCTACAGTCTGGAAATCACCGGCGCGGGTCGCTTGGATTCCTACAGCGATTTCGGCGACACCTGGAATCCGAAGGTGGGAGTTCGCTGGCAGCCGCTTGATCAATCCGTCACGGTGCGCGCGTCCTACTCAGAATCGTTCAAGGCTCCGGGCTTTGACGATCTCTACACTCCGAATCAGGAGAACTTCCCCGAATTGCGCAATCCGGTCACCGGAGTGTTTGAACAGATCCGCGAGTTCCAAACCGGCAATTCGACTCTCCTCCCTGAAACGGCGGTCAATTACAGCGCGGGCATTGTCTATACTCCGCCTCAAGTCAAGGGGCTCAGCGTGGGTCTGGATTGGTTCCGCATCGAACAGCAGGATGTCGCGGGATCGGCCGATCAGTTCATTCTCGATCGAAACTTCGCCACGGGCGGTCCGACGAGCGCGACGGCGCAATACGCCAGTTTCGTCGTCTGGGATGCCGCGACCCAGACCTACAATACCCTGCGAGCACCCACGCTCAACCTGAGCCGGCGCATCATTGAAGGCGTTGACGGCACCGCGTCGTATCTGCTCCCGACGGAAACGGCGGGAACGTTCACGTTCTCGGCGTTGCTGGCCTACTACTACAACTTCAAGCAGGAAGATCTTCCGGGTTCAGGTCTCCGCGATCGCTTGGGCGATTTCGTCGATCCGTCGCAGGGATTTGGCTTGGGCAGCATTCCTCGGATCAAGGGCGTCTTCAGCACGTTCTGGAACTATCAGAACTTTGAGTTCGGACCGACCTTCAATTACATCGGAAGCTATCGCGATGACGTGGCGGCCGGCTATGACCGGGCGGTGGACAGTTGGCTGACGGTGGATCTCCAGGCCAGCTACAAACTGCCCTGGCAAACCAAGGTCACGGTCGGTGTTATCAACGTGGCGGACGAGGCGCCACCGCTGGTCGAAGGGTCTTTCGCCGACAAGTATGATCGCGACACTCACGACCTGCGCGGCCGGTTTGTTTACGTTTCTTTGAACAAGAAGTTCTGATCCGGGCGGGCTCGGATTGATTTGAGGATCGAAATCCTCGCGCGAAAGCGGCTCCTTCGGGGGCCGCTTTTTTTATATGAGCCCCAGCGGTCCTCCCTCGCAAAGCGCGGGTTTGCCGAACGTCTCAATCCGATGGCCGACCGCATGGGCTAAGGCCAAGTGAAATCGGTTGTGGGCGACCTTCGGGAGGTTGAGCGAGCGTCCCATCCGGAATCCGAATCCACCGCCGACCGCGACGAACGGGATATTATCGAGCGTGTGGGAGTTGCCTTTGCCAAGCTCGTTGGTCCAAACCACCAGCGTGTGGTCGAGCAGCGTCCCGGTGTCACCCGGTTCCGGTGTCTGGGCCAATCTTTCGAGCAGGTAGCGCAGTTCGCCGCAGAACCATTGGTTGACCTTGATCAACTTAGCCTGTGCGACCTCGTCCTTGTCCGGTTCGTGCGAGAGGGCATGGTGTCCATCTCTGACATCGAGCCATTTCATCTGAGCTCCGCCGACGGATTTGGTGTACTGCAGCGTGGCGACCCGGGCCATGTCGTTGACGAAGCTGTTGACGAGGAGATCGATTTGCATGCGGCTGAGGCGCGGGACATTGTCGTTCTGGTCGGCTACGCCCGCCTCGAACGAAGGCGGCGTCACCTTGAGTTCGTCCCGTCCCTCGTTGGCGAAGTCTTTTTCCATCTGCCGGACCAGGGCTTCGTGTTGATCGAGGAGCCGGCGGTCTTCGGCGCTGATGAGACCCCGGACTTTCTTCAGGTCTTCGCGCACATCTTCCAGGATGCTTTGGACCGTTTCCTGATCTTTCATCTGCCCGTAGAGCTTCTCGTACATTTGATACGGGTTGGAGATGGGCGCGATGGGCTGGTTGGGGCCGGCGTAGGACATCCGCGTCCAGGGATCCGCCCGGTCGGTAACGCCGACCCCGAATTCGAGCGAGCCGAACCGGGTCCGTGTCTCTTCGCGGCCTTGGAAAAAATTCTTGATCTCTTGATCGATGGAAAGGCCGCTCGCCCAACCGGCCGGAGTGTGGGATCCCCCTTGAATATTTCCGGGAAAGAGCTCGATGCCGGTCAGCAGACAGCTCATGCCGCGCATGTGGTTGTCGCCGTCGCCGCGCACCTTGTTGCACAGGCCGCGCAGGATCAGGGTTCGGTCTTTGAACGCTTCGAGCGGCGCCATGATTTCTTTCAGCTTGAAATCGGCGCCTTCCTCGTCGGGCCAGAACGCGGGTGGGATGGTGCCGTTGGGACTGAACATGATGACCAGCCGCTGCCGGGGCCGGACTGGACTGCCCAGTCCCAGACTCGGCAAGCCGAGAAGAAAGGGGAGAGAGGCGGCGGAAACGCCCAGGTGTTTGAGAAAGTGCCGGCGATGGATCGCGTTCATGGTCGTCATTGGACTGCTGTCATCTTCTCCGTGCCGTGCAGGGCCGCGGTTGTCGCCATCTCCACCAGAAGCTTCTGGAGGTTGAATTCGAACCCCGCGAACGAATCGCGGAGGTGGCGCATAAGTTCGGGATCATAAGCAAACATGGACTGCTTGACAACATGATTGAATAGTTGCTCGATGAAGGCGGATTGGGCCAACTCGCTCCGGGCGGCCAACTCGGCAACGTCGCGAGCGCCCCGCAATCGAATCGTCTCTCCGTCGTCCATGGTGAATTCGCTCGTCGCATCAATGGGACGCCCATTCTCGATGTTTCTGAAGCGCCCGACGGCGTCATACCATTCCAGGCTGAAGCCGAGGGGATTGATGACGGCATGGCACGTCTGGCAGGCTTGGGCACGGGTCAATTCCGTCACCTTTTCCCGCATCGTCAGATGGGGCGAAAAATCGGCGTCTTTGAAGGCGACGGCCATCGGCGGCGGTTTGAGGGTGCGACCCACGATATTGCGGGTGAGGAACACGCCGCGGTGAATGGGAGAGGTGGACTTCGGGTAGGAGAACGCGGCGAGAAGATACGGATGAGTCAGAACTCCGGAGCGTTGCGCCGGGTCCAGCCGCACTTTCCGGAAGGTGTCCCCGTCGCCGGTCTCAACGCCGTAGAATTTGGCCAAACGCCCGTTCAGGTAGAGATAATCGGCCTGCAGCAACTCTCGATAGTCGGAGGCGCCGCCCCAGACGGCGTCGGCCAGGAACAGGTTCAGCGAGGTTCTCAGATCCGAGATGATCTCGGGGGTGAATCCGGGGAAGAGAGCCGCATCTTTGGAGAGATCGTCCACCTGGTTCATCTGCAACCAATGATGGAGGAAATATTGCATCTTCGAGCGCGCTCGCGGGTCATCGAGCATCCGGCGGGCTTGGCCCGATACCGTATCCCGCCCGCGAAGTTTGCCCGCCGTGGCCAACTTCGTCAGCTCAGCGTCAGGAATTGAATCCCATAAGGCAAAGGAGAGTCTCTCGGCGATCGTGTGGGCATCTGGGTTGGCGGCATCTAATCCGAGATAAAGGAAGCGGGGCGACTTTAAGGCCAGCAGTACGACGCGCTTGACGGCGTCTTCTCCTCTCGGAGCGTTCTTGAATTGGCTCGTCACAAAGGTGTCGGACTGTTCCCGGGTCAGCGGCCGGCGGAAAGCCGTTTCAACAAAGTCGCGACCGAACGCCTGCAGTTTCTGGACCCGGTCGGAATCGTCCGGCTTGGAGTGGGAAAGCCGGTCCAGACGGCGGACGACCTGGCCGGCGATCTCGATGGCGGCGCGAGTGGTCGCTTCATCCCAGGCCTTGGAAATGGACACGCCCCGTTCATATCCCACGCTGCTGTCATCGGGCGGAAAGGGCGTCGAAACGACTGCCGTCGGCGTGGTGCGATTAGTCGAGAGGTTGCGCGCGGGAATGACTTCCACGACGCCATGAGGCGGCTTCCAGTGCAGACCGATGGCGGCGGTTTTATCTTTGGGCGCTTTGAAATATTCCAACCGAAACGGATAGGCCCTCCCGCCCAGAAGCCGGAGATGGGCTTTGTGCTCCGTCATTTCTCCAGAGGCCACGGAAGCGTCGATGAGCGGTTCATCCTCGTCGTTCACCCAGAGCCGGGCGCCGTTTGGGGTTTTCAGGCTCAGGTCGTGTTCGCCGGTTTCGTCCGCCAGGAGCGAGCCACGCCATTGGATGGAGAATCCGTTGGTCGTGCCGAGCGCCCAGTCGGGATTCACCGACCCGAATTCGAAGTTCACCTCGGGATCCACGCGCTCAAAGAGAGCATCGCTTCGCCGGTTGTTTCGAGAATCGAAGTAGGCCCCCTGCAACCCCGATCCGTCGGTCGCGGGGGCATCCTTCCCGGTGAAATGTTTGATGAGATCGGCGATCGCATGGATGTATTGGCGATTGGTCAGGCGGACCAGTTCGACGCGAGCGGGGTGGTGGCGAGCCTGGGCTTCCCGCGAGTAGAAGGCGTCGGTGATATAGCGCGAGACCGCCTCGGCCTCCGGGCCAACACACGTTCCGGGGTCATCTTCCGGCATCGTCTTGGCGATGACCCGCGCGAGCTTGGCGATCGACCAGTCTCCCCGCAGCGCTTCGGCGTGTTTGTCTTTGACGCCTTCGCCATTGGGTCCATGGCAGCGCGCGCACGACTGCTGATAAATCTCGCGGCCGGTTCTGCTGGGTTCCGCGGCGTTGATCCAACCTGCAACGTTCAGGATGGCCAGGATGGAAAAGGCGAAGCCGCAAATAGGCCGTTGCAGTGGGGAGCGCACGCGCCCTCGCGTGCCGTGGTCGGCGCCCTCGCCGACCACACTGATGCACCCGAACAATTCACCAGTCATTGATTGAGTGACGCGCCCGTTCCGACCGGCGGGGCGCCGGTTGGCACACGCGAGGGCGCGTATGCTCCCCAATCCAGACTGTAGCCATACCGCCAAGATGTTGGGACGGCGCATGGCTCGGCTCGGTCCAAGGGCTTCCACGCCGGCTAGAAGTCGGTCTTGGCCTCCTTCAGATCAAGTTCCTGGATCCACGCGTTGCGGTAACGAACGTCGTGGCCCTCCGCCTGAAGTTTGAGCCCGCCTGGGGTGTCGGTGATTCCTTTGCCTCCGTTATTGCCTCCATCGATGCCCGAGTTCGGGCCGCCCCAAACCTGGTTGATGGTTTGGTTGGCATGGACTTTCTGGCCGTTGAAATACAGGGTCAGCATCGCTTTATCGAGGCGCTGGCCATCTTTGAATCGGGCCGCGCGGAAGACGATGTCATACGAGTTCCATTTCCCCACGCCGTGGTAGGCGTGATACGGAGAGTCGGTTTCATTGATGACCGCGGCCATGCCATGCTTGGTTTTGTCGCCATCGAGCACCTGAATCTCGTAGCGATTCTGGAGATAGACGCCGCTATTCCCTCCGGGCTTCATGATGAGGAATTCGAGATGAAGGCGGAAATCTCGATACGCCTTTTTCGTGACAATGTCCGCCGCTCCGTATTTGCCGCCATCGGCGGCGCGATCGTCGGACATGACCACAGTGCCGGGGTCCACGGGATCTTCCACGATCTTCCATTTGATGGGGAGAGAAGATTTGAAGCCGGGGCCTTCCCAATAGGTCCATTTCTCGTCGAGCTTCTGGCGCGAGCCGTCGATGATGATTTCGGCTCCTGGAATTGGGCGGGCTCCTACGCCCACGCCTTTCTCCGCGGCCTGGACCGCCGGCGGGAGTATCAACAGAAACAGAATGGCGAGAGTCTTTGGGTAATGATTTTTCATAATCTCGATGGTGTGAGGTGTTTGAACGCTACAGGTAAACGAGCGGTGCGGTTTCTGCAAACCCAATCGCCGGTTAGGGACGTTTGGGGCATCCGCGAGGTGGAACATTTTAATAGTAAATCACGAATGAACACGAATCGACATGAATGAGATCGAGTTGGAGAAGCCTGGGCTGGCGGCGGTGAGAGGCGTTTTCTTGGTTCAATGGAACGTGCCCCGTCTCTTCTCCGAATGATCCACCGACCCTGCGACGAAATGAATCGCTCCGGCAATCGGAAATTTTTCTTGTCGCAAACCCCCGACGGGCGGATAACGGCATCATGAAATTCCTTCTCCTCTCCGCGATGCGCTTCTCCATCCATAGTGCGGCAGCCGCGCTCCTCATCATGTCCAGTCCCGCCCGGGCGGCCGAGACGACGAGCCCGTTCGTCGGCAACTGGGCTCTGACCATTCCCGGCGGAGGGGCCGGATGGCTCGGCGTCACTCAGGAGAAAGGTTACTTTGACGCAAGCATCCTTTGGGGAGGCGGCAGCGTCCTCCCGGTGTCCAGCGTTTTCATGGAGGAAGACACGCTCTACGTGACCCGAATCACTGCCGTCCCCCGCCGCGACGCCAGCGGCAAAATGGTCCGAACCAATCAATTCACCGAAGCCATCATTGGCAAGCTCTCGGGCAATGAGATCCAGTTCGTCCGAGTCCGAGGTCGGGAGAATGGCCAGGGCGTGATCCGGGAGGAATTCTCGGGCAAGCGTATTCCGCCGCTGCCGCCCCGGCCCGACCTTTCGCGGATCAAGTTCGGCGCTCCGATTGCACTGCTCAACGGCCGGAATCTGGATGGATGGAAACTGACCGAACCGCGCGCCGCCAACGGTTGGAGCGTGGAGGATGGCGTCCTCATCAACCGTCCGAACCAAGTAGCGGGGCAGCCACGCCGATCGTTCGGGAACCTCCGAACGGAGCGCGAGTTCGAAGATTTTCAGCTCAGCCTCGAAACCCGGGTCGCCGCCCGACAAAACAGCGGCGTTTATCTGCGCGGGATCTACGAGGTTCAGGTCTCCGACACTTACGGACGCAAGCTGGATCCGCACAACATGGGCGGAATTTACAGTCGCATCACGCCGAGTGCCAGCGCGGAGAAACCCGCCGGCGAATGGCAGACCTTGGACATGACGCTCATCGATCGACACGTCACCGTCATTCTCAATGGCACCAAGATCATTGACAACGCTCCGTTGCTCGGTTGCACGGGCGGCGCGCTCTGGTCGGACCCATTGCGCCCGGGCCCCATTTACCTCCAGGGCGATCACACGGGCGTCGAATACCGCAACATCGTCATCAAACCGGTTCTCAAATAGTCAACACCCGAGGTGAGCCGGTCCTGGCGCGTCGGGACACACCTCTCCATCCGATTCTCCATTTATGAATACGCTTATGAAACACCAATGGCCTCGTCGCCGTTTTCTGGCCGTGTCCGCGACCATCGTGGGTGGCTTCGGTGCTGGAATTGCTGCGCTCAGCCGCACGTCCCGGGCGGCCGAAACCGCCTGGAAGACCCAACTGCACAAAGCTCTCATCCGCAATCGCCCTACCGAAGAGGATTTGAAGAAGCTCCAGGACGCCGGCTTTGCCGGGGTCGAAGGCGGCGTGGTCAGCCCCGCGGAAGCAGAGAAATGCCGGGCCAGCGCCGACAAACTCGGCATGCGCATTCATGCGGTGCTGCGTGGCTGGGCCGAGTTCAACAGCGCGGACCAGAGCAAGGTGGACCAAAGCTTCGCGACCAGCGAAGCGGCCTTGCGTGCGGCGCAGGCCTTTGGCGCGGACGCCGTCTTGCTCGTGCCTTGCCGAATTGGGGGGATGAAAATGCCGCGTCCCTGGGAATTTCAAATCGAGCATGAGGAGAAGACCGGCCATCTCAAGAAAGTGGTCTATGGCGACAATGCGCCCTTCGCCGAGTACATCCGAGCCCACAACCACGCGACCGACACTTCGACGGAGATGGTCAAACGCCTCATCCCGCTGGCTGAACAAACCAAGGTCGTGATCGCGCTGGAGAACGTCTGGAACAACCTTTGGGTCAAGCCGGCGATCTTCCGGCATTTTGTCGCCTCGTTCCAAAGCCCGTGGGTCAAGGCTTACTTCGACATTGGCAATCACGTCAAATATGCCCCGCCGGAGGATTGGATTCTGGCTTTGGGTGATCTCATCGTGAAATGCCATGTCAAGGACTTCAAACTCAACCCGACCGATTCCAATGGCCAGGGCAGTTTCGTCAACATCCGCGAGGGCAGCATTCGCTGGCCGGTCGTTCGAGCCGCTCTCGAGGCGGTCGGCTATAACGGATGGATGACCATCGAAGGCGGAGATCTATCGCTCGCGGAACATAGCCAGCGCCTCGACTTGATCGTGGCGGGGAAGTAAGCCCAAGTCGCGCATACCGGCCGGCCACCCGTTTGGATTCAGGGGAAGCCTCGATCCGTTTGGCGCACGCAAGGAGACCATGAACCCATCCACCGGTGGGGCGAGACTCTGTCGAGCCCTGGAATCTCGGTCGGCAAATAAGTCAGGGTTCAACAGAGTCTCACCCCCGTCGGTTCATGGGTAGGGACAACCTCCAAAGATTGGACACGAATCGGGGCCATGAACCTGAAGGTGCGATGGGGAGCGCGGGCGTCTCGCCTGCCGGGTTCGGCGTCCCGCCGAACCCTCGTGGACGCGCACCGCGCTGGTTCCGGTCGGCGAGACGCCGACCGGTGCAGCCGGGACGGCCGCGCTCCCCATGCAAATCCCCGCGGTTCATGGAAAGACGAAAACCCTGGCGATTATTGGGGCAAATGCGATCAAGGCGCCGTCCTCGGCCACCAGAAATCCTTGGCTCTGGACTACAGCAATGCCGCGGTGAAGGTGCGAGATCTGGCTATGTCACGGGGCTGTTAAAGAAGAAGCCGCGCCCAAGGTGCGAGCCCCGGAATACGTTTCGGGCGAGGCGTTTTGTTATTTGGGGCGTCGCTTTAGCCTGAAGGTTGTGTCGCAGCTGAAGCTTCCGCTCCAATTCGACGGCAGGTGCTTCATTCTTCGCCGCGATGCCCGCCCGGCGGAGTCCCACTTCCGACGCTGGTATCTCGAGGTCGGCGTGGAATGGCTTCGCAACCGGGTTGACCGTCTCTCGCACTTCACCGCCCGCAAGCCAAAAAAGATCGAAGTTCGCGATCTGGGAGTTCGCTGGGGCTCGTGCGGCCAAAGCGGCGTGGTTTATTTCAATTGGAAAGTCCTTCAGTTGCCCGTCCGGCTGGTGGACTACAGCATCATGCACGAGCTGATTCACCTGGTCGAAGGCCACCCCGGCCCGGAATTTTGGCAGGCTCTGGGCCGCGCCATGCCCGACTGGCAGAAACGCAAGGACGCCATCGCCGATAAAGCGAAAGATTACCTCGTCTTCGGGTTAAGGGTAAATTCGAACTAATAATCATGCACACACTTGGCGACATGGCGAAGTCGTTGAACCGGGCGGTGTCTATGTCAGCGGTTTGCAGCTTCGATTCGAGTTATCTGTGATGGAAGGCGCGGCGTATTCCAACGCCTACCTCGACCATTCGGGTCAGACCATAGTTCGTGGCTGTATTTCTCATTTCTTTTGGTGAACCTTTTTCCCGGTTACCGAAAACTCGGTTGGACCGCTATCTCTGCTCCCTTTCATCCACCGATGCAACTTCGCGTCGGCGCTCTTGGAACTGCCCAAGCTCACTCGAGCAGGGGTCAAGCAGGGGTCAGTCCCAGCTATTGGAATGTAAATGACAATCTGCGGGACTGACCGCAGTATAATTTGCCAATAGCCGGGATTGACTTCTGCTCGAGGGCAGGGAGCGAGAGTCTGGACGTCAGAAACCAAAGGCCGATCAGTTTACAGCGAAGACCAGCTTGTCGAGCAACCCGCCATCCGCGTCTTCCGCGGTTTCGGCGCGATCATCACCATACTTTGAGTTTCTGGTCTCCCGCCCCGGGGTTCTCGAATGGCCCGGCGGTGGGCTTCGTCGTGCTCCGCTTCTGGCCAAAGTAGTCGGAGTCCACCTTCAACGGCGAACCATCGGCGTTCTCATAAGGAAGCCCGGGGATTTTGGCTTGGCCGAGGATCTCGGTCGTGACGAACCGGGTGCTGGCCTGTTTCAGTTCCGAACCGGGGCTGATTTGCAGAATGAACCGGTCGCCCTGCGGCACAAGTTTCACCTGGGGATCGATGCCCGCCAGGACGGTGGGGCTGGCTTCCCGGGCGTAAGGTTCCGCGCCGCGGTAATAGACGTTGCCGCCCGTCTGCAGCGGAAGTTTGCGTCCGTCGTACCCCCACAGTCCAAAGCTGCTGATCCATCGCAGCTCCTGCAAGTTGCCTTTGCGGTCGCTGGTCAGCGTTTCGCCATTGCCGACAAAGAGGTTGTTGTAAAAACGGTCGTCGCCGCCTGTGGTCTTGGCCAGGCCGGCGACTTTCGTACTGTGGGCCGGATGATAGGGTGTGTCGCGGGACGGCTCCGGACGGTTAGTGATTTTGCCGGCGAACAAATTGTGGGCGTAGGCCCCGCCCTCCGACATGTCCAGCAGGTTGACCGGGGACAGAAACAGGTTGTTGTCCACCAGGAATGGCCCGTGATTCACCTCGACGAACAAGTCCTGGCCGGCGTTATCGTGGAACAGATTCTTCGACACGCGGGTGCCTTGGGCCATCCAGTCCAGCCAGAGCCCCAGGCAGGTCCGGTAGATGTGGTTGTTCGCGATGACTGTATCAATGGCGGCATGGAACTTGATGCCGGCCATCTCGGCCCCGGAGAAGAGCCGGCGGACGTGAATGTCGTGGATGGTGTTGCCGGTGACCGTGCTGAAGGCGGCGCCGAGGCTGCCGACTACTCCCGTCTGCTCGCAGTGCGAGATGGTGTTGTTGCGGACCACGTGGTGGCCGATGTTTTCCCGGGTCCAGGCGATGTCATGCGCATGGGCGCGCTCGATGGTCTTGACGTAGCCCTCGGCGGTGTCGGCCGACGTGTTGTCATACTGGTCGCCGTGTTTGCCGAGGGCGATGCCGGAGCAGACCGAGTGGCTGACCACGTTGTTCTCGATGATCCAACCCTTGCTCCAGTGCGTGCCGATCAAGCCGATTTGCTCAGAGGTCGGCGGCGCCCAAGGCGTGGCCGCGTGCCGGAGCGTGAAGCCGCGCACCGTGAGGTAATTCCGGCCCGGCTGGTCTGGATAGAAGACCGTTTTACGAACGTTGATTTCGACCCGTTGCTCGTTCGGATTGACGCCCGGGAACTGCGCCCAGAGAGTGGTGTTCGACGCGTCCACCTGGCCAAACCACAATGGGGCATTCAGCGGATCCTGTTGGCCTCCCTGGGAAAGCCACGCTGGGCGGGTCCCGGCCGGCATCAACACTTCCTCCAGCTTGGCCGCTTCGATCAGCCAGTCGCCATTGAGATAAACGGCGCCGGTGTGATGGTCCCGGCCCCGCCGATTAAACCAGTCGCCGCGAATGAGGTCGCGGTAGGGGTTAAAGCCACCGAAGAAGGAATTCGGCACGACCACCTGCCAAACGTCATCCCGGACCTTGACCCAGTTCTTGATGACTTCGGAGCCTTTGAGCTCGACTTTCTCACCTTGGGCCGCCCGGTAAACAATTCGTTTGGCATCCGACTCGCCGCCGCGGGGTGGGTTGACCCGTTCGCGATAAGTGCCCTCATGGACGGTGATCACATCGCCCGGTTGGGCAATTCGGGCGGCGGCCGAAATCGTCTGGAACGGTTTGGACGACGAGCCGTCACTGGCGTCGTTGCCTTTGACGGACACATGGAATTCGGTGGCGGAGGCGACGTGGCTGATCATTGCAAGCCCGAGGAGTATGTTTAGGTGTTTCATGGGTTATTCGTTTCCGCGAGTTGCCTGCGGAGTTCCTGCCATTTGGTCAACCGGCGCCTTCGTAGCCGAGTTCCTTGAGCATGACGGTCTGCTGCGCGAAGGAACGCTTCTTCGCGTCGGGCCAGTCGATACAAAACGGGAAGAAGGGATAGGTCTTCGGCCCGGCCGCGTGAGCGAGGTTCAACAAGGAAAGCCAGGCGCCGAACCGGGCCGTAAGGAGTTTTCTATTCATGGCATTCAGGCGCAAAATGGCAACGGACATTGTTGAAAAAGTCCGATCAAGTTCGCGCGAAGTCTGATCTCAATGATGTCGCCCTGAATTGACCCGGGTCAAGCAAGCGCCGTGCAGGTCACCGAGCCGGATAATTTTCCTCTTACGAAGAGCGCCTTCAAGTCGCGCCGAGAGCGGCAGGTCAAAAGCGTTGATAGATTGAACGCTGGCAGGAATGAACAGCGCTCCGGCGAACACGGAAGGTGGAGGCTCGTGAACAACGACTCGCTCTGCGCCGGCTGTCGTCGTCTGGTGGGCGCGTTGAACCGCGTGCACTAATTCCTGGAGTTCAGCAACTGTTTTCTTTCCGCAGTCCCGGAACTTAAGAAATACAGTCAACGCCAATCCGTGGACGTCGCCGAAGAGGCGAAAGCCTTTCGCTTCGAAAATGTGTTGGAGTCGCGCAGAGAGTTGAAAAGCGGAGAGGGGCGTGCCCCGCGCCTCCTGCGGAATAAAAATGATTTCGTCTGCTGGCGAGTCTGGCTTTGCAGCGGGCACGTCGAGTGACACTTCAGTTTGCGGGCTGGGAGAAGCAGCCGGAAGCGGCATGGCCGGGCGCGGAACATTCAGCGCGATTGGGCCAGCCTGCGTCCCGGGATGCGGGAGCGACGATGCGGCGAAGTCTCCTTGCCTCGCCCGACGAATAAGCTCGCGAACCTCCAGAAACAATGTGCCGCCTGCTCGACTCACGCGCTGGAAATTGCGGAGACAGACTCCACTCAAGTCTCCGAACGTCTCGACGCGCATCTTGCGAAAGGCAGACGAAAGCTCCGGCGACCGTTTCCGGTCTGACAACCGCATCCGCCGGATGCTCTGTGGAATGAAAAACGTCTGATTCGCTTTCACCTCCGTTTTGCCGCGGATTCTGCTCAAAATCGATCACTTGAGCCAAGTAATATTGATTTCCTTTTCCAGCACCTTGAACTCCGGATCTCCGGTGACAAGATTGGCTTTCTTCTCCTTCGCCAGAGCGGCGACGAAGGCGTTGGCGAGGCTGATTTTGAAACGCGCTTTGAAATCGGCGGCGCTGTCCGCCAAGCGGCGATCAGCGGGATGAAATTGAATCGGCGCGGCGACGAGTTCGCCAGCAATCGTCTGCCATGCCGCATCGCCGTCCTTGCGGCGAATCATGTATTGGACCTCGGCGTAGTTCACTTCGGTCATGTGGACCGGTTGGTCGCGTTGCCCAGCCTTTTCGAGAATCTGCGCGACGGTCTCGGCACCCGGCTCGTCCCGGAGCAGTTTGAGGAGGGCGTGGCTATCGAGAACCTGCGCTGCGGGCATACTTGGCCTCCTCCAGTTCCTTTTCCTCGCGTTTGTGCCCAGCCCACTCCGCATCAAATGGCTTGTCACCCGGTTTGCGCTTCAAGATTCCTCGCAAGCGGCGGATAGTCACAGAGGTCACCGGCTTAAGCAGGATGCCTTCAGGCGTGGCCTGAACCACCGCTTTCGTGCCGTCCTCGATGTGGAATTGTCTGCGAAGCCAGGCCGGGATTACGACCTGACCTTTGGTGGTGAACCAAACGGAATCGGTTTTTGTTATCGTACTCACGGAAATTAATCTGACACACTCACAAATATCCGTCAAAAGATAAGAAGTAAGATATTACATAGAAAGGAAGAGATGCGTTAGGCACCATCAAGAGCAGGTTTGAATCTGTTTCACCGAGTTATTCGTGATTTAATCGAGCCGCAAGCCGGCGGCGTCGAGCGTCGCGAGCCGCTCCTCGACTTTGTCCAACCAGGCGTGTCCGACGCCTGGGTAATCGATCCATTCCCTTCTGGAAGCAGAAGAGCCAGTGCCTGCCGGGCATTGACCCATGTCAACGGCAGACGAGTGCGTCTCTGTATCATTGACTTCTGCTATTTCACGCACAGCCGTCCGTGGTGAAATGGACAACGCGCGGCGGGCAGGAAGCCTATTTTCATCACAAGAAACAACGAACGAACCACCGTATGAAACAACTCCACCGGACGACCATCGCGGCTTTGGCCGTTCTCTTCTCTCAAACCGCATCGGTCCCGCTCGCCGCCGCCCGGGCCGGCACCGTGGACTTTCGCTACGCGCCTCCGGAATGGCAGACGGCGATCTGCCTGCCGGACGATCCGCACAAGTCGCTCGTGGATCGCAGCGGCGAGCTGCTCTACCACTACGGACAGGGCGGACGCGAGTTCGCGACGCGCGTCGGTGTGGAGGTGGCGGGCGGCGCGGTCTGGCAGAAGCAGGAGTTGCTCTCGCCGCGCCTTCCCCTCGTGCGGACGTGGCGGGCCGCGGACGGATTGGAGATCGTGGAAGAGGCGTTCGCAATCACCGACCTGCGGCAGCCCGCCGCGCCCGCGGCCGCCTCGCCGCTGCGCCGCACGGATTCGGGCGGCACGAACCGCGATTGGGCTCGGCCGCCCGCCGCGCTCGATCCGTCGCTCCGGCACATTGCCGTCCACACGGGCGGCCCCATCCGCTTCGAGCTCGCCGTGCCGGCGGGCGCGGCGCGCCGCCTGGCCCTGGCGCTCTGCGAAGGCTGGTGGAATCAAGCCGGGCAGCGCGTGCAAGTGCTGCGGGTGGAAGGCGCCGAACCGACGACCGTGGATACCGTGGCCGACATCGGCCAGAACAAGGCGGCGGCGTTCTGGTTCGACGGGAAGGACGCCGACGGCGACGGGAAGATCGAGATCGCCGTGGAGGCCGCGCCGCAAGGGGCGGACAAGAACACAATCCTCA
This sequence comes from uncultured Verrucomicrobiota bacterium, assembly GCA_964355375.1. GTDB lineage: Bacteria > Verrucomicrobiota > Verrucomicrobiia > Limisphaerales > SIBE01 > CAYHFE01. Next base: position 23,578 of record CAYHFE010000047.1, read on the forward strand.
ACGGACTCTGGGCTTTCTCTCCGGAGCAGAATCCCGACAACGGCGCGCTGCTGGCCGGCCGGTTGAAC